>JAZQZM010000001.1:0-3745 GCA_045634085.1 Bacteroidaceae bacterium
TGTATTCCACAAGCTCCTCGGTCGGGATGTACTCTACCCATAGGTTGCCCTGTACACCGTAGATGAGCTTTGCCTGCTCCTCACCCAGTCCCTCGGTGGGGTTGTATGAGTATACCTTCTGCAATGGCATGTATGGGCCGAACGCCATTGGCTGTGTATGTGGGGCGTCCTGGTATGAGTCAAGGTAGCAGTAACCGCCTGGGGTCATGATGGCCTTGTGGCCGCTGTTCACTGCTGCAAGGCCGCCCTCGGTGCCTCTCCATGACATTACTGTGGCATTTGGTGCCAAGCCACCGTCAAGGATCTCGTCCCAACCGATGATCTGGCGTCCCTTGCTGTTCACGAACTTCTCGATGCGGCGGATGAGGTAGCTCTGCAGCTCGTTCACGTCGCTCAGGTTCTCCTCCTTCATGCGCTTCTGGCACAATGGGCAGTGTGGCCATGATGCCTTGCCGGCCTCGTCGCCACCGATGTGTATGTATTCGCTTGGGAACAGTTCAATGACCTCGGCAAGCACGTTCTCGAGGAACTCGAATGTCTTTTCGTTGCCCACGCAGAAGTCGGCCTGCTTGTATGGCTCGTGTGTACATGAGAGTTCGGGGTATGCAGTGAGTGTCTCCTCGCTGTGTGCGGGCATCTCAATCTCTGGGATGATGGTTATGTAGCGCTCGGCTGCGTATGCAACTAGCTCCTTGATGTCTTCCTGTGTGTAGTAGCCACCATATGCGCCCTCGCTGCCTTCCTCGACGTATTTGCGGTCGCCGAACCACCAGTCCTTCCAAATGGCGGGTGAACGCCATGCAGCAAACTCGGTAAGGCGTGGATATTTCTTGATTTCGAGGCGCCATCCTGCAGCATCGGTAAGGTGCAGATGCAGGCGGTTCATCTTGAAGTGCGCCATAGCGTCAATCTGCTTCTTCACGAACTCCTTGCCAAAGAAGTGGCGGCTCACGTCAAGCATCAGTCCGCGGTAGGCAAACTGTGGCTCATCGGTTATTGTGCAGGCGGGGATGGTGTTGCCACTGTCAGCAAGCTGCTGCAGTGTCTGCGCTGCATAGAAAAGACCGGCTGCAGATGTTGCCTTTACGTTGATTTTCTCTTTGGTTACCTTCATTGTGTAACCTTCGGGTGATGTCACGTTCTCCACCTGGTCGCAAACTTCCATTGCAATGCAGTTGGTCGCTGCATTGTTTTCTGTAGCTTCCAACAGGTTGTTCCATGCGGCAAACGCATTGGCAATGGCGATTTTGTCATCGGCCGGTGCACTAATGTAGAGTTTTGTACCTTCACTCACGGTGAAATGCCCTTTTGTTGTCTGCATATCCTGTGGAATTGGCAACAGACTGTGGCTTGAGATTACGTTTGCATCGTGCGCGCACGCGCATACTAAAATAAGGCTTAAAAGCCCCAGTAATGTTTTTTTCATATTATGTCAAAGGTGTTTGTTCTTTCAGTGCGAAGATATGACTTTTTTTAAAAATTTTCGCATTTTTTCTTGGAAAGTAGTAAAATTGTGTTTTATATTTGCAGTGTACTAATAAACTAATACACTATGATAACTATTCGTGATTTGTCATTCGCCTATTCAAGTGAAAAGGTCTTGGATAGCATAACCACCACTTTTGAGCAGGGTAGGGTATATGGTCTGCTTGGTGCGAACGGTGTGGGAAAGAGCACGCTCTTCAAACTTCTTTGTGGCTTGCTTACAGCAAAAGAGGGAAGTATAGATATTGACGGCTATTCCCCGGCTGACCGCAAACCGGGCTTCCTGTCCAAGATGTTCTATATCCCCGAGGACTTCGAAGGCCCTGCAGTGTCAATAAAGAGCTATGCTGCCGGAATATCGGCGTTCTATCCCAATTACGATGAGCAGCAGCTGCGTAGCCTGCTCAATGATTTTGAGATAGATATCAACCGCAAGTTCACAACCCTTTCGCTCGGTCAGCGCAAGAGAGCCATCCTTTGCATTGCCCTTTCTATGAATACTGAATATTTGCTGCTCGATGAGCCTACAAACGGCCTTGATATCCCAAGCAAACTTGAGTTCCGCAAGATGGTGGCAAGGACAATGGACGATAAGCGCACCATAATAATCTCCACCCACCAGGTGAAGGATGTTGAGAACCTGCTCGACCATATCATGATTCTTGACAAACGTGCGGTATTGCTCGACAAGAGCGTTGCCGACATTCAGGATGAGTATCTCTTTGAGACAGGCAATGCCGTGCCCGATGATGCCCTGTTTGTCGAGGCCGGCCTTGGTGGTTGCAGTTCAATACGCAAGAACGTGAACGGCGAGGAGAGCCGCATAAACATAGAACTGTTGTTCAATTACATCAACTCAAAAAAGTAAACGATCATGAACGAGATTTTTGATATTAAGCGTTTGGGTAGGCTTATTAAGTACGAGGCAACGAACTATATACCCAATTTCTTCAAGTCGCTCCTTATTTTTGCAAGCGTAATTGCTGCAGTGTGGATTTTCTCACTTACTGTTGACTTTCCTGTATTGCCTGATAGTAGAGATGCGCTTGTGGGAACTCTTTTTATATTGGCAATAGTATTGAGCCCTTTCATTGTCTACAAGGATATGAATGACCGCAAAAAGGGTTACATATATGCTATGATACCGGCAAGCACGCTTGAGAAACTGTTGTCTATGATTGTACTTTGTGTTGTCATAGTACCGATTCTTGCATATGCAGTGCTCACTGCTACCGATCTGTTGCTGTGGCTCTTGTCAAAAGTGGGTATAGGGGCATTCTTGCATATGGAGTTCTATAATCCGTTTACAACTGTTAAATTTGTGGATGATGAATATCTGCAGCCCTACATATATCCTGTATTCGACAGCATTATCTATCTAGTCAATCTTATTGTCTACTCAATAATGTTCAATACCATCTTCCGCAAGAATAAGGTGCTCAAGACTATTCTTTTCAATATAGCAACGTCATTCGCATTTGTGATATTGACTGCCGTCATTGTAAATATTACAACACCTGAATTTTGGGAGGATACATTTAAAGGCTTGGTTGAGTGGCTTGATGGAAAAACAGACGTGGAGCTGTTCGGTTATGTAATGACCACAGTCCGTTGCCTGACAATTCTTATGTCAATGGCATTCCTCTCCATCACCTATTTCAGAATCAAGAAGGTAAACTATTAACGAGTGTCAATTATGGAGTATAGCGAACATAAACCTATTTATCTGCAGAACGTGGATCTGATGCAGGAGAATATCCTGCGCGGTGACTGGCGCGAGGAGGAGCGCATCCCCTCTGTGCGCGAGATGGGTGCAATGGTGGGTGTGAACCCCAATACCATTGTCCGCTCCTATCAGCTGCTCGAGTCGCAGGAGATAATCTACAACAAACGTGGTCTTGGCTATTTTGTCAAGGAGGGCGCTGTCGCACGAATCAAAGAGAACGTAAAGAATGAGTTCATTGCCAATGAACTGCCACAGTTCAAGGCAAAGGCCCAGATGCTTGGCATTACAAAAGATGAACTTGTTGAACTTTTATAAACAGTAATACTATGAAGAACTTTTTTATTGTAGCTCTTTTCTGCTCGTCTGTTTTACTCTCGGGATGTACGACCGTTTCTCCCGAGGCCGGTGAAGAGGGTGTAAAGGTACATAAGCCCTGGATATTCGGTACAGGAGGTATTGATATGACTCCCGTTGAGACCGGACTTGAATATACTTGGCTCTCTACCGATTATGTTATAGTCAATATGTTGCCTC
>JAZQZM010000002.1:0-13158 GCA_045634085.1 Bacteroidaceae bacterium
TCTTACGGTGTATTCATCGACCTCGGTGGTGTTGACGGTCTCATCCACATCACAGACCTCTCTTGGGGCCGCGTAAACGATCCTACAGAGGTTGTAGCTCTCGACCAGAAGATCAACGTTGTTATCCTTGACTTCGATGACGAGAAGAAGCGCATTGCTCTCGGTTTGAAGCAGCTCACTCCACACCCATGGGATGCTATCGACGCAGACCTCAAGGTAGGTGATGTTGTTAAGGGCAAGGTTGTCGTTATGGCTGACTACGGTGCATTCATCGAGATTGCTCCTGGTGTTGAAGGTCTTATCCACGTTTCAGAGATGTCTTGGAACCAGCACTTGCGTTCAGCTCAGGACTTCATGAAGGTTGGCGAAGAGGTAGAGGCTGTTATCCTCACACTCGACCGCGACGAGCGTAAGATGTCTCTCGGTATCAAGCAGCTCAAGGAGGATCCTTGGACAAACATCGACGAGAAGTATCCTATCGGTTCAAAGCACACAGCTAAGGTTCGCAACTTCACTAACTTCGGTATCTTCGTAGAGATTGAGGAGGGTGTTGACGGTCTTATCCACATCAGCGACCTCTCTTGGACAAAGAAGGTTAAGCACCCATCTGAGTTCACACAGATTGGCGAGGCTATCGATGTTCAGGTTCTTGAGATTGACAAGGAGAACCGTCGTCTGAGCCTTGGCCACAAGCAGCTCGAGGAGAACCCATGGGATGTATTCGAGACTGTATTCACAGTAGGTTCAATCCACGAGGGTGTTATCACTGAGCTCATCGACAAGGGCGCAGTAGTATCATTGCCTTACGGTGTTGAGGGCTTTGCTACTCCTAAGCACCTCGTTAAGGAGGATGGCACACAGGCTGCCGCTGAGGAGAAGCTCTCTTTCAAAGTTATCGAGTTCAACAAGGAGGCTAAGCGCATCATCCTTTCTCACAGCCGTATCTTTGAGGATGCAGCTAAGGAGGAAGAGAAGGCTGAGAAGAAGGCCGCTGCTGCTGCTCGCAAGACCAAGAAGGCTGAAGAGGCTGCACCTGCAATCCAGAACCAGGCTGCTTCAACAACTCTCGGTGACATCGATGCACTTGCTGCATTGAAGAGCAAGCTCGAGGGTAACGCTGAGTAAATCAACAACTCACAATATTTATGATAACGGTTGCCTTTCGGCAACCGTTATTTTTTTTAACTCTACCGAAATTACTCTTGCCTTTTACCGTTCTAATAAGTAAATTTGCAGACGATGGAAGCTTTTGAAATACACATATTAGGATGCGGTTCGGCACTCCCCACCACCCGCCACAATGCCAGTTCACAAGTCGTGAGAATTGGCAACAAACAGTTCATGATTGACTGCGGCGAGGGAACACAGTTGCAATTGAGGAGAGGACATATACACTTCTCTTTCATAAACCATATATTCATCTCGCACCTGCATGGAGACCACTGTTTCGGACTGATAGGGCTGATATCGACTTTCGGACTATTGGGACGCACTGCCCCATTGCACATATACGCCGACGGCAAGCTCGAGGAGATTCTAAAGCCACAGATTGACTATTTCTGCCAAGGAATGAAGTATCCTATATTCTTCTATCACATAGACGCCAGGAAACACGAAACAATATACGAGGACAGCACCATCACCGTGGAGACCCTACCACTGAACCACCGCCTCCCATGCTGTGGTTTCCTGTTCAAGGAGAAGCCCAAGAAAAGACATCTCATTGGCGATGCCGTCAATTTCTACAACATCCCCACATACATGCGCCAAGCGATAAAGGAGGGTGCCGACTTCACTACCCCCGAGGGCGAAATTATCCCCAACGCAAGGCTCACCAAGGAGGCCGACGCATCACGCAGTTATGCATACTGTAGCGACACTAGACCATGTTTCGAGAACTGCGAACTGATAAAGGGTGTCAACCTGCTGTATCACGAAGCCACATTTGCCGAGAGTGAGAAAGCGCGCGCACTTACAACGCACCACAGCACAGCAAAAGAGGCCGCCGAAATGGCAAGCAAGGCCCAGGCTGGACAGTTGGTAATAGGCCACTACTCCTCACGTTATGAAGATACCGGCGTACTACAGAAGGAGGCATCAGAAATATTCCCCAACACTTCGTGCGCCGACGAAGGAACTGTATTCAAAATATAACACAATTAAACCTTCGGCCTCAAAAAGCATCAAACTGAAGAAACGCGACAATAATGGCAGAGAAAGCATATAACGAAAAGGAGATTATCGAAAGCCTCAGGAACGAGAGCCTGAGAGCCGCCGCATTCTCGGCCATTGTAAACGAGTACAGCCAACAGATATATTGGCACATACGGCGTATGGTACTCTCGCACGAAGATGCCAATGATTTGGTACAGAATACTTTCATAAAGGCATGGACCAATATTGACAAGTTCCGTGGCGAGTCGCGCATATCGACCTGGCTATACCGTATTGCCATAAATGAAACGCTTACTTTCATTAGCAGAAGTTCCGTAAGCACGGTTTCACTTGACAGTCCCGAGGGCGCAGTGGCCGAGCAGCTCGAGAGTGACACAAACTTCAACGGAGACAGAGCCGACGCACTGTTCCAGGAAGCCGTCAGCCGTTTGCCCGAGAAGCAGCGTCTTACATTTAACATGAAGTATTTCGAAGAGATGAAATACGAGGAGATGTCGGAGATTCTCGGAACAAGCGTAGGAGCACTGAAGGCATCGTACCACATAGCCGTAAAGAAAATTGAGGAATATATCAGCAACAGGGATTAAACCATAGGGGCTGACTTTTGTCAAACAGATGTAATAAACAGATAAAATGAGACTAGAGGAGCACAAGAAGAGGAATCCATTCAGCACACCCGACGGTTATTTTGAGGAGCTGAACAGGAGCATCATCGAGACTACATGCAAAGCCCCGGCAAAGCCGGCACAGAAGAAAAGCTTTGTACTTGGCAACTGGACAAGAGTGGCCGGGTACGCGGCTGCTATCGCCATCGTTGCCATTGTTACCGGCAGAGTTCTCATTACAAATACACCCGATGTTATTGGCGAACTGAAAAGCAACCTTGCTCAAGAAGAGCAGTCATATGACAGCGACTTCTACGACAGCCTGCTCGAGAACTACACAATAGATGACTACACATTCTATTGCTACCTTACCGAATACGAATAAAAGAGATACCACATGAAAAATTACTGCACAAAAGGATATTCACAGGCTCTCAAAAAATGCCTGATGACACTCATGCTGATAATTGCAACAGTCACCATCGTTGTAGCACAGGAGCAGCCCAAAGTCGGGAAGAGACACTTCTCACCCGAGGAGTTCCAGGCAAAGCAGAAGAGTCATATAACCGAAAAGGCCGAACTGACACAAGAGGAGGCCGACGCATTCTTCCCGCTTTTCTTTGAACTGCAGAAGAAGAAATTCGAGCTTGAACGCAATGCACGCAAGGATTTCAGAAAGCAGCCAGGCGAGAAGATGACCGAGGAGGAGTGCCGCAGATTTGTGTACAACATGGCCGATGTAAAGATTGAGGTTGCCAAACTCGAAAGGGAATACACCGACAAGTATCTCGAGGTACTGCCCCCATGCAAGGTGCGCCGAGTGCAGCAGGCCGAGACATCGTTCCAGCGCGACCTGATGAAGAAGATGACTGAACGTCGCAGAAACGGTCCCAAAGGGATGAAAAAGGAATAACACCATCATAAGCAAAAGAGGTTCTCATCGGAGAACCTCTTTTGCTTATGATATATGCCCTAACTACAACCCCTGTTTCTTGGCCTCGTTCCAGAGTGAATCCATCTCATCAAGAGACATACCCTTAAGATTACGGCCTTTTTTGATGGTATGTTCCTCGACATAGCCGAAACGGTTCCTGAACTTTGCATTGGTCATCTCAAGAGCATTGTCGGGGTTTATACCATACAAACGTGCTGCGTTTACAAGACTGAAGAACAGATCGCCGAACTCCTTCTCCATGTTCGCCTTGTCACCTTTATTCATCTCAACCTCAATCTCTGAAATCTCCTCGCGCACCTTAGCCCACACATCCTCCTTCTTCTCCCAGTCGAAACCGACATTGGCTGCCTTCTCCTGCATGCGATAAGCCTTTATAAGCGATGGCATTGACACGGGTACGCCGCTGAGCAGACTCTTGTTGCCATCCTTCTCCTTGAGTTTGAGCTGTTCCCAGTTCTTGCATACCTCGCCGGCAGTCTCGGCCACCGCCTCGCCAAAGACATGGGGATGACGGTAGATAAGTTTCTCGCAAAGGCGGTCACACACATCCTTCATATCGAACTGTCCCTTCTCGCTTGCAATCTTGGCATAGAAGGCCACATGCAGCAGCACGTCGCCAAGTTCCTTGCATATATTCTGTGTATCATCGGCAATGAGTGCGTCGCACAGTTCAAAACACTCCTCTATTGTATTGGGACGCAGGCTCTGGTTGGTCTGTTTCCTGTCCCACGGACATTTCTCGCGTAATTCGTCAAGAACATCCAGAAAGCGGCCATAGGCGGCCATCATCTCTTCTCTGTCGTGCATAGCTTTTGGTTTTACAAATCACAAAAATAGTCCAAATAAGTAAAACACAAAAAACTGTAAGAAAATTACCGTCCCAAAGGTTCATTTTCGCATTTTTTTATCTTCAAGAACCGAATATTTGATAAATAAGAGTTAACTTTGCAGTTAGCATATATTAGAATAATTGCGTACATAACAAAATAACAATATAAAATCATGAGTTTAGCTACAACTTATATTCCTTCTGAAGTAGAAGAAAAGTGGTATGAATACTGGATGAAGAACCGTCTGTTCCATTCAGAACCTGATGAGAGAGAACCTTACACAATTGTAATTCCCCCACCAAACGTGACCGGTGTGCTGCACATGGGTCACATGCTCAACAATACCATTCAGGATATCCTTGTACGCCATGCACGCATGCAGGGCAAGAATGCTTGTTGGGTTCCGGGTACCGACCACGCATCTATCGCTACCGAGGCAAAGGTTGTAAAGAAACTTGCCGAGCAGGGCATAAAGAAGAGTGACCTCACACGCGAGGAGTTCCTCAAGCATGCATGGGAGTGGACCGACGAACACGGCGGCATCATCCTCAAGCAGTTGCGCAAGCTCGGTGCATCATGCGACTGGGACCGTACATCGTTCACAATGGACGAAGTTCGCAGCGAGAGTGTCATCAAGGTATTCTGCGACCTTTACAACAAGGGACTCATCTACCGCGGGCTACGCATGGTAAACTGGGACCCCAAGGCACAGACTGCACTCAGCAACGAAGAGGTAATCTACAAAGAGGAGAAGAGCAAGCTCTACTACCTGAAATATTATGTTGATGAGGCTGCGGGCTGCACCGACGGCGAGGAAGCCGATGCTGTAGTACTGAATGCAAACGATGCATTCGACCCCACAGTGAAGCACCAGATTCTGCACCGCGACGCCGACGGTCGCCGTTACGCAGTGGTTGCGACAACACGCCCCGAGACAATCATGGGTGATACAGCAATGTGCATCAACCCCAAAGACCCCAAGAACAGCTGGCTCAAGGGCAAGAATGTAATAGTTCCGCTTGTAAACAGAAGTATTCCTGTTATTGAGGACCGCTATGTAGAGATTGAGTTCGGTACAGGTTGCCTCAAGGTAACTCCTGCACATGACACCAATGACTACATGCTTGGCAAGACACATAATCTTGAGACTATCGATATCTTCAATGCCGATGCCACTATCAGCGAGGCTGCTGGCATGTACGTGGGTATGGACCGCATGGATGTGCGCAAGCAGATTGCCAAAGACCTTGCCGATGCCGGTCTGCTGGAGAAGGTTGAGGACTACGACAACAAGGTTGGTTACAGCGAACGCAATGCCGACACTGCTGTTGAGCCACGCCTGTGCATGCAGTGGTTCCTGCGCATGCAGCACTTTGCCGACATAGCATTGCCACCGGTAATGGAGGACAGACTGAAATTCTACCCAACTAAATACAAGACAACATACAACAACTGGCTTGCAAACATTCAGGATTGGTGTATCAGCCGTCAGTTGTGGTGGGGACACCGCATACCGGCGTACTTCCTCCCTGTAGCCGAGGGTGCAGACGAGAAGTTCGTTGTTGCCGAGAGCCGCGAGCAGGCGCTTGCACTTGCAAAGGCTATCCCAGGTTACGAGAACATCACAGCCGAGGAGTTGCGTCACGACGAGGATGCGCTTGACACATGGTTCAGCTCATGGCTGTGG
Source organism: Bacteroidaceae bacterium (assembly GCA_045634085.1). Lineage (GTDB taxonomy): Bacteria > Bacteroidota > Bacteroidia > Bacteroidales > Bacteroidaceae > HGM04593. Next base: position 6,253 of record JAZQZM010000002.1, read on the forward strand.
CCAATCTCGCTGTTCAACGGTATTCTTGAGCCGGGCAACAAGGAGATAAGCTACTACTACCCCACAAACGACCTCGTTACAGGTCCGGACATCATCTTCTTCTGGGTAGCCCGCATGATTATGGCAGGTTACGAGTACCAGGGAGAGATGCCTTTCAAGAACGTATACTTCACAGGTATCGTACGCGACAAGCTCGGCCGCAAGATGAGCAAGTCACTCGGTAACAGCCCCGACCCGCTTGACCTTATTGCACGTTACGGCGCCGACGGTGTACGCATGGGCATCATGCTGTCGGCACCTGCCGGCAACGATATCCTGTTCGACGAGAGCCTGTGTGAGCAGGGACGCAACTTCTGCAACAAGATATGGAACGCATTCCGCCTTGTAAACGGCTGGAATGTAAGCAACGAGATTGAACAGCCCGAGAGTTCAAAGCTCGCAATCAAGTACTTCGCCGACACACTCGCGAAGTCGGCAGAGCTGCTTGAGGACCAGTTCGGCAAATACCGTCTGAACGAGGCTCTCATGAACGTGTACTCACTCTTCTGGGATGAGTTCTCGGCATGGTATCTCGAAATGATAAAGCCCGCATACGGTTCACCTATCGACGCTGCGACATACGAGGCTACACTCGGATTCTTCGACAGCCTCATGCGCCTGTTGCACCCATTCATGCCATTCATTACCGAGGAGTTGTGGCAGAGCATCAAGGAACGCAAGGATGGCGAGAGCATCATGATACAGAGTGTAAAGGAACTTGCTGCAGAGTATGACAACGAGTTCCTTAGCAAGATTGCTACCCTCAAGGACGTAATAGGTAACATCCGTGCCATCCGCCAGCAGAAGAACTTGTCGCCACGCGAGCCGCTTGCGTTGCAGATTGTAGGCGAATCGCCTGTTGCAGGACTTGAGTGCGTTCTCACCAAAATGGCAAACCTCACATCTATCGACAACGTGGCTTCACCCGATGATACAGCTGTATCGTTCCGTGTAGGCACAACAGAGTTTGCCGTACCAATGGGTTCACTCATTGACAAGGATGCCGAAATTGCCAAGTTACAGGAGGAGCTCGCTTACCACGAGAAGTTCCTCAAGAGTGTGGAGGCAAAGCTCGGTAACCCCAACTTCGTGAGCAAGGCACCTGAGAACATCATTGCAATTGAACGCAAGAAGCAGTCCGACGCGACTGAGAAGATTGCAATGCTCAAGGAGAGCATACAGAAGCTGTCGAAGTAACTGTAAACCGGACAATCAAGTAGCACTTCAATGAATATAAAGAATATGAAGCTTAACGCCACCACTCTCCTTGCGACAATCTCAGTACTGCTGTTCATTGGCATAATAGCCGTGTCGGTATCCCTCTTCTTCAGCATGAAGGAGACCGAGAATGTCATCCAGGAGAAGCAGGAGATGGAGGAACTTGTCGCGCTTGAGAAGGAGGAGATGCGTAACGACCTTGCACTGGCCCAGAGTGAATACCAAGAGCTCATTGTAAAGATTGACAACGACTCACTCAAATTCAAGCTCGAACGTGAGCAGATGCGCACTCAAGCACTCATTGAGGAGCTTGAACGCACAAAGGCCACCAACTATGCCGAGATTACGCGCCTGAAGAAGGAACTGAAGACTCTGCGCGAGGTTCTCAAGGATTATACAAGGCAGATAGCCGAACTGAGCCGTGAGAACGAGAACCTGAAGCAGGAGAACAGTGCCGTGAAGGAGAAGTACAAGAAGGCTGCAAAGCAGATTGACAACCTTGCCAGCGAGAAAGAGATACTGAGTGAGAAGGTCTCTTTGGCCTCGCAGCTCGATGCAAATGACATCAGCATAACATTGCTGCGCAAGAACGGACGCGACACCAAGAACATCAAGAAGGCAAAGCAGATAAAGGTGAGCTTTACCATTGCCAAGAATATCACTTCGTCAACAGGCAACAAGACTGCATACATAAGGATTCTGCAACCCGACCATGAGTCGCTGAAAAAGAAGGAAAGCAACACCTTCACCTACGAAAACCGTACGATATCCTACTCAATGAAGAGGGATTTCGAGTACAACAGCGAGGAGGTTAAGCTCGACATGTATTGGGACATTGAAGAGACGCTGCAGGAGGGTGAATACCAGGCATTCATCTTTGTCGACGGCAACATGATTGGCAAAGGCAGTGCTAAATTTGAATAAGAGAGAGTCATATGAAAAGAATACTTGTTACGGGAGGAGCCGGCTTCATCGGTTCGCATCTGTGCGAACGTCTGCTAAATGACGGCAATGATGTCATCTGCCTCGACAACTACTTTACAGGCAGCAAAGACAACATACGTCATCTCATAGGCAACGACCACTTTGAACTTGTGCGACACGACGTGACACAGCCATACACAGCCGAGGTCGATGAGATATACAACCTTGCCTGCCCTGCTTCACCGGTACACTACCAGCATGACCCAGTAAAGACCATACAGACATGCGTGATAGGTTCAATGAACATGTTGGGCCTTGCAAAGCGCACCGGAGCCAAGATTCTTCAGGCATCGACCAGCGAGGTATACGGCGACCCCAACATACACCCCCAGGTGGAAAGTTACTGGGGCAACGTGAACCCCATTGGCATACGTTCATGCTACGACGAGGGCAAGCGATGCGCCGAGACGCTTTTCATGGATTACCACCGACAGAATGCTACACGTATAAAGATCATACGCATATTCAACACATACGGTCCGCGAATGAGCATGAACGACGGACGCGTGGTGTCGAACTTCATTGTACAGGCAATCAAGGGCGAGGACATCACAATATACGGCGACGGGAAGCAGACACGCAGTTTCCAGTATGTCGATGACCTTGTAGAGGGCATGGTGCGCATGATGGAGACCGGCGACGATTTTACTGGCCCGGTGAACATCGGTAACCCCGGAGAGTTCACAATGCTGGAACTTGCCGAAAAGGTTATCGAACTTACAGGTTCAAAGTCAAAGATCATATTTGAACCGTTGCCACAGGACGACCCCCGCCAACGCAAGCCGGACATCACGCTTGCCAACCGCATGCTCGGTGGCTGGCAGCCCTACATAAAGCTTGACGAAGGTCTGGGACACACAATAGAATATTTTAAGAAACTAATATAAAACACAATAACAATGAACATTCTAGAACTTAGCGAACAGGAAATCGTGCGTCGCGAGGCACTTGCCGAACTGCGCAACATGGGCATTGAGCCATATCCCGCAGCAGAGTACCCCACCAATGCATTCTCAACAGACATCGTTGCAGAATTCAAGGACGAGGACGAGCCACGCGAGGTGTGTATTGCCGGCCGAATGATGAGCCGCCGTGTAATGGGCAAGGCATCATTCATTGAGCTTCAGGACTCAAAGGGTCGCGTACAGGTATACATCACACGTGACGATATCTGCCCTGGCGAGAACAAGGATAACTATAATGTACTCTTCAAGAGACTGCTCGACATCGGTGACTTTGTAGGCATCAAGGGTATCGTGTTCCGTACACAGACCGGAGAGATTACAGTACACGCAAAGGAGTTGACAATGCTCTCGAAGAGTATCCGTCCGCTGCCTATCGTGAAGTACAAGGACGGTGTTGCATATGACCGTTTTGAAGACCCAGAGTTGCGTTACCGCCAGCGTTATGTTGACCTTGTTGTGAACGATGACGTAAAGGAGATTTTCATCAAGCGCAACAAGATATACAGCTCAATGCGCGAGTTCTTCAACTCAAAGGGCTACATGGAGGTTGAGACTCCTGTACTGCAGTCTATCCCAGGTGGTGCTGCAGCACGTCCGTTCATCACTCACCACAATGCACTCGACATACCTCTCTACCTGCGTATTGCAAACGAGCTTTACCTCAAGCGTCTTATTGTAGGCGGTTTCGAGGGTGTATACGAGTTCTCAAAGAACTTCCGCAATGAGGGTATGGACCGCACACACAATCCTGAGTTCACATGTATGGAAATCTACGTATCATACAAGGACTACAACTGGATGATGTGCTTCACCGAGCAGATGCTTGAGAAGATTGCGCTTGACGTTAACGGTACAACAGACGTTCAGGTGGGCGAGCACACAATCAGCTTCAAGGCTCCATTCCGTCGCGTGACCATGCTCGACTCTATCAAGGAGTTCACAGGCTACGACCTAAACGGCAAGAGTGAGGAGGAAATTTTTGCAATATGCAAGGAGCTGAAGATGGAGGTTGACGAGACTATGGGTAAGGGCAAGCTCATTGACGAGATATTCGGCGAGTTCTGCGAGGGCAACTACATACAGCCAACATTCATCACAGACTATCCAATCGAGATGTCACCTCTTTGCAAGCGTCACCGCGACAACCCGGAACTTACTGAACGTTTCGAGCTTATGGTAAACGGTAAGGAACTCTGCAACGCATACAGCGAGCTCAACGACCCAATTGACCAGGCAGAACGTTTCCAGGAGCAGTTGCGCCTTAGCGAGAAGGGCGACGACGAGGCTATGTTCATTGACAAGGACTTCGTACGTGCTCTCGAATATGGTATGCCTCCTACATCGGGTATGGGTATCGGTATGGACCGTCTTGCAATGCTCATGACAGGCCAGACAACAATTCAGGAGGTGCTTTTCTTCCCACAGATGCGCCCCGAGAAGAAGGTTCCGAAGGACAATGCTGCAGCATTTGCAGTAATAGGTGTACCCGAGGAGTGGGTTCCAGTACTCCACAAGGCCGGCTACAACCTTGTAAACGACCTCAAGGGAGGCAACGCGCAAAAGATACAGCAGGAGATCGGCGGCATCAACAAGAAGTTCAAGTTGGGTTACACCACCCCATCGGTGAACGATGTTGCCGCATGGATCGAGAAACTGGGATAAGCGCCAATTCATATAAATACAATAATGTTGCAAGGGAATATCCCTGCAAAGAGGCACTCCCTTGCAGCACTTAAAACACTATATTATGGAACTATCGAACAAACAGGTTGCCATCATGGGTGGAGGCAGCTGGGCTACAGCCATTGCCAAGATTATCCTCAACAATGTGGAGACAATAAACTGGTACATCAGACGCGACGACCGCATTGAGGACTTCAAGCGCCTTGGACACAACCCTGCATACCTCTCGGCAGTAAAGTTCGACACGGACAGAATCAATTTCTCGTCGGACATCAACAAGATTGTAAAGGAGAGTGACATTCTGATATTCGTTACTCCATCACCCTACCTAAAGAACCACCTGAAGAAACTGAAGGCAAATCTTGAGGACAAGTTCATTGTAAACGCCATCAAAGGTATCGTTCCCGAGGAGAACCTGATTATATCGGAGTACTTCAACAAGGTATACAAGGTTCCTTACGAGAACATTGCAGCAATTGCAGGTCCTTGCCACGCCGAGGAGGTTGCACTTGAACGTCTTTCGTACCTCACAGTTGGATGCGCCAACATCGACCATGCGAAGCAATTCGCCAAGAAACTCGGCAGCAGCTACATCAAGACATCGGTAAGTGACGACGTTGTGGGTATTGAGTACGGTTCGGTTCTCAAAAACATCTATGCCATTGCAGCAGGTATCTGCAGCGGACTCAAGTACGGCGACAACTTCCAGGCAGTACTCATGTCGAACGCAGCAATTGAGATGAACCGTTTCCTCAATGTTGTACACCCCATCGAACGCACCATCAACGACTCGGTATACATGGGCGACCTTCTTGTTACAGGTTACTCAAAGTTCAGCCGTAACCGTGTGTTCGGTAGCATGATTGGAAAGGGCTATTCAGTAAAGAATGCGCAGATTGAGATGGAGATGATTGCCGAGGGTTACTATGCAGCAAAGTGCATCAAGGAGATTAACGAGCACTACCGCATAAACACCCCTATCATCGATGCAGTCTACAACATCCTTTACGAGGGTATCTCACCGGTGATTGAAATCAAGCTTTTGACCGACTCATTCAAGTAAAATTCAACAACAATGAAAAATATAACACTTAACATCGACAAGGTTACAGGTTTTGTAACACGTGAGCAGATTATGGCTCTTGAGCCACAGGTTAAACGCGCACAGGCAGCTCTTGAGGACGGTTCACTCCCAGGCAACGACTTCCTTGGCTGGTTGCACCTTCCATCATCAATTACAAAGGAGCACATTGCCGACATCAACGCTACAGCGCAGACACTACGTGAGAACTGCGAGGTTGTTGTAGTTGCAGGTATCGGTGGCAGCTACCTTGGTGCACGTGCAGTCATCGAGGCTCTCAGCAACAACTTTGCTGCACTCATCGGTGACAGCAAGAACCCAAGAGTCATCTTCGCAGGCCACAACATCAGCGAAGACTATCTCTTTGAGCTTACCGAGTACTTGAAAGACAAGAAGTTTGGTGTAATCAACATCTCAAAGTCTGGTACTACAACCGAGACCGCCCTTGCGTTCCGTCTTCTCAAGAAGCAGTGCGAGGACCAGCGCGGTAAGGAGATGGCAAGCAAGGTGATTGTTGCCATTACAGATGCAGTAAAAGGTGCTGCACGCATCACAGCAAACAAGGAGGGTTACAAGAGCTTCATCATCCCCGACAACGTGGGTGGCCGTTTCTCAGTGCTCACACCGGTAGGTCTGTTGCCAATCGCTGTTGCAGGCTTTGACATCGAGGCACTTGTACAGGGTGCAACCGACATGGAGAAGAACTGCGCTCCTGAGGTTCCATTCGAGGAGAACATCGCAGCAATGTACGCAGCTACACGTAACGCACTTTATGCCGACGGCAAGAAGATTGAAATTCTCGTTAACTACCAGCCAAAGCTCCACTTCACATCTGAGTGGTGGAAGCAGCTCTACGGCGAGAGTGAGGGTAAGGAGAACAAGGGTATCTTCCCTGCATCGGTAGACTTCACAACCGACCTCCACTCAATGGGTCAG
>JAZQZM010000003.1:0-16875 GCA_045634085.1 Bacteroidaceae bacterium
ATACAGGCTGTATGCGGCTTTGAATCACCAAGCTACTTCAGCCGAGCATTCAAGAGTGAATTTGGCCTGACGCCGAGTGAATACAGGAGGGAGAGCACTACCGGAAAGTAGCAAGTAGTGTACAATACATCCGTTTTTGTCATTGAAGTGAAAATCTGTTTCTTTTGAGTGAAAAAGATCGCACTCCTTTTTGAGCAATTTTGCATTATGTTCCCGAATATTTGGAATATATGCAAGATTGGAAAAAGAGAATCAATGAAAGGTACACAATACTATTGAGCGAAAAGAGACCATTTTTCGTGAAACAGGACTACACGATTGAGGAGTTCGCCAACGACCTTGTCACAAACCGCAGCTATGCTTCAAGGTTTGTAAACGAGGTGCTGGAGACATCTTTTCCCACGCTATTGAATAAATTGAGAATAGCGTATGTCACAAGGATGAAGCACGAAAAACCCAACGAACCGATTTACAGGCTTGCACTGGCAGCCGGCTTCAAAAGCACGTTCTCGTTCCGCCGTGCATTCCACAGGGAATACAGCATGACTCCGAAAGAATTTTTCAAGAAGAAGGGGATTTAATCACCAAAGCCTTCGGAAACGAACGGAAGTGCGATGTAGAGTGCCTGTTGCCAATATTGCCACACATGGGCACCGTCGCGCACACGCAATTGGTAAGGAATGCGCTTCTGGCGCATAGCCTTTATGAAATCCATGTTGTTGTCAAAGAGGAAATCATCATCGCCCACATCAATGAACCAACGCACCGAGGATATCCTCGCACGCTGTTCTTCTGTAGCATCCTCTACCGCTTTGATATTATTGTTTGCAACGGCACTCTCCATGAATACACGGCGCCGTTCATCGGGGCTATGACTTATCCAACTGTTGTCCACCATACCCATTAGAGCACTCATGGCATAGGCACTTGAAAACATGTCACTGTGGTTTATCGCATACCATGTTGTTCCGCCGCCGCCCATTGAAAGGCCGGCAATTGCACGGTGCTGCCTGTCGGCGATGACGCGGTACATATTCTCGACATGAGGAATGAACTCCTGAAAGAAGTAATCCTCGTAACGCCACCCTTCACAGTTGAAATAGCCGTCATAATCCGTTCCTGCATCGGGCATGACAATTATCATTTCGCACGCATTGCCCGACCGCATCACTTCGGTCGCAATATCCTGCACATTTCCCTTGTCACGCCATGCAGTGTGGGTATCGGTAAGCCCATGCAGGAGATACAGAACCGGAAACGCCCTCTCCCCGTCGGCATACCCTTCGGGCAGATATATGCAATACTTCTTTGTGGCACCAAGAATCTCACTCTGCAACTCACACTCAAGCACAACAGGATATTTCTCCTGCGCAGCTACTCCAAAAGAGAACTGGAATATCAGGAGAAATGACAATACGCGAAAAATATTCATATCTATTTTTTTTGAATTCTACTCCTTGCGAAGCCTTGCTACCGGTATACCAAGTTGCTCGCGGTATTTTGCGACTGTGCGGCGCGCCACGTTATACCCCTGTTCCTGCAGCATTTCCTGAAGCGCCTGGTCGGTAAGCGGATTGTTCTTGTCCTCAGCATCTACAAGTTCACGTATCACGCGGAACAGTTCATATACCGACTGCTCTGTACCGTCATCCTTCACCACTCCATCACTGAAGAAGTACTTCAGCGGATAGATACTCCAGGGGGTCTGCACATATTTGCTGTTCCCCACACGGGAGATTGTGGAGATATCATAGCCTGTTGCCTTGGCAATATCTTCAAGAATCATAGGCTTGAGCATGGCTTCATCGCCACCGTTTATGAAGAACGGTTTCTGCATCTTCACAATGGCACGCATGGTAGAGAGCATTGTGCGTTCACGTTGCTGCAACGCATTGACAAAATTCCTTGCTGCATCAATCTTCTGCCGCAGAAACTGTGCCGCTGCACGCTGTTCGCCATTGGAACAACCAGCCTGCCCGTCAAGCATCTGCACATACTCATCGCTTACCTTCAAAGCCGGAACATGTGAATTATTAAGCGAGACATACACCTCGTCGTCCTGAACTTCGAGCAGGAAATCAGGCGTTATCTGCTGACGACTGAAGCCGACACTCTCGGTCAACGACGCACCGGGGCGTGGGTTAAGGCGCACAATTTCGGCGATAGCCTCACGGCACTCCTCGTCTGTAACACCCAGCCTATCAGCAATCTGCGTCCAACGTTTGCCCGTAAAGTCATCATAGCACTCAGTTACAATGCGTCTTTGCAAGGTCCTGTCATGCCCCTCGCCATTACGGTCAAGTTGCAAGAGAAGACACTCCCGCAGATTGCGCGCAGCAATGCCGGCCGGCTCAAAAGTCTGTATCATCCCGAGCACCTCAAGTACCATTGCCTCTGTAACATCAAGACTGTTGTAAATGAGCAGTTCGTCGGCTATTTCGGAAAGAGGTTTGCGCAAAAGGCCATCTTCATCAAGCGAGCCTATTATGTACTCGCCTACAGCCATCTGCAATGGAGTAAGCGGCAACTCGCCAAGTTGCTCCATAAGGGTATCACCGAAGAAGAGTGTATCGCCGACAGGGATATCCGTATAACCGGACGGGCTGTAATGGACAGGAATCTCCTCGTTACCGCTGTAGTCGTCGTAATCGTCAAGAGAAAGAGACTCATGGTCTGGCTCAGTAGCCTCATCCGCAGAGACAGCGTCGGGTTCCAACTGTTCAAGGGCGGGGTTGTCCATAACCTCGCCGCGCACCCTCTCCTCAATCTCAACCGCAGTCATCTCAAGCAGCTGCACCGCAAGCAACTGTTGCGGAGAGAGTGTCTGCACAAGCGACTGTTCCTGATGCTGTGTCTGTGTAAATGAGCCTTTTGACATATATACCTATCTTGTCAATATTTGAAGCTACTGCCTCCAAGAAATTCACGTGCAAGTGAAGTCGGCGGCAGTTCTTTGTCCTGCAAAGGTACAATATAATCGAGGAAACGCAAAAGCCTCTGCGCCTCGGAATACTCCGGAAGATTCTCAGGCACGGCACGCAACATCGGTTCGGCCTGCGCCTTGAAGACTGCAAGCTCGTAGAAAAGCGATGAGTTGAACATGACATCGGCATTCTCCTGATATGGGAAAATCCACTCTTCCTCGCCCTGACGCACCGACGGCCAGCGCATGATAGTCTCCTGAGCAGAATAGCCACGATACTTGGCGTCTCGTATAATGCGGCGCAACAGACGGTTGTCCGACGTCGATATATAGTTGTGATTATCGAGTTTTATCGACGTGAGTGCCGACACATAGATGCGGAACTTCTCACTGTCGGATATCTGCGAAGTGAGCATTGGATTCAAGGCATGTGTTCCCTCAATGACAAGCACCATGTTGGGGGTAAGTTTGAGGTGTTTACCGTTGAACTCACGTTCGCCACTTTTAAAGTTATATGTCGGCAAATCGACCTCTTCACCGGCGAGTATACGCGTCAGCGACTCGTTGAAGAATGGCAGGTCAATCGAATGGATTGACTCAAAATCGTAATCGCCGTCGGGTTTACGCGGAGTAAGAGTGCGGTTCACGAAGTAGTCATCGAGTGATATCGCGTATGGTTTGAGACCGCATGCAAGCAACTGTATGCTCAGGCGCTTGCTGAATGTAGTCTTGCCCGAAGATGACGGACCGGCAATGAGCACGACTCTTGAGCCGCGTTCATGTATCATATCGGCAATCTGCGAAAGACGGCGTTCCTGAAGCGCCTCGGAGACATTCACCAGCTCCACGCCAAAACCTGCGCGCACACCAAGATTGAAGTCTCCTATGGTCTCGACTCCCATTTTCTGATGCCACTGCAAGCGTTCCTCAAAAAGTTCATGCAGTTTCTCCTGCGGCACCTTATCCTCCAGTTCAGTAGGTTTGTTCCTGTTGGGAACACGAAGAAGTACGCCATCATCATAAATCTCCACCTCAAAAAGCCCGATATACCCGGTGCTTGGCACAAGACCGTTGTAGTAACTGTCAATATAACCGTCAAGTTCGTAATAGCTTGTATAAAGTTTGTCATATGTCTCAAGCAAACGCACCTTATCCATGCGTCCGATGCTCGAGAACAACTCTATTGCATCCTGGGTATGACACTCGACACGCTTGAACGGAATGTCGCAAGCTATGATGTTACGCATCCTCTCACGCACGGACGAGAGTTCATCGGGCGTAATCGGACGGTCCATACGGCAATAGTATCCTTTGGATATGGCATTCTCGAAACGCACCGTTTCACCAGGGAAAGCCTCATTCATGGCTTTCATGAAGATAAACGTGAGTGAACGGACATACATGCGCATACCGTCATTGGATGTTATATCAATGAACTCGACATCCTTGTGACGGTAAATGCGTTTGGCAAGACTGTGAGTGACATTGTTGACACGGGCTGCAATGACACCGTATGGCATATCCAACCCCAAACCGTCATAGATTTCCTTCAAAGAGAGACCACTCTCAAACTCCTTGGTAACACCGTTATTTCTGCAATAGATTCTTATCATAACCATAAGTTTTTGACCGTTTGACAGGAAGCCCGCTTTGCACCTGCAAAAGAGAGGGCTCCTTTTCTGCGAAGATAAGAACAAATTGGCTTTTGCCAACATTTTTCACTATTTTTAAACTATTTAGCACAGTTCTTACTTGAATTTGGAGCAACATTATATTACATTTGCCAAAAGCATGGGCCAAAAGGTGAAAACGAAAAACTGAAATGTGAAATGTGAAAGCTTGGAATATGGAAAAGACGGCACAATACATAAAGAGCATTGAGATTGACTCCCTGTGGAGCAACCGCAAGCACATAGTATGGGAACTGCGCCCCGACGTAAACATACTCAGCGGCAGCAACGGTGTCGGCAAGAGCACCATCATCAACCGTTCGGCCAACCACCTGAGAATAATGCGTGACGGGCGGTTGACTAGCCACCCCGAAGACGGAGTGCTGGTAAAGTTCTTCCCCGAAGATGCCACAAGCATCAACTTCGATGTGATAAGCAGCATTGACCGCCCCATAATGAGCCGGGAGGTGCTTGACAAGGTGTCGGGCGCCGACATACGCACCGAACTTGACTGGCAACTATACAACCTGCAGCGCCGCTATCTGAACTACCAGGTAAACATCGGCAACAGGATAATATCGTTGCTCACATCGGGCAACCCCGATGACCAGAGACTCGCCACCGAGTTGACAAAACCGAAGAAACAGTTCCAGGACCTTATTGATGAACTTTTTGCCCCTACAGCCAAAACCATCGTACGCGACAACAACGAGATATTCTTTGAGCAGTACGGCGAGAGGATACCGCCCTACATGCTTTCGTCAGGCGAAAAACAGCTGCTGGTAATCCTGCTTACTGCACTGGTACAGGAAAACCGCCCCGGCGTGATGCTCATGGACGAGCCCGAAATATCACTGCACATAGAGTGGCAACAGAGGCTCATCACCCTCATACGCACACTCAACCCCAATACCCAGATAATCCTGTGTACCCACTCCCCAGCCATAATAATGGACGGTTGGATGGACGCTGTGACGGAGATTGAGGAGATAACGAGGTAAAAAGGGAAAAGTCAAAGCGGAAAACTGCTAGTAAACGAGGACTGAGGAAAAGTTTACTTTTGCTATGCCTAGCGTGAGCAGGTTCAAGCACACGAAGTGTGGTTAAAGATAAAATAAATACTACTGAGATATGAAAAGGCTGACCGAATATCTCAATTCCCAATTCATTGAGGCAGCAAATGCATTGCGCCCCAAGAGAGCACAACACCGCATCATAGCATACGTTGAAAGCTATGATGACATCTCTTTTTGGCGTTCGGTTTTCGATGACTACGAAAGCGACAGATACCATTTCGAGGTGATGCTGCCTGCGCGTTCAAACCTCACAAAAGGCAAGAAACAGGCGATGATGAACATGTTGGGCAAGGCAGCCGGACGTAACATGATTGCATGCGTGGACAGTGACTATGATTATCTGCTACAGGGAGCCACATCGACATCGAGGCAACTCATAGAAAACCCGTATATACTGCATACATACGCATATGCAATCGAGAACTTGAAGTGCAACGCCGGGAGCCTGAAACAGATATGCGTGCAAAGCACACTCAACGACCAGAACATCATTGATTTCAAGGAGTTCATGAAGTTGTACTCGCAGATATGCTTTCCACTCTTCGCCTGGAACATACTGCTCTACCGCATGCATGACACCGGCACCATGAGCCTGCTCCAGTTCTGCGAGATTGTGCGCCTCACATCATTCACAATAGGCAAGCCGGCATACTCGCTGCAGCAGCTAAGTGGCAGGGTGGCACACAATATCAGGCTACTTGAAAACAAGTTCCCAGAACACATAGAGGGGCACAAAGCTCTGATGGAGGAACTTGGCACGCTTGGAGTAAAGCCCGAAGAGACATACTTCTACATACAAGGTCACCACATAATGAACAACGTGGTACTGCGCATGCTCTCACCCGTGTGCCGTCACCTTCGCAACAGGCGCGAGGAGGAGATACAGCGCCTCGCCTACCACCGCCAGCAGTACAACAACGAACTCTCATCATACCGCCACAGCCAGTGCGACGTGGCTCTTATGCTTAGCAAGAACATCGATTTCAAGGAGACGACTCCCTATATGCGACTGAAAGCCGACATTGAAAAACTGTTGGAAAAACTCAACGATAGAAATTGAATGGAAACACAGGCGCACAACACGTCATCTTCTCTTCCAGAACTCAGGAGTAAGCAACAACAGAACAGCAAAGAATTCAAGACGGCCCACAAGCATCTGGAACGTACAGAACCACTTGATGGCCGGTGGCAACAGACCCAGCGAATCCATTGGACCATAGTTGCCAAGAGCCGGACCGATATTACCTACCGAAGCTGCCGAAAGACCGAACGCATTAAGAAAATCAAGGCCTCCAGCAATATTCACGACCACGCCTACTATAACCATGAACATGTATATTACAGTATAGGCAAGTATGGCCGACTGTACACTGGCAGGCACAATTTTCCCGGCCATACGTACGGGCAGAACCGCATTCGGGTGCACGATACGTTTGAACTCATTACACATAACCTTGTAAAGCGTAGCTATGCGCACACACTTCATTGCTCCTGAAGTTGAACCGGAGCATGCACCTACAAACATAAGTGCACACAGCATGAGCCACAACAACGGTTGCCACAAGGTATAATCATCGGTTGCAAAACCGGTTGTAGTGATTATTGAAACTACCTGGAAAAGCGATGTCCTGAACGATGCCTCGGCATCAAGGGCGGTAGTCACGTAAAGCCCCACTGCAACCAGCACGGTAGAGACTGCTACTATTGAAAGATAAGTACGGAACTCCGTATCGCGGAACAAATCCCTTGGACGTCCCTTGAAAATGAGAAGATACTGCAACGAAAGACTTACGCCGCCAAGGAACATGAAAAGCACAGTCACATACTCTATCAGTGGAGAGCCGAATGCCGCTATACTCGCCTGCTTTGTAGAGAAACCGCCGGTTGCCACTGTTGACATGGAGTGGCACAAGGAGTCGAACCAGCCCATTCCCGAGAAATAGAATGCCACAGTTGCAATGACCGTAAGCCCTATGTATACGGTAAGAATCCACCTTGCAGTAACCGAGATTCGCGGGTGCAGTTTGGCACGCATGGGACCCACAGACTCGGCTGCAAAAAGATGCATGTCGCCAAGGCCGAATATCGGAAACACAGCCACGGTAAAGAACACAATTCCCAGACCACCAATCCAATGCGTCATCATTCTCCAGAACAACAGGGATTTTGGCAACGACTCAATATTGCTGAGGATTGACGAACCGGTTGTTGTAAAACCCGACATCGTCTCGTAGAAGGCATCGGTAAAATCGGGGATATACCCGCTGAGCATGTACGGCAGAGAGCCGAAAAGCGAGAATACTATCCAGATGACCGTCACGACAATGTATCCGTCCTTTCGGGAGACATCACGACCTGCCTTTCGACAAAAAAAGGAGAAAAGCGTTCCTGCACCAGCCATTGAAGCCACAGACCATAACATCGACTCAAGAGGCTCTCCGTAGTAGAGAGCAACGGGAATGCAGCTCAAGAGGAACAGAGCCTCAATAAAGAGCAGCAGACCGATAATCCTGAATATGGCCTTGGGATGGAACATTATCTGAAATATTTCTCAAGTTTCTTCAACACATGTTCAAGACAGAAGATAATGACATGGTCACCCGGCTGAATCATTGTTCCACCGGAGACGTTCATACCCTCACCATTACGTATTATACCACCGATGTTTGCACCGTCGGGCAGACCAAGATCCTTTACGGCTTTCTTTGTTATCAGGCACTCACAGTTTACCGGGAACTCCGCGACCACGGCCTGAATGAAGGTAAGACACTTCACGCTTGAAACATCGGTATTGAGCATCATCTGGAAGATGGTACTCGCAGCAAGTTTCTTCTTGTTGATGATTGAACCTATGTCAAGACTCTCGGCCATTGAAATGTAGTCAATATTTTCGACCTCGGAAACTGCACGCGACACTCCTGCACGCTTTGCGGCAAGACAGGCAAGAATATTGGTCTCAGAATTGTCACAAAGAGCCATGAACACATCGGTATGGTCTATTCCCTCACTGCGCAACAGTTCCGGGTCACGGGCATCACCATTAATGACCATCACCCTGTCATCGACAAGTTCAAGAAGTTTGTGACAACGGGCAAGGTCACTCTCGATAATCTTTACCTTTACGTTATCGGGGACAAGACGGGCCGTACGCACGGCAATTCGGCTACCGCCCATTATGATTATGCTACGTACCTCGCTGAATTCGTCCTTACCCGTAATCTTGCGCATATACGGAATATGGTCATGTGTGGTGGTGAAACAGACCAGGTCCTCGGGCATAATCATGTCGTTACCGCGCGGTATTATCGTCTCATCGCCACGCTGAATCGCCACCACGTGATAGGGGATATCACGGGGGAAATCCTTAAGCGGCTTATTTGTAATAAGAGCATTGCTTCTTATCTTCACACCAATCATCACAAGGGCACCATTACCGAACTCGAGCATCTGGCGCATCCAACTGTACTTGATATTGGTGGCAATCTCCTCGGCAGCAAGTTGCTCGGGATAGACAAGAGAGTCAACACCCAAAGAGTTGAAGAACTCCTTGTATTTTGGAATGAGATACTCATAGTTGTCAATGCGCGCAACCGTTTTCTTAGCGCCAAGGCGATGGGCTAGAATACAAGCCGTGATGTTACGGCTCTCATCGGGAGTAACGGCAACAAAGAGATCGGCATGACCGGCATCAGCCTTCTTCAACGCCGATATCTTGGTGGGGTCACCCACTATGGTCTGCAAGTCGAAGAGAGTCTCCATCTTACTGAGTTTCTCTTCACTCTCATCAAGAAGAATGACGTTCTCATTCTCCTCGGAAAGCATCTTTGCGAGGTGAGTACCTACGGCACCTGCACCGACAATCACGATTCTCATACTACAAGTTTTATATACTTACTTGACACCGTTCAGCAGAGCCTTAACCACTGCATCATTGTCCATGTTGCACAGATGATACAGTTCTTCAGTTGTTCCATGCTCTACAAACATGTCGGGTATACCCATTATCTCAATTTTAGGAGTATAACCGTTTGCGGCCATATACTCCGCCACAGCAGAGCCCAGACCACCCTTGACAGTTCCATCCTCCAATGTGACAATATACTTGAAGTTCTCACCTACTTCATGAAGGATATCCTCGTCAATTGGTTTGAGGAAACGCATATCGTAGTGTGCCACGCTTACACCATGTTTCTCGACCTCGGCTATGGCACTCTCCATAACCTTGCCAAGCGGGCCAATGGTGATAAAAGCGACATCATTTCCCTTTTTCATCCTACGTCCCTTGCCTACCTCCACGGTCTCAAGCGGGCAACGCCAATCCTCAAGAGAACCAGAACCACGAGGATAACGTATTACGAATGTACCCGCACCCGGCTGAGCCGCTGTAAACATGAGACGGCGGAGTTCACACTCGTCATAAGGAGATGCTATTGTAATGTCCGGTACAGGACGCAAATATGCCAGGTCGAAAGAACCGTGATGAGTAGGGCCATCCTCACCTACAAGACCTGCCCTGTCAAGACAGAGCACGAAGTCAAGTTTCTGCAATGCGACGTCGTGTATGAGGTTATCGTATCCGCGCTGCATAAATGAAGAATAGACATTGCAGAACGGCAACATACCACCCTTTGCAAGACCGGCCGAGAATGTCACCGAGTGTCCTTCGGCAATACCCACATCAAAGAAACGTTCCGGGAACACCTCGCCAAGCTTATGCATTGAGCAACCGGTGGGCATGGCCGGGGTTACACCGACAATCCTGTCATTGGCCTTAGCCATCTCGACAAGAGTCTCACCAAATACATCCTGAAAACGTGGTACTCCAGGTTTGGAGACGATACGTTTGCCCGTCTTCACATCATACATACCTGGCTGGTGCCATACAGTCGCATCGGCCTCGGCCGGTGCCCAACCCTTACCTTTTTTAGTACGGACATGGAGAAGATGAGGACCCGACATGTCTTTTATGCTCTTGAGCATGTGTACAAGACTTATCACATCGTGACCGTCAACAGGACCGAAGTAGCGTGCCGACATGCTCTCGAAGAAGTTCTTCTGGCGGAACAGCAACGACTTGAAACCATTATTGAAACGGATGATTGCATTGGCACTCTTCTCGTTCAGGAGATGAACTTTGCGTAGTCCTTTTGCTATTTTGTAACGAATCTTGTTATATATCTTTGAAGAGTGGATTGAAACAAGCAGTCCATTCATACCACCAACTGCATTGCTGATTGACATATTGTTGTCATTGACAATGACAAGCAGATTGTTTGGGGTATTAGACAGGTTGTTAAGTCCCTCAAAGGCAAGACCTCCACTCATTGAGCCATCACCTATGATTGCAATAACGCGTTCATCGCTGTTTCTGAGGCTCGCCGAAGTCGCAAGACCCAATGCAGCCGATATGGAGTTGGATGCGTGACCGGCAATAAAAGAATCGTAATCACTCTCTTCGGGAGCCGGGAACGGCTTTATTCCACCAAGTTTCCTGTTTGTATGGAACCTGTCACGACGGCCGGTCAGAATCTTATGTCCGTAAGCCTGATGCCCGACATCCCAGACAAGTTTATCCTTAGGAGTGGAAAATACATAATGCAGAGCCACCGTCAGTTCAACAGCTCCAAGACTCGATGCGAAATGTCCAGGGTTGTTTGCCAACGAATCAATAATGAAGCCACGGAGTTCACTGCAAACCTGTGGCAAAGCCGACTCGGGCAAGGCTCTTAAATCCGAAGGAGAGTCCAAGCTCGCCAACAGAGGATATTTCTCTTTACAATCCATTCGAAATACAATTAAACACAATCCCGCATTTTAAAAATGCTTATAACATTTTGCGAAAATACGTCTTTTTTTATCAACAGCAAAAGGATTTTGCCAAAAAAGAACCTTGCACAACCACATGGTGTTAAGAACAAATTGCACATTGTTGAAGAGCATTCATGGACTTATTTTCCATTACACCTGATTTTACGCACCAATTTCAATAAAATTAAACTTTTATAATACCAATCTTTATAAAGATGTCTTATTTTTGCATTGTATAACAGACAAACGGATACCTGAGAGATGCAATTCACCACCAAGACGACCCTACCGACAGGCGAAATGGCAATTTCGCACAATAGTTGCATGATTCTTACTGGCTCATGCTTTGCAGGCAACATTGGAAACAGGCTGCAGGAGATGAAGTTCCATGTAGAGTGCAACCCTTTCGGCATCCAGTACAATCCGTTGTCAATAGCTGCAGTGCTCAAAAGATGTGCCAGCGGAGAACCGTTTGACGACAGTTCACCCGAACTGTTCGAGCACAACGGCATGTGGCACAGCATAATGCACCACAGCGATTTCTCGCGCGACAGCAAGAGCAAACTCATTGAGAGCATAAACGGTTCACTGTCCCGTGCACACAAAATGGCCAGGAGTTGTGACATTGCAATCATAACATTCGGTACGGCATACGCCTACAGCCGCAAAAGCAACGGCCTTACCGTGGGCAACTGCCACAAACTTCCCGCAAAGGAGTTTGACCGTCGGTTGTTGGGCATAGAAGAAATAATTGAGGCAACCAGCGAAGTCATACGCATCTACAGGGAGCTGAACAAGGATGTGAAGTTCCTGTTTACCGTAAGTCCCATACGTCACCTGCGCGACGGTGCACACGACAACCAGAAAAGTAAGGCCACGCTATTGCTGGCAATAGACGGGATAATGGCAAGGCACGAAGCCTGCCACTACTTCCCTGCGTATGAAATCGTACTTGACGAATTGCGCGATTACCGCTTTTATGCCGACGACATGGTACACCCGTCAAGTAAGGCCATAGAATACATTTGGGAGTGCTTTTCGGAGTGTTACTTCGATAAAGATGTCAGGAGACTGAACGCTTGCATTGAGGAGATTGCCAGAGGCATGGCACACCGCCCCTTCAATGCGGCATCAGAAGGCTACCGGGCATTTGCCGGCACCCTGCTCCAAAAGATGGAGAAACTGGAAAAGGAGCATCCATATCTGAACTTTGAAAAAGAAAAGAGACAATGCAATATACTATTGGAGAGATAACGAAGATTATCCACGGCAAGGGAATCTTGACTGCCCCTGAAAACAGGATAACAAGGCTGCTTACCGACAGCCGTTCACTCAGTTTTCCCGAAGAGACGCTGTTTTTCGCCATAAAGACAAGACACGGCGACGGGCACCGCTACATAGGCGAACTCTACAAGAGAGGAGTCCGCGACTTTGTGGTGAGCAGCACCGATGCAGCAGGCGAGTTCAAGGATGCCAATTTTATTGTCGTCAAGGAGTGCCGTGCTGCATTGCAGACATTGGCAGCCCACCACCGTTCTCTTTTTGACATGCCTATTGTTGGCATAACCGGTAGCGACGGTAAGACCATTGTAAAGGAGTGGCTCTACCAGCTTGTCACCGGCAACTACAATGCAGCACGTTCGCCACGAAGCTACAATTCACAGATTGGCGTTCCATTATCCGTGTGGCAGCTTCGCGAAGAGAGCACACTCGGCATCTTTGAGGCCGGGATATCACACACCGGAGAGATGGAAAAACTGCAGAGGATAATAAGACCCACCATAGGAATAATCACCAACATAAGCAACGCGCACCAGGAAAACTTTGCCACTACCGAAGAAAAATGCTACGAGAAGTTGCAGTTGTTCAAGGAGTGCGACGTGCTCATATATAACGCCGACAACAGCCAGCTTACAGACTCAATAGAGAGTATGCTGCTACCGGCAAAGGAGATTGCCTGGTCACAGAGAGACCCTGACAAACCGTTATATATCGAATCCATTGAAAAGAGGGACGAAGGCACGACAATAGGTTACCGCTACCTTAAAATGCGGAACAGCTACAGAATCCCGTTCATGGACGACGCCTCGATTGAGGACTCCATAAACTGCCTTGCAGCAGCATTGTACCTTATGGTACCGCCCCAAGTGATAGCTGAAAGAATGGCACAACTGGAGCCTGTAGCCATGAGACTTGAGGTAAAGGAGGGCAAGCGTGGATGTATGATAATCAACGACAGCTACAATGCCGACACCGTTTCATTGGACATAGCACTTGACTTCATGGAGAGACGGAGCAGCACAATGCCCGCACTCAAGCGCACACTTGTACTTGCCGACATTAAACAGAGTGGCGAAGAGCCACAGCAGCTCTACGGGCGCGTGCTTGAATGCATAACGAAACGCAGGATTGAAAAATTCATCGGCGTAGGCAAAGAGATATGCTCACAGAAAGAGATGTTCAGCACCTCGGGCGTCGAATGTCACTTTTTCAACAACACCGAAGAACTGTTGGCATCTCGACAGATAAGGGAAGCGGCAAAAGAGTATATCCTCATCAAAGGGTCACGTTCATTCCATTTTGAAGATGTCACGGAAGTGCTTGAAAAGAAGGTTCACCAGACCATACTAGAGGTCAACCTTTGTGCATTAAGGGACAACCTTAACCGATACCGCAATACACTGGGCGCTGACACAAAAACCGTATGTATGGTAAAGGCAGACGCATACGGCGCCGGAGCATTGGAAATAGGACGCACCCTGCAGGAATGCAATGTTGACTACCTTGCCGTTGCAGTTGCCGACGAAGGCGCCGAACTGCGCAAGGAAGGCATAACAACCGGAATAATCGTAATGAACCCCGAGCCATGCTCCTACCGTACACTCTTCGACAACAAACTGGAACCCGAGGTATACAGTTTCGGCATGCTTGATTCCCTTATAAAGGCAGCTTCGCGCGAAGGCATTACAGACTACCCTGTACACATAAAGATTGATACAGGCATGCACCGTCTGGGCTTCCTGCCAAGTGAAATTCCTGCGCTTATAGAACAGCTTAAAAAGCAGCATACCCTGACACCGCGTTCAGTATTCTCGCATTTTGTGGGCAGTGACAGCGAACAGTTCGACGGATTCTCGGCCGTCCAGGTCAAGCGTTTCAACGACGCAGCCGACATGCTGCAGGAGGGCTTCAGCCACAGGATTCTGCGACATATATGCAACAGCGCAGGAACTGAAAGATTTACCGATGCGCAGTACGACATGGTGCGCCTTGGAATAGGGCTTTACGGAATATCGCCGATAGCAGAAGACGCCACACTGCACCCCATATCAACCTTAAAGAGCATCATACTGCAGATACATGACGTGCCTGCCGACGAGACTGTTGGATACAGCCGCCGTGGCGAACTGAAGCGCGACTCTCGCATTGCGGCACTGCCGATAGGATATGCCGACGGACTCAACCGCAAGCTTGGCAACGGCAAGGGATATTGCATCGTAAACGGCAAGAAGGCCCCATACGTGGGCAACATATGCATGGACGTATGTATGATTGATGTAACAGACATCGACTGCAAGGAGGGTGACACCGTAGAGATATTCGGTCCCTCATTGCCGGCTGCACAACTGGCCGAGTGGCTTGAGACAATACCATACGAAATACTCACATCGGTATCGACAAGAATAAAGCGGATATATTACAGCGATTGACATAATTAGAGTACGGGCGGTGTGCACCGCCCGTACCGTTTGTTACACAGGCACTTATATCCTCTCTTATATCAAGTTCTTCACAAATATGTACAATATAATCAACGGGGTAACATAGCGCAGCATGAATATCACCACCGGAGCCAGATATCTGTTGCATACGCCACTGTTGGTAAGTTCATCCTTCATAAAATCCTTTTTCATGAACCACACAACGAATATACAGGTAAACATTCCGCCCAAAGGCATGAGGATATTCGCAGTTATATAGTCATAACATTTAGAGAAATCAATTCCAAAGACTTTGAAATAGGTTATTGTACTCAGGAGAATGGAAACAGCAGTAGTGAGCATTGCTCCTTTTTTGCGTGTCAGGCTGAATTCCTCTCTGAAATATGCCGTAAGCACCTCATGAAACGAGATTGTAGAGGTGAGTGACGCCAGGATTACAAGCATAAAGAAGATTGACGCCCACAAAGCATCCAGCGGCATTCCTTTGAAGATTTCGGGCAGTGTCACAAACACGAGCGACGGGCCCTCGGTAGGTTTAAGACCTGCACTGAAGACTGCCGGGAAAATTACAAGACCGGCAAGTACCGACACAAGAATGGTAAGTATCGACACATTGAACGATGTGGAAATGACATTGTTGTTCTTCTTGAAATAAGATGCATAGGTCACCATGCATCCCATTCCCACAGACAAGGAGAAGAACGCCTGTCCCATAGCTTTCATGATTGTATCGGCACTGAAAGCCTTCTCAAAATCACACGAAAGGAAGAACTTGTAGCCCTCAACAGCACCAGGCATAAAAGCCACACGCACAGCCATCACAACAAGTATTACAAACAGTGCAGGCATCATCACCTTGGAAGCCTTCTCAATACCCTTGCCTACACCACGTGCAACAATAAGATGTGTCATCAGAACAAACACGATACCATATATCAACGGCCTCCATGATTTTTCAAAAGAAGCAAACTGTGCATCAAATAACTGATTGGAACTAAACAGTTCACCCGTAACAGAACTTACAAAGTACTCAAGCGACCAGCCTGCTATCAGATAATAATAACCGGATATCAGCAATGCGCCAAGTACGCCGCTGTATCCAAGCCAACTCCAGCGTTTTGAAAGAGTACGGAAAGCACCTACGGCATTCTTCTTGGTATAACGTCCTACAGCAAACTCGGCAAGCATGGCAGGGATACCCACCACAAGCACACTCAAAAGAAACACCAACAGGAACGCTGCTCCACCATTCTCGCCGGCCACATACGGAAAACGCCACAAGGCGCCCAGACCGATTGCGCTGCCCGCAGCAACAAGTATTACGCTTAATTTGCCCCCGAAAGAAGCTCTTGTATTTTTATTTTTTCCCATAATAACCGTTTTTTCAAAAATAGACCGCGAAAATAATAAAAAAGCGGAAACGTACAGCAACATTTGCCATTCATTTCCGCTTTTTAACTATATATAAACAAGATAGGCACATCAGATCCTTCGCTTTGCTCAGGATGACACAATTCATTGAAATCGCAAAAAAGAAGTGGATGACCCAAAAGTAAATGGGTTATCCACTTCTTATTACGAGGTTGAATAAAAAGAGTTGTTTTTAGGCGTGCGAAGTCCGAAAAAGCGCAACCGACGCTGTAATGCGAGAGCAGAGAGTGCCCGCATTCTATGCC
>JAZQZM010000004.1:0-63519 GCA_045634085.1 Bacteroidaceae bacterium
AAAGAGTTGTTTTTAGGCGTGCGAAGTCCGAAAAAGCGCAACCGACGCTGTAATGCGAGAGCAGAGAGTGCCCGCATTCTATGCCGAGCTACGAGGAGGAAAAGCCACTTAGTGGGTTAATTTACTAAGCGTAAATGAGCATTTTGAGGGCAAGCACAACAACAAAAGAACCTTTTTAGTCGGCTTCTTCAATATTAAGGTATTATACCAGGTGTGCTATATGCTGTTCTCTATCACCATACAGCAGGTCTATAACAGGAATCTCTACCATTGTGTAGCAACCGGGCTGCTGACGCATGGTTGCACGTGCACAGCAGACAAGCACCTGGGCTGTGAGTGCAGGATTGTTGATTCGCATATTGAACTCGAACAACTGGTTCTGTGTAGTACCCGAAACGCCCTTGCGTGTAAGGTTAACACCATGACCCATATCAAGAAGATCGTCAACACACGGCACCTCCTTTACATGTGTCTCGTCATTGACAAAGTAAGGATCGGCCTTTATTGCAGCTGCAACCTGGGCAAAATCGTATCCCTCCTCAAGCTCAATGTAAACCATGCGGCGATGTATGCCTGTACCTACCGGGATTGTCATTGAGAGTGCTGCCTTTACGCCCTCAATGGCCTTGACAGCAACAGTGTGTCCCATGCTCATGCCCGGACCGAAGTTGGTATATGTGATACCCTTTGGTGCAATAGCCTCAAGCAGTGTGCGAACCACGGAATCGCTTCCTGGGTCCCAACCTGCCGAAATGATTGAAACCGCATTACCGGCTACTGCACTCTCGCCCAACGAACGGCGCAAGTCGAGAATCTTTGAGTGGATATCGAAACTGTCGACGGTATTTATACCCATTGCGAGGATATCCTTCGCGTATACCTCGACACTGCGTGTGGGAGTTGAGAGGATTGCGACATCCACATCGCCAAGTTCACGGATGTCCTTTACCACATTATAGCCTTCAAGTTCTACGGGAAGGTTCTCGGCACCCGAACGGCGTACGATACCTGCAACCTCGAAATCGGGCGCTGCATTAAGCGCCTGCAACGTATATTTTCCTATGTTGCCATAACCCACTATGGCTGCTCTGATTTTTTTCATGGCCTTATTAATATTTAACTGCGCGAAGATAAATAAAATATCAAAGTAACGTATCGGACCGCACCGTTTTTTGACATTATTTATAATAAATATATATCACAAAAACCGCATCACTACCCCACACGTTTCCAATATCATATATTCCACAAGAGACAAAAAAGAACAGGATGCCCACCGGCATCCTGTTCTGCTATAATAATCAATATTGGTTACTGTTTGTCATTATTTGGACGACGTGGCTCACGTTCGCGACGTGGACGACGTTCACGTTCCTCATAACCCTCGGGCTTCTCAAGGAGAACCTTGCGAGAGAGTTTGAACTTACCGGTCTTAGGATCAATCTCGACAAGCTTTACCTGGAGCTTGTCACCCTCGTTGATACCGGTCTCCTCCATTGTCTCGAAACGTTTCCAATCAATCTCAGAGATGTGGAGCAAGCCATCCTTGCCAGGCATGAACTCAACGAATGCGCCATAAGGCATCACACTGCGTACAGTGCCCTCGTAAACCTCACCGGCCTCAGGAATAGCAACGATAGCACGGATCTTGGCGATAGCCTCGTTGATTGAGTTGCCGTTGTTTGCTGCAATCTCGATGATACCCTCGCCGTCAACCTCCTCGATTGAGATTGTTGCGCCGGTCTCCTCCTGCATGCCCTGGATAATCTTACCGCCAGGACCGATGACAGCACCGATGAACTCCTTAGGAATGCGCATTGTCTCGATGCGTGGAGCATGTGGCTTGAGTTCGGCACGTGGCTCGGCGATACACTCTGTAATCTTGCCGAGGATGTGCATACGACCCTCACGAGCCTGGTTGAGAGCTTTCTCGAGAATCTCGTAAGAGAGACCGTCAACCTTGATATCCATCTGTGTAGCAGTAATACCGTCAACAGTACCTGTTACCTTGAAGTCCATATCACCCAAGTGGTCCTCATCACCGAGAATATCGCTGAGGACTGCATATTTCTCCTCACCTGCGTTCTTGATAAGACCCATTGCGATACCTGATACAGGCTTCTTTATCTTTACACCGGCATCCATGAGTGCAAGTGTACCTGCACATACGGTAGCCATTGAAGAAGAACCGTTAGACTCAAGGATATCTGAAACCACGCGTACGCAGTAAGGATAATCAGCAGGAATCATGTTCTTCAATGCACGGCAAGCAAGGTTACCGTGACCAATCTCACGACGGCCTACACCACGCTGTGGACGAGCCTCGCCTGTTGAGAATGGAGGGAAGTTATAGTGAAGCAGGAAGCGTTCTGTACCCTGGTTCATTACATCGTCAATAATCTTCTCGTCACGCTTTGTACCGAGAGTTACGGTTGTAAGTGACTGTGTCTCACCACGTGTGAAGACTGCTGAGCCGTGAGGACCGGGCAGATAGCCTGCCTCGCACCAGATTGGACGGATTTCAGTTGTCTTACGGCCATCGAGGCGCTTGCCCTCGTCAAGAATGCAACGACGCATAGCCTCTTTCTCTACATCGTGGTAGTAACGGTCGATGAGAGCACTCTTCTCCTCGAGCTCCTCCTCTGTAAACTGAGCCTTGAACTCCTCCTTGATAGCCTCGAAAGCTGCACCACGGCCATGCTTGTCGTTATTGCCGCTTGCTGCAACTGCGTAAGCCTTGTCGTAGCAAGCCTCACGTACCTGAGCACGGAGTTCCTCATCGTTAACCTCGTGGCAGTACTCACGCTTTACAGTAGAGCCAACCTCTTCCATAAGTTCCATCTGAGCCTTGCAGTGAACCTTGATTGCCTCGTGAGCAACCTTCATAGCCTCGAGCAGGTCGCTTTCAGAAACCTCCTTCATCTCACCCTCGACCATCATGATGTTGTCGTATGTAGCGGCAACCATGATATCCATATCGGCCTCCTCGAGCTGAGCAAATGTGGGGTTAACCACGAACTCGCCACCAATACGTGCTACACGTACCTCAGAGATTGGACCGCCGAATGGGATGTCCGAAACAGCAAGAGCTGCTGAAGCTGCAAGACCAGCAAGAGCATCAGGC
The DNA here is from genome assembly GCA_045634085.1 of Bacteroidaceae bacterium. Classification (GTDB taxonomy): domain Bacteria; phylum Bacteroidota; class Bacteroidia; order Bacteroidales; family Bacteroidaceae; genus HGM04593. Next base: position 3,125 of record JAZQZM010000004.1, read on the forward strand.
ATGTCAACGCCGTCAGCCGAGAAGAGTACTATGTTCACATAGACCTCTGCATGGTAGTTATCAGGGAAGAGAGGACGAAGAGCACGGTCAACCAGACGACATGTCAGAATCTCGTAGTCCGTAGCCTTACCCTCACGCTTTGTAAAACCACCGGGGAAACGGCCGAATGACGCATATTTCTCTTTGTACTCTACCTGTAAAGGCATAAAATCGGTGCCTGGCACAGCATCCTTCGCTGCGCAGACTGTGGCAAGCAACATCGTATTGCCGAGGCGCAACATGACAGAACCGTCGGCCTGCTTGGCCAACTTGCCTGTCTCTATGGTAATCACGCGACCATCGGGCAAAGCCACATTTTTTGTAACAACATTCATCTTATTATCTTTTTTAATAAAAAATTTTCTAATTCTCGCAAAGATATACATTTTTCCATATTATAACCACCTTTATGGCGAAAAAATAACGAAAAGCGAGAGGCTAATACCCTAAAAAGCAAAATTAAGGCTTCACATTCCGTTCGTTTGCACTATCTTTGCTATTAAAAATAGCGAAGACATGCTACACTCACCATGAAACGTCAAATCAAGTTTTGTGTTTCGTTCGTTTGCACTATCTTTGCAACTGAAAGTTATGAAAACATCACAACCATGAAATACATTTACACTAAACAATTCTTTACAACCCTCTTCGCAACCCTCGCAATATTCTCATTCACAGCATGCGACAAAACCGAAGAGACCGCCACAAAGGAGTGCGGGCCCAGTTTTACCATAAACGGTACAATCAACAACGCCGAAGGCAAGGTTCTTTATTTTGCAAACGAATCACTTGGCGGCACCCAACTCCTTGATTCAGTCAAAATTGGCGATGACGGCAAGTTCGAATTCAGCAAGCCCAAGCATGAGACTTTTGAATTCTATGTAATCGGATTCAGAGACGGCACCCCCGTAGTCATCGCCGTAGACTCTACCGAGACCATCACACTAACCGCCGATGCCGACAACATCAAGGAGTGCAGGATAGAAGGCAGCCCCGAAAGTGAAAAAATCAGGGAGATGTCGGGACTCATCAGAGCACTTGAGCAACAAATTGCAGGCATGAAACCCGATGCATCGTACCTGGCAAAGAAAGCGGCTTTGACCGAAGAGTTCAAGGACAACATCGCACGACAGTATATAATCCCCTCTCCCGACAAGGCGAGTGCATACTTCGCCCTATGGCTCGTATGCAAGAACGATGCCCTGTTCAAACCTTTTGAGAGAAGAACCGACAGCAAATACTACGCTGCCGTAGCGACAAGCATGAAGCGCATGTTCCCCGAGGCACAGCGCACTAAGCACATCTGTGACATCGCTGAAAGAGGAATGAAGATGACCCGTCCTGTAACAATTGAAGACATTGAAAAGTTCGAAGCCATGGCAAGCGAGGCAAAGGTAAACGACATCTTTGAGATTTCGCTTCCCAACAGAGACGGTGACAGCATAAGCCTCTCATCGCTTAAGGGAAAGGTCACGCTACTCGACTTCACAGTGTACGAGGATTCAAAAATAAGAATGCGCAACGTAGACCTCCGCGAACTGCACGACAAGTATGCAAAGGCGGGACTGGAAATCTATCAGGTATCGCTTGACAGCCGCGAGCACTTCTGGCAGCAGGAGGTACTAGCCCTTCCATGGAAATGCGTGCGTGACAGCAGAGGCGCAGCATCGCCACACCTTGTGGTATACAATGTATTCTCAATCCCGACATTCTTCCTCATAGACAAAAATGGCGAGATTGTACTGCGTGATGCACAGATTGAAAACCTGGCAAAGGAGATTGAGAAACTGCTCAAGAAATGACACCGGGCATTCCCAATGCCCCAGCCCCGCACAGTTCCAATAATGAGCAATTGACAAAATTTCACCATTTTAATTTGGTTGTTACCTAAAAAGGGGTTACCTTTGCACTACATAAAGAGGGAAATGGGTTCCAGCACTAGTGTTGGAATCCTTTGTTTTACTGTTTTAAATTAAGGATAAAATGAGCTATATGTCAGAAGAAGGCTACAAGAAATTGTTGGCCGATTTGAAAGAACTTGAGGCAAAGCGTCCCGAGGTTGTACGCCAGATTGCCGAGGCACGCGACAAGGGCGACTTGTCGGAGAATGCTGAATACGATGCAGCAAAGGAGGCTCAGGGCCTGCTCGAGATGCGCATCAGCGAGTTGAAGATGATCATTGCAGACGCAAAGATCATTGACACCTCAAAGTTGAGCACCGACACAGTACAGGTACTTACCAAGGTTGGCCTGAAGAACACAAAGACAGGTGCAACAATGCAGTACTCTATCGTTCCCGAGAGCGAGGCGAACCTGCGCGAGGCAAAAATCTCAATCAACACACCTATTGCAAAGGGTCTCCTTGGCAAGAAGGTTGGCGATGTTGCCGAGATTACCGTTCCACAGGGCAAGCTTTATCTTGAAATCACAAGCATTTCATTCTAACCGCGAAGGAGTATGGCAACAATATTCTCAATGATTGTCGCAGGCGAGATTCCAAGCTACAAGGTAGCTGAGGATGAGCAGTTCTATGCATTCCTCGACATCAACCCGCTTGCCAAGGGACACACCCTTGTTATCCCCAAGCGCGAAGTCGACTACTTCTTCGACCTTACCGACGAGGAGATTGGAGCGATGCAGATTTTTGCAAAGAAGGTTGCCCAGGGCATCAAGCGCGCATTCCCTTGCGTCAAGGTGGGCCAGGCGGTACTTGGACTTGAAGTACCCCATGCACACATACACCTGGTGCCGATGCAGAGTGAGAAGGACATGCTCTTCACCAACCCGAAACTCAAGCTCACTCCCGAGGAGTTCGCGGAGATTGCCGAGAAAATAGTAAGCGAGATTGCCTGACGGCAATCTCGCTTACTGTTATTATGGACTAAAGACCAAATCCTAATGAAATTTCAGGATACCGAGAATAAACCTCAAGGACATGACTTCACCATGGACCCATATCCAACCTCATCGGCAAACGTCCACTTTCGGATATCCTCAGTTGCCATCTCCGGTATCTTACTCCCAAACAAAGCCATATACACTCGTATCGCCATCACTAGATATTTCAGTGCATGACTTTATGTACCCATCCACATAGAATTCATAACTGTAGGTCTTTGTCTCTGTCCTGCCGTCATCGTTACGGACAATTTTAGACGGCAATGCAGTCTGGACTGCACCAATCAGTTGCGGCATGACACGGAACAGGTGCTCATCGTCCTCTATGAAACCGCCAAGTAGCGGAAAGAAACCATTGCATTCTTCATCGGAATAGTAGAACTTGTAACTATTAACATAAGAACCCGAATCTTCATTCTTGATAACACTTGACAAACGGCCATTGCTCCATACGCACAATGTCTCACTATAGTCATCCACAATCTTTTTCAAGCAGCTGGAACCATCGTAAGTGAATACAGAAGTTTCATTACTTTCAAAATCATACCCTTCAACAAATCTATCATTCTTAACAGTGTAACAGTATTCATCTTCCACATTCACCTTATCCCCTTCCCAGGAATAAACCATATCATATGAGCCATCATCTTCAATTTCTATGGCAGATATCATTCTCCCATTCTTGTCATATTCATAAACATAGTCCTCAATACCATCGCTACCAATTGCAATACTAACAAGACGCTTGCTGCTTGAAACTGGCGGTAAATTATCGTCATCATCGTCTTTGCTGCAAGCAACAGCAGCAATGCCCGTTTCATAATCCTTTGCCGGAGCAAGAAGCTCTATCTTTCGTGGAAGTTTTTGCATAATACTCTACACAATGTATATTTTTCAACCGCGAAGATACAAAAAATAGGCGTGCACTCTTTATATGTGCACGCCTATTTTGAAATTCTGATTTGTTTTTACAAGATAAGTGAATGGTCTGTTCGAATAAATTATTCAACTACACATTATTTACACATTGCTTAATATATTCTATCTACGGTAAGTTTATATACTTTACCATCTATTTTAATAAAAGGCTCAGTTGTGAAATATCTATCTGTATTCTTATCCAAAAAATCAACTATATCATAGTACAAATCCCATTCGCTGCTTGTCAAAGATTGTCCCGAAGCCAATTTTTCTTGTAGTACATCGTAGGTTCTATTATAACCCTCATACAAAGCAAACACTTCTGCCAAATCGGCACTACAATGATATTTTACAGGATAGACATCGAGAGTACATTCGCCATTGCAAGCTCTTTTATCAAAAGTATAATAGTCTAGTTCACCATCATTGTTTTCATCCAATCCCCACGCAACACAATGTTCAATATTACTGTAAGGGAATTTTGTATGCAAGTTTGAGCTGAATGTGAAATGCCACACATATTTATCCTTCTCCAAAGTAACCCTTACTTCGGAATTTACATTAAATTCATTCTCTATCTCCTCCTTTTCATCCTCTTTATTGAAAATATTCTCATCGTCATCGTCTTTGCTGCAAGCAACAGCAGCAAGGGCTGTTATTATAAGCAGCGGGTATAAAAGATATTTTTTCATAATAATTTAATTAGTTCGATAAATTCAATTTTTAATCGTAGTCTATATATAATTCTACATCGTACTCTTTCTTTATATCGTCGAGGGTGCCGTTGTACTTAATGTAAGTTCGCTCCTTATTACTATCAAGGTCTATCCAAGTCAATACATCGGCTGTTAAATTTTTAATGATATATTCCCATTGCCCTTCATCGTCAATCATAATAATTTTGTTATTCTTTTCGTCGTATGCATACCTGAACGGATCCAAATCTTCAGTCCCTCCCGGAGTGTATCCATCGTCATCATCAAATTCCAGAGAATAACCACTTCTGTCATTGTTGAATATATAGAAAGATACTCCGATTCCTTCACTGGCAACTTTGAATTTACGCATCCAAATACCTTCAATTGGCGAATATTTAGAAGGTTCTGAAGAGAGGTTGTCGTCGTCGCTGCAAGATACCAACGCTGTAGACGACACAAGCATAAGCCCTAATAACAAATAATAAATCTTTTTCATAGCGACATGTCTTTTATAGAATAATGGAATAATGGTTTATAATATAATTTTCTGTTTCCAATATTGTGTTGATATATATTTATATTACTCGCCTTATGTGTTTTTATTCACAGACAGCACGTACAGCATGGCCATAATAACGGGCCGCACTTATAAACCAATTATATTTGTTTGCGCTACTGTTTCCTGTGCTAAATGGACAGAATTCATACGCTTCATTAGAGACATTATCGTTTAAAGAAGCCGTCCAATATGTTGAAAAAGAACCTAGAACTTTTGTACCATCAACATAAAAGCCCACTGGAAGAAAAATACTGTTTCCATTAGGTCCAACAACCTTGTGACCTTTTACTCCTTTATAAGTAGTGCTAATAATCGTGCAGTTCTTCTTCAACTCATTAAATTCATCGTATGTAGGCATTCTCCAATTGCCACCCATATTTACGTGAGCTGCATCGTCCTCTAAATCAAGAACTGTTTTATTGTCAATTACATTATAGCTATATTCGCCATTGGTGCAATACTTTAACATAGAATATTCTGTTCCATCGCACCATTTGTACGTTTCCCACGTATAGTTGTCTTTGGGTTCTACTTCTCCCCAAGCATAGTAATTGCCTTGTTCTTCGGGAGAAGAGGCTCCTACATTGCAACTCGCCCATTTTACTGAAAGCCCAAGGTCTACGGCTTCGGCCATCGTTGGGTTATCGGGTGTCTCAACTACCGGCGGTGTTACAAAAACAATGCTATCAATTTCACTTACAGGTATGCTATCAACAGCGTTGTTAGAACGGTGAACAAACATATATTCAATCTCTGTATTATTTTGTGCAGTTGCACAAATGCAAAACATAAGGGCTAAAGAGGTAATTATCTTTTTCATTTTTTTAGAAATTTAATGCCGGTATTATTGTATGTTACTATATAAAGCCCGCCGGGCAAACTCTCCATAGAGAAAGTACACATTCCGCCAACAGCTATTGACTGCATAAGCGCCATTCCACTTGCGTTACAAATTGTAACTGAGGTGTTGTCCGGAATATCGCAAACAGTAATAATTTCATCGTTGATTATGGTTCTAGGACTTTCTATTGTCTCAATCGCCGTCTCAACATCTTTGAAATAGCACTTTCTTACATCTGAACGTAGAAATTCAATATCAGCCGTTGGTGTAACTATCTTTACATAATCATTCAAAAACGTTACTCTTGGTTTTTCTGCCAATGGAAAGTTTACGCAACTGCCATCGTTTATTTCTACAACAAGAGTATTATGCCCGTTAGCAGATGCCTCAATAACGAAAAACAGCATAAGAATAAACAAACAGCTGCATTTCTTCATTCTGTATAATATATTCATAATATTACGTTACTCATTAGTGATCAATAAAAAGCGAGCGGTTAAACATTCGGTATAGTAGCCTGCTGAGCCAATATCTCACAAACCGTATGTGAATATCTTTACCACACTAAACCGAGGTTATATTCAGGAACCGGTGTATTTCTTTTATTTCGAGCCACTCTGTTTTCTATATATACCCATAAGTTCGCCATCTTCGTAGTAGATAGTCAGGATACCATCTTCCAACATATATAGATAGGTAAATTCCCCTTTTGTATGTCCCCCGTTTCCATCCCAGTCAAGAAATAGGTATATACCCGATTTTTCCCAAGTGAAACTCGATTTTCTTATACCAAAACCTTCACTCTTCAAATCGGTCTCGTGATAACCTGTCTTGTCTGAATTGAAAACGAATGCGGTGTTGTTGTATTTCCACCTACCTACCAACGAAGAAGATGAAGTACCGCTGTCATCGTCGTCGCTGCAAGAAAGAAAGCCTAAAAGTAAAAAGCTCAGCAAAAAGCAATGTAAGAATTTAATATGCTTCATAGTAAAAGTATTTAACAATTATAGGTGATTGTAAATAGGAATAAATATGTATTTCTTAATGGCAGTACTTGCACTTTCCGGTTCCGTTGCACAGCGTACACTTCAAACTGTTTGGCCCTGAACCGTATGAGCCGTCCATAAGCCCGTCGCCATTACACATACCGCATTTGCCGGTATTGCCACAGTACCATTTGCCGTTGTTTGCACTAAGTGAAGGACAATCGCTGCGTCTTGAAGATGAGTAGCTTGAACTTCCCGAACTGCTGTTGCTCGACGACGAAGAATAAGACGATGACGAGGATGAACCGGCAAGCCGATAACTGCCTTCTGCTGTGGTTTGGGCAGCTGCATAGTTAGGGTCCAATAGATAATTCATATTGCCTCCCGAAGGATAGTAGTTATATGAACTATTGCCGTATGGGTTATAACCGGCTAGAGCAGCCAGCATACCTTCACCAAAAGAACCGCAAGATGTCAACAAAAGAGATACTGCGACCACGCATAGTTTTAACAATTTCATAGTGCTTGTCTTTTATTAAAATTCAATTGAACTTATTTAAATAGGGAACCCTACACCAATAATTGCACCGGTGCTAATTTCGCTGCTACCCTCTCCCCAGTTTAGCATCAGGCCTGCCGATAGTGTTGTTTTTCCAACCTTGAATCCAAAAGAAGGCGTAATTTCAAGACCCCAATGAAATTCACGCTTTACCTCTTTCTTATCGAACGAATAGTCTCCAAAGAAGCCAGACCCTTCGACGTGTTTATATGTTGGACTTGACGCCCACATTAAATCCAATGAAAACGGGACATAAAAACAAACTTTTTCTGAAAAAGCGTATGAGTAGTTGGGGCCTATCTTTGCCATAAATGTACTCACATCGGAATCTACAATACCTATATTTGAATTTATAGAGAAAGAAATACCAAATCCTTTGTACAAACCAAAATTGTGCCCAACAAATCCATAAATACCTTTATCTATATATTCAAAATCGGCCGCGTATTGCAAACCCCAAGACGAAAACGTAGAAAGGTCTATCTCTTTAGACTGTTCTTTTTGTGAATAACTTGTAGATGAAATAGAGAACAGGACGGTTAATACCAAAAGCACCTTCAAAAATGATTGTTTCATAATAAATGTAGTGTTTGTGCACCGGCAGCCCCCGAACCGACATTAATGGATATAAAAAAGCGCAGGAACTGTACTGTCACCCGTTCCACGCTTCGAGGCTCTGGTATGCCCATTACAGTCAGAACGAGCAACGCAGAGCCTACGCTATTATGTACAACACACGATACAACAATTCTATAGACAAAAAGCCTACAAAATACCATAAAGTGTATGAATACACACCAGTAGACATCTATCGTTGCTTTGTCTTTGACTGTAATTGAAATTTACCAGATTTCGAAACGTCAAGAACAAAGCGCCAATAAACGCTTTCAAAAAAATAAAACCCTCCACTCACCCGTTCTGCACAGGCTCTGCGAAGATTGATGCAAATATATCGGTTAAAATCAAATATTCCAACCCGATGCATAAAATATTTTTATCCCGTAGATTACCCGTTCCTTATTTTTCTTATCTTCGCAAAAAATATCCCCAGACATGCGCACACTTATCAGCAACCCCACAATAGTAAACAACGGAGAGAAGTTCATAGGCTCCATAGTAGTGAACGACGGCAGGATTGTAGAGATTCTGCGCGGAGATGAACTGCCACGTGCCGAGTGTGACAAAATAATCGAGGCGACAGGTCTCTATCTTATACCCGGAGTAATTGATGACCACGTGCACTTCCGTGAGCCGGGACTTACCGAAAAGGCGACTATCGCCACCGAAAGCCGGGCCGCAGCTGCAGGCGGAGTGACATCATACATGGAGATGCCGAATACCGTTCCGCAGACGACTACACTAGGGGCGCTTAAAGAGAAGTACGCCATTGCTGCAAAGGAGAGCCTTATCAACTACTCGTTCTTCTTTGGCGCAACAAATGACAATGTGGACGATTTCGCCAAGCTCACCCCCGGCAGGGTGTGCGGCATAAAGCTGTTCATGGGCTCAAGCACCGGCAATATGCTGGTCGACAAGAAGGAGCAGCTTGAACAGATATTCGCAAAGGCCAAAGAACTTGGCATGCCCGTCGCGGTGCATTGCGAGGAGAGCAGCATAATAGCAGCCAACACCAAGCGCATAAGAGAAGAGGTGGGAGAAGATGCCGATGTCACTTACCACCCGATAATACGCAGTGCCGAGGCATGTTATGAAAGCACCGCATGTGCCGTGGAGCTGGCACGCAAGTTCGGCACACAGTTGCAGATTATGCACATAAGCACCGCACGGGAACTTGAGTTGCTCGGCAAGGACGCCAACATCACAGCCGAGGCTACTCCAGCACACCTCACATTCTGCGACAAGGATTACGCACGCCTGGGTACACGCATAAAGTGCAACCCCGCAATCAAGGGCGAGGAGGAACGCGAAGCGCTACGCAAGGCTGTCGCTGACGGAACTATAGAAATCATAGGTACCGACCACGCGCCACACCTCCCAAAGGACAAGACTGGCGGAGCACTCAAGGCTGCATCGGGGATGCCCAGCATACAGTTCTCCCTGCTCGCGATGCTGAAACTCGTTGACGAGGGCGTACTGACAATAGAGACCCTGGTCGAGAGGATGTGCCATGCGCCGGCAAAAGTGTTCGGCATAAGCAAGCGCGGTTTCATAGAAAAAGGCCATTATGCCGATTTCGTGCTATTGAATCCAGACAAAGAGCATACGATTACAGCCGATGATGTCATAAGCAAATGCGGCTGGAGCCCATTCGAGGGCGACACCTTCAAATGGAGTGTGGAGCAGACATGGGTGAACGGCGAATGCGCTTACAGAAACGGCACAATCAACGAGGAAGTCCGCGGCAAGGCACTCCGTTTCAACCGATGAAAAGGAACATATTCCATTACAGGACCGAAGAAGTTACGCCATATATCGACTGGAGCTACTTCCTGCATGCATGGGGAATGGGCAATGCAACAGCAGACAAGCTTGCCGTACAGGAACTGCTGCACGAAGCAAAGGAGATGTTGGAAAACCATAGCAAGGAACTGTGCAGCAAAGCGGTCTTTGTGCTATGCAATGCTACGGGCAAAAATGACGACATATACATTGGGGGAGAGAGATTGCCGCTACTGCGCCAGCAACACAGCATTGAGGGTAAGCCCAATCTGTGCCTCAGCGACTTTGTCTCGCCCAAAGGTGACCAGATTGGACTTTTTGCCACCACCGTTGACGATAGATTCTGCAGCAGATACACCGATGACGGATACAGAAGCATAATGGCACGTACACTTGCCGACCGCCTTGCCGAGGCTACCGCTACACTGATGCACCGCACCGTACGCACCGGCAAGGATCTTTGGGGATATGCCCCCGATGAGCAGCTTGCCGTTGAACAGCTGAATCGCGAGGAGTATCAGGGAATACGTCCTGCCATAGGCTACCCATCACTGCCTGACCAGAGCATAATATTCATTATTGACAGGATTCTTTGGCTGAAGGAGATAGACATTACACTCACTCCCAACGGAGCCATGTACCCGCATGCATCGGTATGCGGAATGATGTTGGCGCATCCAATGTCAAGATATTTCGGGATTGGAGAAATAAGCGAGGAGCAGCTCAATGACTATTCTGCACGACGGGGATTGCCCGCTGAGGAGATAAAGAGGTTTCTTGTACGCAACATACAAGATTTATAAGCGGTTGCCAAAAAGCATTTAAGTCTTTAAATACCGTTAACATCGGAAAAAATCACTATCTTTACAGCCGAAAAACAAACAGCATAAAAGCAAAACAGCATGTTAAGGAAAATTCTACACCCATTCTATGCACTCTATCAGATATTCTTTGCCTGGTGGGTTGCGATTCTGCTTATAGCGTTGGTATCGATTGCAATAAGTCTTTTCGGGCGTTACCTCAAGTTGAAGAACGGAGATTTCTACCCGGCAATCATATGGTGCCGTCTCACCTGCTGGCTATTCTTTATCCCGGTGAAGATTGTAGACCGTGACAAGTATGTAAGCAAGGACCCGGACAAGAACTATGTATTCGTTGCCAACCACCAGGGCATGTTCGACGTACTCGTGCTTTACGGCTATGTAATGAAGAACTTCAAGTGGATTATGAAGGCTTCACTCCGCAAGGTTCCCATGCTTGGCAAGGCCTGTGCCGACACCGACCATATATTCGTCAACCGCGAAACGCCACAGAAGGACCTGCTGCGCAAGTCGCTCAACGTATTGAAGAGCGGAAAGTCCCTGACAGTCTTTGCAGAAGGCACACGTTGTGAGGACGGCAAGCTGGGCCCATTCAAGAAGGGTGCGTTCGTTATTGCGAACATGGCCCAGAAGTCAATTATACCTATCACAATACAGGGATCATACGACATCCTGCCAAAGGGCAGCATATTCCTGCACTGGTCACCGGTGACCGTCACATTCCATGAGCCCATCGAATGCAAGGGACGTGACAGCGAGAATGTGGAGTACATGATGACCAAGACAAGAGAGGCCATTGCAAAGACTCTTGGCGAAGAGTAACTACTGAAAAAGTATTTAAAAACAATATCGACATGAAGAAATTATTCGCGACACTGCTCACAGCAGTACTTTTCACACCACAGCTCATGGCCGACGAGGGCATGTGGCTTCTGCAGCTCATGCGCCAGCAGAACCTTGAGGACCAGATGCGCAAGCAGGGACTCCAGATGTCTGTTGACGGTATCTACTCACCCGACGCACCATCAATGAAGGATGCCATTGGTATCTTCGGCGGCGGCTGTACAGGCGAGGTGGTATCTCCAAACGGCCTTGTACTCACAAACCACCACTGCGGTTTCAGCTTTATCCAGCAGTTGAGCACAGTTGAGCACAACTACCTGCACAACGGTTTCTGGAGCCAGAGCTACGAGGAGGAACTCCCATGCGAGAACATTGCATTCACATTCGTTGCAAAGATCACAGATGTTACCGAAGAGGTGAACAACCGTGTAAAGAATGGCGAAATCACCGAGGAACAGTCATTCGACCGTCAGACACTTGCAAAGATAGGCAAAGAGCTTTTCAATGCCGACAATGTTGAAGGCAAGGAGTACATGTACCCACAGCTCCTCCCCTACTTCGAGGGCAACAAGTTCTACCTTGTATATTATAAGAAATATACCGACGTGCGTCTCGTTGCCACACCTCCCAACTCAATCGGTAAGTTCGGCGGCGAAACCGACAACTGGATGTGGCCACGCCACACAGGCGACTTCTCTGTATTCCGTATCTATGGCGACAAGAACGGCAACCCGGCAGCATACAGCAAGGAGAACATTCCTTTGAGCACTCCTAAGTTCCTGAACATCTCTCTTGCTGGTTTTGAGAACGGCGACTTTGCAATGATCATGGGATTCCCCGGTAGCACATCACGCTACCTCACAGGCGACGAGGTGAAGCAGAGAATGTACCAGGAGAACGAACCACGCATCGCAATGCGCGACGTCACACTCAAGATTATCCGTGAGGAGATGGCAAAGAGTGAGGATATCGCAATCAAGTATGCCAACAAGCAGGCCCGCATCAGCAACTACTGGAAGAACTCTATCGGTATGAACAAGGCTATCGTAGACAACAAGGTTGTTGAGACAAAGCTTGCCGAGGAGGCTGCTTTCAAGGCATGGGCACAGATGAACGGCAAGAACGAGTATGTAGACGTTGTAGAGAAAATCAACGCTTGCGTTGAGGAGATGAACCGTACAAATTACCTCTCTACTCTTACATCAGAGCTCATCAGCAATGTTGAATTCATATACCGCAACCTGGCTATCGGCAACAAGACTATGTTCGATGACCCAAGCAAGGTTGAGGCTACAATGAACAACATCTATGCATGGCTGCACGACCGTGACTACAACCACGACATCGACCGCCGCATTGCCAAGGAAGTTCTCCCTCTCTATTTCGAGCTGACCAAACCCGAAGAACGCGACGAGCACCTCAACAAGGTATACGCAGAGTACAAGGGCAACCTCAACAAGTACATCGATTATGTATATGAGAACTCGATACTTGCAAACGAGACTAACCTGAAGAAGTTCCTCAAGAAGCCTACACTCAAGAAGTTCGAGAAGGATCCTGCGATGCAGCTCCGTACAGCAATCTTCAACTCATACCGTAGCATCATGGCAAAGAACGCTGAGTTTGCAAAGGTAATGAACCCGCTCCACAAGACATACCTCAAGGGTCTTATGGAGAAGGCAGATGGCGCACCTGTATACCCCGATGCAAACTTCACAATGCGTCTTACATACGGAAATGTGAAGCCTTACCAGCCAAAGGATGGTGTAACATACAACTACTACACAACACTCAAGGGTGTAATGGAGAAGGAAGACCCCAACAACAGCGAGTTCATTGTTCCTGCACGCCTCAAGGAACTGTACGAGACAAAGGACTTCGGCCAGTACGCCATGGCAAACGGCGAGATGCCTGTTGCGTTCCTCACCACAAACGACATCACCGGCGGTAACAGCGGTAGCGGTGTATACAACGGCAACGGCGAGCTCATCGGTCTTGCATTCGACGGTAACTGGGAGTCACTCAGCGGCGACATCAACTTCGATGACAACCTGCAGCGTTGTATCAACGTCGACATCCGTTACGTACTCTTCGTTATCGAGAAACTCGGCAACTGCAAGCGCCTCATCAATGAGATGAACATCGTAAAGTAATTGCAGAAAGCACAATAAAGATTGAAGGCAGCGGAAAATCCGCTGCCTTCAATCTTTATATACAGTAACGACCGTGATGTCACTTATATTCTCTAAAAGGATGAATCACATACCAAGTTTCCTTAGCAGGTCGGTGCGCTTCATATTCTTGAGTATGCGCATGATCTCCTTGCGTTCCTCGGGCTTGTACCAGAAGAAGAATCTCCTCTGTGCCTCCTTGTCACGCATCGAACGTGCCACGAACACCTTCTCACCTGTTTCGGGATTTATACCTGTGTAGTACATCTCCGTAGCCATAGTCATTGGTGTTGGAGTAAAGTCCTGCACCTGTTCAAGATGAAAGTTGAGCTGACGGGTCTCTGCCGCAAGTTCGGCCATACTTTCCAGGGTACTTCCCGGGTGCGAACTGATAAAATAAGGTATTATCTGCTGTTTGAGATTATGTTTGCTGTTTATGCGGTCGAATATGCGTTTGAACTCATGGAACTGCCTGAACGGAGGCTTACGCATGAGCCTGAGCACCGCATCATTCGTATGTTCAGGAGCAACCTTAAGCCTGCCGCTGACATGGTTCATTATAAGTTCCTCGGTGTAACGTTCCGTTGCAGCATCACATGCAGCATCGCCACTCCTGTGCAGCAGCATATCGTACCTGACACCACTGCCAATAAAACTTTTCTTTATTCCCGGCAGAGCATCTACCTTCTTGTATAACTCAAGCAAAGCCGAGTGGTCTATATTCATATTGGGACATATCTTCGGCTGTATGCATGACGGACGTGAACATTTGGCACATAGCTCACTGTTTTTTCCTTTCATCATATACATGTTTGCCGAAGGTCCTCCAAGGTCAGAGAGATAACCTTTGAAATCATCCATCTGCGATATAGCCTTGACTTCACGGAGTATGCTCTCCTGGCTGCGGTTCACAATGAATTTACCCTGATGAGCAGATATGGTACAGAATGCGCAACCGCCGAAACACCCCCTGTGGATATTCACCGAGTGCTTTATCATGTCATACGCAGGAATACGTTTGCCCTTATATTTGGGATGAGGCAGGCGGGTATATGGCAGGTCAAAGCTATGGTCTAGCTGTTCAGTAGTCATCGTTGGGAAAGGCGGATTGATAACAACTACGCCCTCCTCGGTCTCCTGCAGAAGCCTCTTTGCATTGACCTTATTCGATTCTTTCTCTATTGCCAGAAAGTTTGCCGCCTGCTTGGCCTTGCTGTTCAGGCACTCGCTGTGCGAGGCGAGCATCCTGTCGTTGGCCTCATCAAAAATGACATCGGCCTTACGTGCAAGATATCCGGTCTGCCTTATGTCACGGGTCATTGACCTTGCCTCATCAGCTGTGAGATATCCGGCACCAGTAAGCGCAAGACGTTCTTTCATTGCTGTGGCAAGAGCTATAAGGGGCTGTTCGCCCATACCGTATACAAGGATATCAGCCTTACTGTCGACAAGTATACTCTTCTTAAGCGAGTCCTGCCAATAGTCATAGTGCGTAAAACGGCGCATGGAGGCCTCGATACCACCAATCACAACCGGAGAATCGGGAAAAATCTCCTTGAGTATATTTGTATATACAGTGGTGGCATACTCAGGACGCATGCTGTGCTTGCCGTCGGGAGAGTATGCATCCTCACTTCTGAATCTCTTGGCTGCGGTATATTTGTTTACCATGGAGTCCATGCAGCCGGCCGAGATTCCGAAGAAGAGCCTTGGACGACCCATCTTCTTGAAATCGCGCAGGTCATCCTGCCAATTGGGCTGGGGAACTATCGCTACACGAAGCCCCTCGGCCTCGAGCAGACGACCGATGACAGCCGCACCAAAAGAGGGGTGGTCGACGTATGCGTCGCCACTGAAGATGACGACGTCAAGTTCCTCCCACCCGCGCATCTGCGCCTCCTTGCGGGTCGTGGGCAACCAGTCTGTTACCTTTCTGTCACTCATCTCCGGCTGTGCTCTCTGCATTGAGTTGCTGTACCAACCAGTCGTTATAACACTTGAGCAGGTTGCTCAGGCCAAGCGCCTTCATATCTTCGTGGTAGAGCACAAGGCAGAGTTCAAGCAAGTCCTTGGAGTCCATCTCCTGCGAAGCGATGAGGGAACGTACTGTCAGACGCAGTTTGTCAAGTGCATCCTCATCCACCACACCTACACTGTTTGCAACCCTGTCGAGCAGAGAATATTTCCTTATTATATGCAACTGAGTCTCTGTAACTTCAATTGTTCTTGTACCCGATGCGTTTGCGTTGATTTTCATATATGATTATGTTATGTCTGTCAAAAACCTGTGATGCCGCGAATTTAACAAATAATCCTTAAAAAGAGATTATTCGGGCAATACAATCTTTATGCTGCGTCCGCCATTCTCCACTTCCTCCACAAACACCCTCACTGTCTCCTCGGGAAGCAGTTCCTCAATGAGTTCGGGCCACTCTATGAAGCATATGGCATTGCCATACAGATACTCCTCATACCCCATGTTGTAGACCTCCTCTATTGACTTTATACGGTAGAAGTCAAAATGGAATATCGTGTTGCCGCCGGCATCCTCATATTCGTTGACGATTGCAAATGTGGGTGAGTTGATGGTATCCTGTACACCGAGTTCCTCGCACACACTCTTGATGAATGTAGTCTTTCCGCTACCCATCTTGCCATAGAATGCATAAATGCGTCCCTGGTCAAGAAGTTTCACAAACTCGCGTGCGGCCTGCGGATAATCCTCGAGCCCGTTTATCGTTATATTGTACTCTTTCATAGTCAAGTTCAGTTTCCTTTAGGACGCATCTTTATCAGCGGGATGAGCATCTCCTCCATTGAAATGCCTCCGTGCTGGAATGTATCCTTATAGTATTGTACGTAGTAATTGTAGTTGTTAGGATAAGCAAAGAAGTTGCTGCCTGTAGCAAAGATATAGCTTGTGCTGAGGTTGGGAGCCGGTAGGAATGCCTTTGCCGGTTCCTTTATCTCGAACACATCCTTGCCGCTGTAGTTGAGTGCCTTGCCCAGTTTATAGCGAAGGTTGGTGTTGGTATTCTTGTCGCCTATAACCTTTGTCGGAGTATCGACCTGAATGCTGCCATGGTCGGTTGTAATGACCACTGTATACCTGTTTTCGGCAAGATAGCTGAATAGTCTCTTAATTGCCGAATGACGCAGCCAGGAGAGAGTTATCGAACGATACGCGGCCTCGTTGGCTGCCAACTCGCGCACCATAAGCGACTCGGTGCGGGCATGTGAGAGCATGTCGATAAAGTTCAGGACAAGCACATTGAGGTCATTCTTTGAAAGACTGTTTATGCTGTCGACATACTTGTCGGCTACGGCCGACGTCAACACCTTGCTGTACGAGAATGTATCCTTACGGCGATAGCGCGCTATCTGGGTTGCAATGAGTTCCTCCTCATTGAGGTTCTTGCCCTCTTCGTCCTCCTCATCGACCCACAGGTCGGGGAACATCTCCTTGATTTGCTTGGGCATGAGACCCGAAAAAATCGCATTACGGGCATACTGCGTCGCTGTGGGCAGAATACTCGTATACAACTCCTCCTCTATGACAAAGTCACTGCCAATCTCCTCGGCAAGCACACGCCACTGGTCATAACGGAAATTGTCTATTATGATAAAGAACACCTTCTCGCCATTGTCAAGCAGGGGGAATATGCGGTCGCGAAAAAGGTCGTTGCTCATTAGCGGACGCTGTTCACGCGGAGAAGCCATCCAGTCCAGATAGTTTTTCTTGACAAAACGCCCGAACATATTGTTTGCCTCCTCCTTCTGCGACTTGAGCATGCCCTGCATCTGCACATCGGCACTCTCAAGTTCCAGTTCCCAATATACAATCCTGCGGTATACTTCCTGCCACTCCTCAATGCTGCAGGCATCGGATATCTGCATAGAGAGTTTGCCGAAGTTCTGCTGATAAGCATTGTTGGCCTTTTCGGCAACTATCTCACGACTGTGGATGTTCTTTTTCAGCGCCAGGAGTATCTGGTGCGGGTTGACAGGTTTTATAAGATAATCGGCTATCTTTGAACCAATAGCCTGTTCCATGATATCCTCCTCCTCACTCTTGGTAACCATTACCACGGGAGTTGCGGGATGCAGTTCCTTTATTCTGGACAATGTCTCAAGACCGGTGAGTCCTGGCATGTTCTCATCGAGAAGAATAAGGTCAAAAGCCTCATTCCTGCACGCCTCAATAGCATCGGGACCATTGGTGACCTTTGTCACATCATAACCTTTCCCTTGCAAGAATATTATGTGGGCGCTAAGCAGCTCAATTTCATCATCGGCCCATAACAGTTTGTATGCCATATTATCTATTCTACTGTTTTTTCGTTCTTTTTATCACTCTCATTCTTCAGCTCTCTGTAATCAGGCTCATCAATTGTGTAGCCGTCAATCTCCAGTTCCGGAATCGCAAGGAAGTTCTTTTCATAGAACTCAGTATAATCGCCGAAAGTATAATACTGTAACAACAAACCGAGATTGGTTTTTGATATTATGAAAGCATTTATGCCTTCGAGTAACCTGGCAGTCTCGGCATTGGCATAAAGTCTCTTGCGGTAGACATAAGCCTCGTCAAAGTTCAGAAACTCCTTAACCTCGAACAGCGTAATCTCGGCCTGCTTTTCAAACACCATATCAAAGTTACGCACCATGTAACGCGAGAAATTGTAGCGTGCCATCTCAAAGAGAAGACGTTTCTCATCGACCGTGCCATTGGGGAATGCAAGCACAAAGTAGTATGGCTCATTGCGACCGGGCACGAAAGAAGGCACGCTGTCCTGTGACATTCTTATTGTGCCATCGGCCTTGCGATCCCAGATTGATGTTGAAACTCCACTCTGCAAAAGGCGCCCCTCTTTGATTCCAGTGGATATTTCCGCAGCAATCTTGCTTATGCTATCGCTTGGGAATTGGGACAAGAGACCGCCAATAGCATCCAAGGCCTCATCCTGCTTGCCTCCATAAAGTTTTGACATAGCATCAATAAACATGAAACGAGCACGATGACTGCCTTTAGGATACTTATCCACTGCATATCTATTCTCCTGCTCCACGGCGTCGTACTCACCGTTGCAGTAGTGCAGGTAGGCCTTCACATAGAGAGAGTCCTCCTTATGCTTGCGTTCCGAGGCGCTGTCGAAGAAGTCGGGTTGCTGAATAAGCACTGTCATCGCGCTGTCTGGATACTGCCGGATAAGCAGTGACTTGTAGTGGTCTGCCTTTTCGGGCTCGTTCCACCTTGAACAAGCCATGAAGAGATTGAAATAGACGTCAGCCATACTTTCATAGTCGGGATAACCGTCAACCACCTTTTCAAGATATTTTATTGTGAGTTCCTTGTCATTGACCTTATCCTTGAACTGTACTCCTGCCTCAAAAAGTGCATCACGCAAAGCTTTGTGGGCAGCCTCTTTCTGCTCGTCGGTCACGGGTATCTGCTGTATATAATACTCGCGCGTCGTTGGGTCGGTAGCCAAAGAGTCCATACTTGCAGCCGATTCCGCATCAAGCAGCACAGAGTCGGCCATTGCCAGCAATGTCGAATCGGCATCCAATGAGATGGTATCCGACATTGAACCGCCGGTTTGTATCGTATCACTACTCATGAGTGAGGAGATTTCGTGACTGAAACGCCAATAGTCCTTCAACTGTCTGTCGCCCCACTGCTGTTTGAAGGAACGCACACCCTGCGCCACAAGTTTGTTGTTATAGAAGTACCAGAGCTGCTTCTCGCTTGGGTCGGGAACAGTCATGTCAGCCATTGTACCGGCATTGTCAAGTTCACTGCCAGCATTTTCCCTCTGCATCTTTTTCTCTTCTTTCTTGCGCAACTTCTCAAGGCGCTTTTCCTCTTCAATGCGAGCATCTATTATGGGATACAGCTTTTCAGGCGGTAACGTAGCCCAATAGAGCAATTCACTCTGCTTCTCTACCACATCGGTGTACTGCACAAGACCTCCAAGCACCTCACTGCGAAACTTCACCTCATCATACCCTTCAGTATCCTCATTTATCATGGAAATAGCCTTGGAATAGTTTTCGCTTGACTTGGAGAATTTCTCCTGTTCCCAATATATCTTTGCAAGCGACAGATGAAGCATTCCCGTACCATAGCCCGAGGTTGCACCCTCGGCTACACCTGCCTCGTAAGCCTTTATCGCCTCGAGAGTATCCTTCTGGCTCATGTAAATATTGCCTATGGCATAGTATATCTGCGAGAGATACTCCTCATTCTTTGGCGAACGCGCCATTCTCTTGAGTTTGCGCAGTATCTTCTTGTGATTCTCTGTTGTTGCGGTCTCGGTCTGACGGATGCGCGCATTGAATTCCAGTTCATAAGGCGGATTCTTGGAAATAGTCTTTCCAAAGCTCTTGTATGCCGACTCCTTATCACCGGTTGCCGCATACAGCTGACCCAGCAGGTAGTACTCGCGCGCCTTGTCAAGCGATGTCGCGCCATCACGTCCGATACCCTTACGGACATGCGGGATAGCTTCGGCAATCCTATCCTGTTTGAGCAGCAGAGCACCCTTGGCCTGCGCATACTCCTCCTTGAGAAAATTGGGAACTGTATCACGTTGGACACGCTGTAGGATATCCTCGGCCTCATAAAGCCAATCAAGTTCACTATAACACTTCGCAAGCATTATGCGTGCCTTGGCAACAATGTCGCGGTCATGCTCATAAAGACGAGATATGTATATATATGTGCTTGCAGCCTCGGTAAACTCACCTTTCTGCATCTGGGAGTTCGCCATGAGGAACCACGCGCGCCAGAGGAACGGATTGAACTCCTTCTGCGCATAGAAAAGTTTCTGTTTGGGAGTAAGCTTCTTTCCCGACGGCTTTTTCGGTTTCCTTTTGATCGAATGGTTCTTGATTGCCTTCTGCGCCTTCTCTATCGCCCTATCATATTTGTCAGCGCCTTGCTTGGCTGTCTCCTTGTTACTGATTGTGAACAACGGCAACTGTTCAAGATAATTATCCTTATGTCCCTGCGACTGGGCCTTCAGCGCCTCCTTGTAGGCGACATTGCCGTTATAGTATGTGTTGTAACGCGCACTGAAGGCATGATACATACGTGTGGCGGCAGTATTGTTCTTGCGGCTTGAGCAACCGCACAGACCCAACAAAGCCACAAATGCACATATATAAACCAACCGTTGTTTCACGTCCTACTGCTGTCTGATATATTAATAACTTGGGAAATACCGTTTTATTGCTTCATATCAGCGTCGGAGCACAACAAGCACTTCCTCTTTGACATCTTCGGGTAACTCTATTCCACGGAGCTGCAGACAGTGCACCCAATCGTCAACCTCACTCTCATCCATAGTGTAAAGCACCTGACGGAACTCCTCGACATCCTCATCGCTGTATTCTGCTGAAGCCACACCCTTGAAGCGGTCAAGTTCTTCATCGTCAAAATAGAGTTCCTTGCCGTCACTCCCCTTTTCACAGTTGGCATGCCTTCCACAACAGCCCGAGTCGCCGCTGCCATGATCATGATGTTCCTCATGATGCTTATCGTCCTTCACTCTCTTTCTTGTCATAAGATAGACGGCCACAATAAGCACCAGCCCCAAAACCAAAAATACCGTATACTTCATCGTCACTTAATTTTCGCATGCGAAGATAGGGAATTAATTTGAGTTTGACGATTTACGCAAGCAGCAAATTATAAATATTATAATAAAATTTATTGTTAATAAATCATTACCATAAAACAGACCGTCAAGCTGACAATTTGCCAGACAACGCAACAACAGCCCCATTTTGAAAAAACAACAATTTTCGACATTTAAACCTAAAAAACCGTCAATTTGTTGCACGATACAAATATTTTATTGTATCTTCGTCCGGTTTCGAGCCACAAACGGTTCAAAATGAAAAATAGCAAAATGACAGTACAACCAATTAAAATTTAAATAAAATGGACAAATTCAGCTATGGTCTGGGAATGGGAATAGGCCAGAATCTACTTTCTATGGGTGTCAAGGATATGAGTATTGATGACTTCATCAAGGGCATCAGCGACGTTCTTGAGGGCAAGAAGACCGACCTCACCCACGCCGAGGCACAGAAGGTCGTGAACGAGCACTTCCAGAAACTTGCAGAGGAGGCTTATGCTGTGAACAAGAATGCCGGCGAAACATTCCTTGCCGAGAACGCTAAGAAAGACGGCGTCGTAACATTGCCAAGCGGCCTTCAGTACCAGGTAATTACAGAGGGTAACGGCAAGAGGCCTTCTGCAACAGACCGTGTTCAGTGCCACTATGAGGGTACACTCATTGACGGAACAATCTTCGACAGCTCAATCAAGCGCGGCGAACCCGCAGTATTCGGGGTGAACCAGGTCATCAGAGGTTGGGTAGAGGCACTCCAGCTGATGCAGGAGGGCGCAAAATGGCGTCTGTACATCCCTTACGACATGGCATACGGTGAGCACGGCGCCGGCGAGATGATTCCTCCCTACAGCGCACTTATCTTTGATGTTGAACTAATAAAGGTTCTCTAAACCAAAATGAAAAGATTCTTGAGAGCAACCGTCTCTGGTTTGCTTTTCTGCACAGGCATGTTGCTTATCGGCTGCACGGCACCCGGAGACAACTGCGATATAGAACTCAAGAACGAGGATGACTCCCTATCCTACGCTGTGAGCATGTTCATATCGGAAAGAATGCCTGCGATGATGGCCAAGGAAGGCATTGACTCAACTACTGTCGATGACTTCATCAGAGGCATGCGTACTGCATTCCCAGCCGAGGACACGCCCGAGTCGCGTGCCTTTGCCAGCGGTGTCTTTGCCGCCATTGAAGCGGCCGAGATGATTGACAAGATAAACGCATCAATTTACCCCGATGAAAAGGAGAAAAGCATAGACCGCAGGCTATTCCTTGAAGGCATGGTTGCGGTAGCTGCTGCAGACACTGAAATAATGAACACAAGCACTGCAGCAGACTACTACAACCAGAGGATATTCCGTGCAAGAAGCGAGCAGTTCATGGCGGACAACCAACGTCGTCCGGGAGTAGTCACATGCAAGAGTGGAGTTCAGTACAAGATAGAGAAGATGGGCAACGGCGCAAAGGCGACAGCCGACGGAAGTGCCACATGCATATACAAAGGGACATACCCAAATGGTGCCGTGTTTGCCTCATCACGCGGGGAGGCTGTCGAGTTGAAGATAAGCGAGCTCGTGCCCGGACTTGCCGAACTGCTCATGTCCATGCCGGCAGGAACACGCTGTATGGCCTACATACCGTGGCACATGGCTTACGGCGAGAAAGGCAAGAACGGCATGGCACCGTACAGTGCACTAGTCTATGACCTTGAGATTGTAAGTGCCAGATAATTGTAACAACACAAGAAGCGAAACAACCTAACCATAAATACAAATGAAAAACATTGAATGCAAAGTCGATGCACTCGACTTGAAGATTCTCAGCATCATCTCCAAGGATGCGAGAATACCATTCCGCAACGTAGCAGAACTTTGCGGTGTATCAAGAGCAGCAATCCATCTGCGCGTGCAGCACCTTATCGACATGGGAATAATCTCAGGCTCATGCTATGAGATTGACGTGCGCCGTCTTGGCTACAAGACATGCACATACATCGGCATACGCCTTGAACGCGGTTCCATGTACAAGGAAGTGGTAGAACGTCTGCGTGAGATTCCCGAAGTAGTGGAGTGCTGTTACACCACAGGCCCCTACTCCATTCTTGCCAAGATGTACTCACACGATAACGAACACCTTATGCAATTGCTTAACGGCAGCGTACAGGACATTCCCGGCATCGTGAGCACCGAGACAATGATTGTACTTGACAACAGTATCAAGCGTAACATGCCTTTGGAATAAGGCAAAGGAGTTGCACAAGACCTGAACCCTGCGCATAGACCGGCGTAGGGTTCATTCAATTATAACAGTTCATGGAAACAGAAAGATTCAATGTAAAGAAAGAATACAGCCGGCTGCATTCAGCATACCCGTCATGGGACAGGCAGCCAGTGATTGGCATAACGGCAAATTTCCGCGACGGAAACGCCGCACTTGCCGAGGCATACTACCGTTCGGTTGTGGAAGCCGGAGCCACACCGTTTATCATACCGCCATATGTGGAACGTGAACCGCTGATAGAGACACTGGAACATGTGGACGCCATACTGCTGAGTGGTGGTGCCGACATTGACCCGCGTTACATGGACGAGGAGCCTGACTATACCCTGCTGCACACGATAAACCCCAAGCGTGACGAACAGGAACTCATGCTCACCCTGCTTGCCGAAAGCAGGGGCATGCCCATTTTGGGCATATGCAGAGGCATGCAGACACTGGCCGCAGCACTTGGCGGCAAAGTACACCAGGACCTGTATGCAGGCATCGGAGGAGAGTTACTTGCGCATGACCAGGAACCCACGGAAAGACACATAGCCACACATGAGGTAAACATAGCTCCTGACAGCCGCCTGGCAAAGATTTTCGGCAACAGACAGCTGGCTGTCAACACATTCCACCACCAATCAGTAAAAGAGGTCCCGGATGGTTTCTCCATAAGCGCAACTGCAACAGATGGTGTGATAGAGGGTATGGAGGCAATTGACGGCAGAGCAATAATTGGTGTACAATGGCATCCCGAGTCATTCATCATGGACGGAAACCGTTGCATGATGCCTCTTTTCGAGTGGCTTGCCGATGAAGCCCGGCTCTACAGGAGAGCAAAAGAGCTGCACGCACGGATTATCTCAGTTGACTCACACTGCGACACCCCAATGCTGTTTGCCCAAGGATACGACCTTGAAAAACGCAGCGAGTTTGCCCTTATAGACCTGCACAAGATGAGGGAAGGCCTGCTCGACGTAGCCACAATGGCAGCATATATTCCGCAAGGAAAACGCGACAGCAGCTCACTGAAAGCCGCAACAGCAATGGCTAACTGCCTGCTTGACGGTATTGAAGAACGCGTCGAAAAGAACAGTGCGCACATACTCCTCTGCAACACTGCCGACGAAGCCATGCTTGCCAAAAGCCAAGGCAGGAAAGCCATAATGCGTGCCATAGAGAACGGCTACGCCATTGGCAATGACCTGGGGCTAATACAGCATTTCAGGGACAGAGGCGTAGTCTATATAACCCTTTGCCATAACGGAGATAATGACATATGCGACTCGGCAAGAGGTAATGGAGAGCACGGCGGGCTGAGCAAGTTCGGTAAAGAGGCTGTGATTGAGATGAACCGATGCGGCATGATGATTGACCTGTCACATGCCGCCGAAAGCACATTCTACGATGTACTTGAACTGAGCAACGTCCCTGTGGTATGCTCGCACTCATCGTGCAAGGCACTGTGCGACCATCCGCGCAACCTTAACGACAGGCAGATAAAGGCTCTAGCTGCAAAAGGCGGAGTGATACAGGTGACCATGTACAGCGGTTTCCTGCGCAAGGATGGCGAAGCCACATTGGATGACTTCATGCAACATCTTGAGCATGCTATATCAGTTGCCGGGATTGACCATGTGGGTATAGGAACCGACTTTGACGGCGACGGAACTATAATCGGATGTTCATCGGCTGCGCAACTGCGCAACATCACACGTGAACTGCTGCGCAGAGGATACAGCGCAGAGGAGATTGAAAAGATTTGGGGAGGAAACTGGCTACGGGTCATGAAAAAAGTACAGAACACCGTATAATAATACCCTTTTGTATAAAAAAGGCAAATTGCTTTTGAACTTATTGTTATATTTAGTTCCTTTGCAAGGATATATTATTATCCCTTTGGGATAAATGACAAGAAACCTTAGGGAACACCCCCTGCATAACAATAAGTTCAGTATGAAAAAAGTTCTACTTTCAGCACTTCTTCTGCTGACCACTCTTACCGGAATCAATGCACAGGAATGGTCGGCTACACTAAACATCAACGACGGGCTTCCCGGCACAGTACAGGACTACTATGGCTCTGAGTACTACAAATTCACATCACAGCTCATTACGCCTGACAAAAGCACAAGTAAAATCCGCATAACCGTTACAAGTTCCGTTACTAACGAAGCCCCAAACGGCAACAACGTCATCTTTTCACTCTCGGAGTTGAAGGTATATGACGGGCAGGGCAATCCGGTACGTTATACGGCCTCTTCAAATGCCGACCACAACTCATTGGCGTATTATGAAGATGGTGACGGCCTACCTGCCTTGAGTGATGATGATATAAAGTCATATTTCCACTCCATGTGGAGGTATGAAAATTATGTTTCGGACTATCACTACATTGAGGTAGAATTGGAAAAGAGCATTGATGCGTTTGTCATTGAATGGACCACACGCCTTGGCGAGCCAAAGAACAGTCCTACAACAGTAGGCATAACACTCGGTACCGACTACACTCCAAAGTCTGTAGGCAGCGAGTTTACCCTTGGTGACGACGTGACAACAGAGAGTGCACTTGCGGCTGCGAACCAGTTCTTTGTTCTGAAGGGAAATGCACCACAAAGTTTTGCAACATCAAGCGGAACCACATATTTCGGTAGCGGCCCAATCTTCATGCGTTATGCCGAGGAAGGTGACAAGGAGGCATCGATAAACAATGTCATGCAACTGATACCTGCCGGCGAGGGACGATATCTCGTATACTGGCCAATGGCAGGAAAATACCTCGCAAACTCAGCCGAGCAGTTCAATGGCCTGAACGGCTGGCAGTACAGCACAAGTGATTTCATGGATGCAGCCAGAGTAAAACTCTCATATACCGGCATGGGTTACTTCGAGATGCAGTACGACGGTTCGAACTCAGCAGGCGAGCTTGTCCTTTACGTAGGTGCTGAGATGCGCGACGGCGTAAACTCAAAGATGAAGACATTTGACCTCGAGCACAAGGAAGCACTTGAGAAAGGCGATTACACACAGGGATACTCATTGCCCATTGCATTCAACTGGTCGATATACAAGGCTACTGTCAGCGACGAGACACTAAGCGAACTGTACGTGGAGCTTTCACAACTGGCATACAACTATCTTCGCCCCACAATAAACAAAGCCAAGAACTACCTTACTGATTATGGTAACCACGAGGGCTATTGCAACGGAGAAGATACAGCCCTTGACGAAAGCATAACATCGGCCGAGGCAGCACTCTCATCAATTGGCACTGTTGCAGAGATTGAAGAGATTGAGGCATCACTCTTCGACATACTTTCACGATACATGGCTGTCGGATTGGTTAAGTATGAAAAACGCGTAGACGAACTTATTGCAAACTCGACATACAGCGATCCTCCATACCAAGCGGGTACCTACCCTACATCATCAAAAAGTTTACTAGAGAGTATTAAGACAACAATAACAGTTGCCAAGGAGAAGGCCGGAATATACAATGCCGAGCAGTATGTGAACGTATTCTCACAGATTGAGAACGATATTGAGTTGTTCCTCTCAAGCAAGATTGAAGAAGATTCTGTTCCCGACAGCGGCGACGAGGAAGAGGAGATTGTTGAAGGAGAGATTGTCTATGTATACCTTACTGATGGCGGTGTGGATGCATATGAGCTTGCATCGTTAGACGGCGAGTACTACACCGAAAACGGCAAGCTGTTCTTCCCGATAAAGGACGGAGACGTGGTATATTACACAGCCGAAGAGTATGATAGCTGTTCTTTAGTAAGACCCCAGCTGCCGACAATGACATCGTTCAAGTTCAACAACAAGTACAACCCGAACCTTAATGTGGATGCCATTGCAGAGATTGTCACAACCGATATGTATTTCGACCTGAACGCCATTGGAAAATGGCTCACAGCAAGTTTCCAGCTAAGTGATGACAAGGCTATAGCTTATGTGGACACAGTCTTGCAGGAGAGTAAGGTTACACGCCAGAGTTTTGCAAATAAGGTAACATACAAGGTGACATACCCTGGCTATAATATCGTAAAACGCGTGAAAGTACAGGATGAGATCTGGAGTGAACCATCATCGGGTGGAGGCGTGGTTGAAGTTCCGCTTACTGCAGACATGCTTTATACAAACAAGCCATCGCAGAGCAGCAACGAAAGCCTTGCAAACCTTCTCGACGGTAACCCGAACAGTATATTCCACTCCACCTGGGGCAGCGCAAACAACGCCACAGTAAATGTTAACACATATATCACCATTGACCTTCCAGAGTCTTTGGAGAATATAAAAGTTTATTACAAGTGTCGTCCACAGGCCGGATACAACCCTCTTGTATGGGAAATCTACGGAAGCAACGACGGCAACAATTGGACACTCGTCACCACTCTTGACTACATCAAGGACAACATGCCACGTGGCGGTGCGGGCAAGGAGTTTACTTCGCCTGAGATTTCATTGGGAAGAAGTTACTCAAAACTCAAGATTCTGCAGACAAGCGGAGAGTATTCAAAGAACCACATGGTACTTGCAGAGTTGCGTGTATACAAGGTAGTTCCTGAAACTACAGAAGAACCGGTGAAAATACAGGATGCAATATATGAAAACCGCTGCATCCCGTTCGGAAGGGAATACAACGTCAATGTAAACTGGCTTACAGACAATGCCGTGTCGGTTCCACGAATCGACATTGACATTGAAGGCGGAAAGTCCGTGACAAGTAAGACAACTTATCTCGATGCAAATTTCCGCATAACAGGATACGGCGTATATGACAATTTCGAGGATTCGGTACAGATAAAGGGCCGCGGTAACTCTACATGGGGTTACTCGAAGAAACCTTATCGCCTCAAGTTTGCCGAGAAGGTAAAACCGTTCGGCCTTACAAAGGGAAAGAGCTGGGTGCTGCTTGCGAATGCACAGAATGGTTCACTCATGGCCAATGCAATTGCCATGAAAGTTGGACAGATGGCAGGAGCAAAATATACAAATCACATAATCCCCGTGGAGTTGTACATGAACGGACAATATATGGGCAGCTACATGTTCACAGAGAAGGTGGGCATGGCAAACAACAGTGTCGACATCGACGAAGAGGATGGATATGTGCTTGAACTTGACACATACGGTAGCACAGATGAACCAATCTACAGGACCGGAGTGTATAACCTTCCTGTGAAGGTTGCCGAGCCCGACCTTAAGGATTACTCAACAGAAGTGGCAACAGCACGCCGCACAGCCATGCTCAATGACGTAAAGGCTATGTCGACAGCCATCCACAATGGCGACGACCTTGAACCTGTACTCGGCGTGGACGGCACAGCACGTTTCCTACTTGCAAATGACCTTGTACTGAACCAGGAAATCAACCACCCGAAGAGCACATTCCTCTTCAAAGATGAGAGCAATCCGGAGGGCAGACTCACTTTCGGCCCGCTATGGGATTTCGACTGGGGATTCGGTTATGAAAGCTCAAGCAGCTACTGCTACAGCAATTCAACAGGAAGCATAATCAAGGTTGGTTTTGATGCTTATGAATTCTGGCAGGACCTCATGAACATTGAGCTTTTCAAGAAACACTATTATAAGGTATGGAAAGAGTTTGTAGAGAACAACTCGGTAGAAGAGTTGAAAGAGTATATCGACGACTACTACGCATTTGCCGAGAGTTCTTTCCAGAACAATGCCAACAAATGGGGCTATTACAACGGTTTCACCGAAAGTGATGCCACACGCGCCAAGGAGTGGATTGAAACACGTGCCAGATACATTTATGAAAACCTTGACAAGTATGACATCGAGGACCTGCTGCACAATGTTGTCGGTGATGTTAACTGCAATGACGTTGTTACAGTACATGACGCAGCATTGATAATTGCATACCTCAATGCAATGACAGACGATTCGTTCCGCGAGAGCAAGGCCGACGTTGACGGCAACGGAAACATTGAACTGGAGGATGCTAGCGCAATAGCAGAACTGGTACTTGGCAATGATGCGCCAACGTCAAGTTACTGGCTCATTACACCTCCGGCATCGGGTATGCTGCATGCAGATGATTTTGAGATAGCAATGGGTGAAAATGCAACAATTCCTTTGAACATAATGGGTCAAGACGATGAGGGCTACAAGGCAATCCAGTTCGACGTGACACTCCCCGATGGACTCGACATCAACGAAATCATCCGTGGTGAGCAGCTCAATGAACACGAGTTTGTAATTTCACAGATGGACATGAACAGATACCGCATTGTTGCATACACTGTTGACAACAGCGAATTCTGTACCGGTGAAGAGGTTGTTGCAAACTTCAATATAAGCGCATACACTGTCATTGAAGAGGCTCATCGCAACATCGGAATCAGCAACATCTATGCCGTGAACAGCGACAATGACGAGATACGAATGGACAATGTTAAAATAGCATTTACAGAATCTACAGGCATTGATAGTAACCTTGCAACAGTAGGCGTAAGCGGTGGTGAAGAGATAACTGTTACCGCACTTGAGGAACAGGAAATTATCGTATACTCTGTTGACGGACGCATGATACACAAGATTAACGCCAAAGTGGGTACAACAAAGATTACCGTTCCCGCAGGCGTATACATCGTGAACGGCGAGAAAGTGACAGTATACTGATACAACAGTAATACCCAAAAACAAGAGCATCGGCTGCCGGCTGCCGATGCTCTTGTTTTTAAGTCTGCAAAGGATAAACAGAGTGATTACTCCTCTACCTCAAACTCCTCCTTGCCTACTCCGCAAAGAGGGCATACCCAATCCTCAGGGAGATTCTCAAACGCTACACCCGGCTCGATACCCTGCTCAGGGTCGCCAATCTCAGGGTCATAGACCCAATGGCATACTGTACAGATATACTTTTTCATAAGACATCATTTAGTTAAAGGTTAAACTTCAGAAGTACCTCTATTGTTCGCAAAAGCAACGTTAAATTGAACACAGGAGCCAAACACTTACTTAAAAGAGGCATCTTCTATCATTGCAAAATTAAGATAATTACTCTGATATATTAGCACTTTTGTGTTAAATTATTTTAATCTTGGAATCATTACAAATAATTCTCAATAAGATATCGTACTCCTTCTGAAGCTCCTTTACGGATTACAGTCACTTCGCGGCCAGACGGAACATTGACATCGTTGGGGTCAATGAGATAGACAGGCACATCACGTCCCACATAATGCAAGAGACCCGCAGCCGGATAGACATTGAGGGAAGTTCCTATTATAACGAACGCATCGATGCCTGGAAGTGCCTCTATGGCCTCTTCTATCTTTGGCACAGCCTCTCCAAACCAGACTATAAAAGGACGCAACTGAGAGCCGTCTGCGGCTATATCGCCCAATTCTATATCCAGCCTGTCTTCGGGAAGGGTCATTACATAATCTCCGTTGTTCGGTTCACGGGAAGAACAGGCCTTCATGAGCTCACCGTGAAGGTGGATTACTTTTGTAGAACCGGCACGTTCGTGCAGGTTATCTACATTCTGCGTCACAATGGTTACGTCATATTTCTCTTCAAGTGCTGCAAGAAGCTCATGTCCCCTGTTGGGAACGACTTCAAGCAACTGTCTGCGGCGCTTGTTATAGAACTCAAGCACAAGACCCGGATTGGCACGATATCCCTCAGGCGTTGCCACCTGTTCTATCGGATACTCATCCCACAGACCGTTACCACCCCTGAAGGTGCTTATACCGCTCTCGGCGCTCATTCCTGCACCTGTAAGTACAACAATCTTTTTCATAACATACTATAAAATGAAGAATGGGAGAGACACGCCCTCCCATTCATATCAGAAACATTATCACTTTTACTCGACTTCTTCCGATGGATTAAAATCCTCAGGAGTCTCCTCTACTTTACCTGGTTCCACGAACTCACCGGGAAGTGGGAGATACCACATATTCTCGTCAATCATCTTGGTGTAGAGTGCAGCATCGTACTGGAACTCAGGATGACGGTGAGAAACAGTGTTCTTGAATGCACGTCCGGCAATACGCTTGGCAAGAACCTCCTTGTCGCCCAAGGCTGTCGCTACACGCTGGAGGTCACCGAAACGTGTACCCTCCCATGCGAATTCAAGAGCCATCTCGTCAAGAATAATCTCGGACATATAAAGCTGGAAGTCCTCATCTGTCAACTGTTTAGTTACCACCTCCTCTTCACCAACCTTCTGGGTGTAGCCGAAATAACGCGCTACATTAATGGTGTCAAGGGCAAAGTAGATGTTACGTTCGCTGTCGCCGCAACCACGGGAGTGGATACCGATGTTATGCTTGAAGGCCTCGTCGGTAAAGTCATACGACAAAGAGTCTGTATACGATGCAAGATACTTCTCCTTCTTATACTCATAGCCCAAAGTATCCTTTGTAACAGGGTCAATGTTGTATATCTTTATTGTATCACCTATTGCGTTTGTAACAAAACGTTCGTCATACTGTGGAGCCAACAGCAGTGTGTAGAGTTTCTTGGTACCAATCTTGAGCACTGTCATCGCAAGATCCATAGCACCCTCATAACCCTCGCGTTCCATACCCATAAGAGCCTCGGCAAAACGCAGATACGCCTGCTCGGGACGATGAAGCACAATGTAGGGAACCGGGATTGAAGGAACATACTCAGAATTAGAACTGTTCATCTCCATGTTGAACTTTGCCACAAGGTTCAGATACTCAGTCTTGGCATCGTCATCGCCCACCTGCTTACATGTAGAAGAGACAAGGCGCAAATCACCCTTTGTCTTATAATTCTTGAGGTGGCTGTACTCATAGAGTTTCGGTTTATCAAGGTCGTCACCCTCGGCATAACGGTATACCTGACGTTCAGAGAGTGATATCATACCCGGTGATGCTGTCACCTGAGAACCACCGATGTCACCCACAGGCAAGAACACATCGGCAAGTCTTGAAGTAGTACCTTTATCAGCACCGGCTGCATAAGGAATCAGAGTAAGGATATTCTTGCTGTTGAGTGAGAAATTCTTGATTGCAAACATCATACCGAAGCCTGTGCCGATATTCTTACCACCCTCTGATGAATAAGAAGATATATTCGAATAGTCAACGAACTTAGGTGCTGTGCTGTTTGTTCTGGCACCTGTAATAATATCGTAATAACACTGTGCAGCCTGCTTGTAGTCACCCTTAGCACCTCTCCACAGATAGAGGTCACCAAGAAGCATACGCACTGGAACAAACAGTTTCTCAGTCTCTACCTCTGTACCGTTTGAGCCATAGCCGAACTTGAGGTACTTGCCGTCAGAATCCCATGCAGGCATTTTGAAAGCCGATGGATTCTCATAAGGCAACATCTCGTTGATGAGGTTTGTCAGAATCTCCTCACGTGAGAGCAAAGGAGAATTCATGACCTTCTCGGCAGCACTATGAGTGAGGATTGGCTCTGTGAAGTAAGGTACCTGACCGTAGTTGATTACAAGCTGCAGGTATGTCCACGCACGTACACTCTTTACAGCAACGTACTCGGGCATCATCAACTTCACATTGTCCTTCTCAAGTGTAGTGTCAACACGGGCAAGATATACGTTACAGTTATTGATGATCGCATAGTAATCCTTTACATCAAGATACTCGTTTGTTTCGACATTGAATACTGACTTGCTGAGTTCCTGAACATCAATGACAGCCTTTGCCTCATTGATGCTCAATAGGTCGGCACGTAGCTCGTTGATGAGAACCTGTCGGTCGCCTACCTCCTGGACACACTTGAGAATACCCAGAACTGAATATACAGAGTCGTTCAATGTCCAATCGTCAAACTCATACTCTACGCGGTTTGACTCGACATTCAGCATATCCTCACAAGAACTGAAGAAAACAGCTCCGCAAAGCAGGAATGTCACTGTATAAATAAGATTCTTTTTCATTGTTGTTATTTTTTATCCCGGGGCATGGCTGTTGCCATGCCCGCAGGTATCGTTTCTTAGAGGTTAACCTTAACACCAAGATGGAAACTGCGTGTCTGTGGCAACAGACCGGCATCAACACCCTGATACAATACATTATTACTTACCGAGAACTCAGGGTCATTACCTTTATATTTGGTCAATGTGAGAACATTCTCTGCAGCGCACCATACTGTGAGTCCCTGTAGCCAGTTTACAGTCACCGGCACATCGTAAGAGAGCTTGACAGCCTTTACCTTGAAGTATGAACCGTCTTCAATCCAACGGTCAGAGAAACGTGAGTTGCCTACAGGGTCACCATAAGCAATTGACGGGATATCTGTAACCTGGCCATCAACTGTCCAACGGTTAAGCATCGCCTCGGTCTGGTTGTAGAAGTTTGAACCACCCTCAAGCTGCTGACGGTAGTAGTTGTACACATCATTGCCTACAGAATAGTTGCAGTTGACATCAAGCTGCAGGTTCTTGTATTTGAGACGTGTAAACAGGTTACCGTAGAAATCGGGGTTAGGATTACCGATGACTGTCTTGTCATTTTCATCTATACATCCCTCACCTGTCAAGTCAACGAATTTCATGTCACCGGCCTTGAAGTACTGCTTTACACCTGCTGCGTCGCACTGATAGAGAGCAAGGTTGTCAGCCTCTTCAGAACTGCATATTACACCGTCGGTCTTATAGCCCCAGAATGAGCCGATAGACTCGCCTACCTTTGTAATAACTTCACCACCGTATACCGAAACAGGATCAAGTGTCTCGTCAAGCGCTGTTATCTCATTCTTGTAGTGGCCTACAGAAGCACCGAGCTCCCACTGCCAGTTCTTGGTATTGATTAGCTTTGCATTTACAGTTGCCTCGAAACCTGTGTTCTCCAATTCACCGCCATTAGCCCAGTACTGACCCATACCGGTAACGAACTGGTACTGTTTCTGAACCAGAAGGTCGCTAGTCTTTGATGTATACCAGTCAAATGATACACCAAGACGGTTATCGAAGAGTGATGCATCGACACCGATGTTCAGGCGCGCAGTCTGCTCCCATTTTACACCGTCGTTCTCAACGTTGCCAAGCTGCAGACCCATTGACTTGTCATAGAACTTTGTAGCCTGCAGATAACTGCGTGCTGCGAAGTAGTCAATTGCATCGTTGCCGGCAATGTCATAGCCGGCACGGAGCTTGAGCATGTTGACAGGCTTGACATTGAACCAAGACTCTGAAGAGACAAGCCATGCAGCCTGAACAGATGGGAAGAAGCCCCATGCTACGCCACACATCTTGATTGCATCATCGGCCTTGTTACCGAAGCGTGAAGACGCCTCGAGAGAAGCTGCCAACTGCAAGAAATACCTTGTCTTGTAAGAGTAGTCAGCCGAGAGATACCAAGACATGTTTGACCATACATTATTGTCACCCCTACTGTCGAGCATGTCAAGGTTGGTACCTACATTGAAACTATTGTCATTACCGGTATTTGCACCACCGATTGAAGTTGAGTCGAAATTGAAGTTTGTATAACGGAAACCTCCAAACACGTCAAGACTGTGGGCGCCGAACACCTTGTTCCAATCAACACGGGTATCACTTGACAGAGCTGCCTCTTTGCCAAAGAAAGAAGAAACATAGTTACCGAGTCTCTTATTCATTGAACTTACATAGAAGTGATACTGGCTCTGGTCGGCCGGAGTTGCATAAGGGAGATAGTACTTCTCACTGACACGGTGCAAAGAGTAGTTGAATGTCTCAGTAATCTTGAAGTTACCCCATACATACTGAGGAGCTACTGTAATTCCCATGTTTGTATACTCCAACTCGTTCTTCTGAGTACCGGAACCCTTTGTAAGGATAGTCAACGGGTTGTAATATGAGTTGTTTGGATAAGCGACACCGCTTGCTCTTGCAACATCATATGCAAAGTTATCGGCAACATCAAGAATTGAACTTATCTCACCTGTTGTAGCATAACGGTACTGGCTGAGGAATGGTGACTTTATTGCAGCAAGAACTCCTGTAGAACTGAGTGGGAAAGCACTCTGGTCCTCACGTATACCGTCATCAAGAAGCTCGCGAGCCACGCGTGCATATGAGATGTCAAAGCGTGTTGTGAAGTTGTTTGCAAGAAGCACGTCCGAGTTAAGGCGTATGTTCATACGGTCAAAACTGTTGCCCTTGAGAGGTGAGTCAGACAAAGTGTAACCGAAAGAGAAGTTATACATCGCTGCGTCATCACCACCCTCTACGTTAATCTTGTAGTTCTGGGTAACAGCCTCACGATATACGAAGTCGGTCCAATCGGTATTATTATGATACTTGTTGTAGTATACGAAATCCTTGTCGGCACGCAAGAAGTCGAAATGACGGTTGGCGTTGATGTCCATGGTACCGATAAGGTCGTTGGCATAGACGCGGTATGCCTCGGCTCCCATCATTTCCTGTGTTGTAGGAGCAAGTGCCACATTGCCATAGATGTTGGCAACAATTCTTGTAGCCATGCTCTCACCACGCTTTGTATCGATGAGAATGACACCGTTTGCACCGCGTGCACCATAAATCGCTGTTCCGTTCTTGAGCACCTTGACGTCACGTATATCATTTACATCAATGGAGTTGAGAACGTTGTTGTATATACCCATGTGGTTTGTCTCACTGCCCTCCTGCATATCCCAGATGATACCATCAACGACAAACAAGGGCTGTGTGTTTGCATTGAGAGAGTTGAGACCGCGGATGAACATGATGTTACCGATACCTGGAGTTCCTGAACGTGTGACAGAACGTACATCGGCACCAAGTTTGTTCTGGATATCGGCATCGGCAGAGAGAGCCCATGAATCCTTATCCTTGAAGCCGCGTTCAGCAGCAAGTACGATATCCTCGGAGTAGTTGGCACTGAAATCCGACGGATAGAGACGTACATTCACTACATCGGCATCACCTGTAGCCTTCTGGACAAGTGAATAACCCTGTGTTGAGAAGTTCAACAGTGTTACATATGACGGAACGTTGAGTCTGTATTTACCCTCAGCATCAGTCATTGCAGTAACTCTCACATGCCCTGTCGCCTGAACACGGACACCGGCCATCGGTGTATTTGTTGCAGCATCGTAAACAGTACCTGTAATGGTGCGCACCTCGTCGGGCAGGGCGGCATTCGCTTCAACCTTTACAGGATTGTTTGCCACATGGCCGCCGGAAACAAGATCCGACGCGTGAACTACAGACGGCAGAAACGCCATCAGAGCCACCGATAATTGCATAATTTGTCGCATATACATAGTCTTTTTCTTTTTTTTCATACTACAAACCATTATTCAGGATCTTCCACTGGAATAAGAAGAATGGCATCGATACGGACTGAACGGTCCGATTTGTCACTAATGGTACCCGCTGCTGTCTTGACTTCAATTTCCAGATTATAATCTTTTGGATTATTAGTCTTGTAATACTCACAATATGGGAATGTGAATATCGCATTGCCTTTATTGTCCGTCAGATATATTGTATCAACATTGAACGGGTCGTTGAGTACATTGGACTTCTTTGCGAGCTCCTTCTTCTTGTTATTTGCATCAATATGCTTAAGAGTCATGGTAAGTTTACTTGACTTCGCAGCGTACTCGCCTTCGCGTACTACATTGGGGAAACCGGCAGGAACAATAATCACTGCAACCTTGTAGCTTGCCGAAAGCGCGTCGGGCAACTTGTATGTCAACGTTACCGGAGTACGGGACGCAGACTCTACCGCGTAATACGAATTATTGGAAAGCTTGGTACCCACGAACAAAGAATCCTTCTCAATATCTTCCTTTGAGGCATAAGGAGTTGAAATCGAAAGACCCTGGCTGTTTGAAAGGGTTCTCATGTTTTCATTCTCACCTTCAACCTTTATTGTGTCGTGCCACAATTCAAACATGTTGAAAGGAGACTTGTCTATGATCTTGAATGTACCGTTAGAGAGTTTCTCCTCGAATACAACATTTTCCTCGAGTCTCTCCTTTGCGAAGAGATGTTTGCCTGTGAAGACAGAAGTACCTTTCCACATCGGGTAGATAGAGTCCTCACTATTCTCAATGTAACGCTGGTCATTGTCGCTGTATGTCATGTACTTGATGGCATTGATGCGTGAATAGTGATTGCGCAAAGAGTCTCTGACCTCAGCAGTAAATTCTTTTGAGGCAATATCAAAGTTATGATAGTTGAAATGCTTGTAGGCAGTTTTAACAACCTCGTTCCAGGCTTCATTTGTGGGAACATATACTGTGTAGGTAGAATCCTCGACGTTGAGTCTTCCGACACCCTCCCAGTCGCCAAGCAACTTGTTTGTAGTCACGAACACTGAATCGAGATAAGTCTGTTCACCGTTCACGATGGGCCCCATGATACTTGAACTGGCAGAGAACTTTGTTTCGTCGAACGCATAAAGGAACTTGGCAACGGAATCAACACGTGAATCAAGCTTGAGGTATTCCCAAATGCTGTACTTGTACTTCGACGGTTCTGAAATCTTGTGAAGAATACCATTCCATGTCCTTATGTTTGTCTCCTCCACAACCTGGCCGTCAAAGGTGTATTTATCAACTCTGTTACCCTTAAAGGTTACAACCTTGTTGTTGAGCATGAGAATTTTGTCCTCGACAGTACCGTTGGCTGCGTGCAGATGATTTGCAACATGCGCCTTTACAAAACGGTTGAAGACGTATTCACGGTTGCCTGCCTGAACCTGCTCCATGAGAGATTCTTTTTCGAATGAACCGTTCTTGGGGGCCCACACGGTATACACTCTCGACTTGTTGAAGAGAGAATCGGCACAGTGCTCACCGCAACTGTTGATAACCTCAATGAAGTCGGTCAAATCCGGGTCAGATGTCATGACCTCATACATCGTCTTGTCGGCATATGGAACCTCTGGGGTCACTTTCAGGCCCTCAGAATCCTCGCATGATGTCGCACCGAACAACGCACCGCACAACATTGCGCCAACCAGAATCTTATGCTTAAAAATCGTATTCATATTATTTGTCTTTATCTTTCTAAAACAGGCCATTCATCATCTACATTATTCATCCACACAGAATGGCTACATATAAATCACTTCATTCCACCGATCAGTTCTTCTCGATCTTGGACTCCTCGTCACTATAAACCGGGTTCTGTTTCAGCAGTTTATTAAATCTCAACTCGTTCTCGTGTATTGGCATGAAGAGACCGTCAATTGTTGACATCTTACTCTTTACCACACCCGAGTTGCTGTCAAGCTTATCGGCAACGAACTTAATGTCGTTGGTTGTCTTGTCACGGAGTGCCTTGCGTACAAGGTCGAACCAACGCTTGCCCTCGAATGAAAGTTCACGTACACGTTCGTCAAGTACAAGCTGAAGTGCCGACTCGCGATTCATATAACTGCTCTCAACCAAAGGCTTCTTGATGTTGAAAGTGTCCATGCGCGAACGTTTGTTGATTGTATAGGCAATTTCAAAAGACTTCTTGAAGTCCTCACTGCCTGCCGATGGACGGGCAGCCAAAGCCTCGGCCTTCATAAGAAGCACATCGGTAAGGCGGTATACAATCCAGTTTGCATCGTAGTCATCATTGTCGCGGAAGTCAGTCGCAGGAGAAGACTTCGCCGAATATTTTGCAACAAGAACATCCTTCTTTTCGTTAGAACCGGTTGCAGTGCTACCTGCTTTCAATGATGTTGCTGTAGTATACGAATATGCACGGAGGTCATCATCCTCATAATACTTGCTGAGGAAATTGGTTGGCACGATTGCCAGTCCTACATCGCCTTTGGTACCGTACATCTGGAGTGTTCCTTTCGCATGACCGTTGGTAGAATTGTCACCCTCGACCTGCAACTCAAAGATTGACTCACGTGAATTCTTTGCACCAAAGATGTTGTCATATACGGTACTCTTGCGGTCATCCTCCTTCATATCTACGTCTCCCTCATTCTGCAGGAGGTTATACGGATATCGGTCTACATTCTTTCCCTCAAGGTCCTTCTCATACATGGCATTCATCTTCTCAACAAGCAGGTCGCAGTTCTCGATACACTCATCATAATATCGCTGAACATCGCCGGCAGCCACAAGGTCGGTAGTACCCTCGTAGTATGTAGCGAACGCCGCACGCCACAAGTTCACATCGGCCTTCATTGCCAAAACGGCATTCTCTGTGATGAATCCGAAATTCTGCTCTTCTACAGAGAAGTTTCCTGATTTCATTACAAGTTTCTCGGCCTTGTCAAGGTCGGCCATTATATAATTAAGAGCCTCAAGAGGATGCACCTGTGGATATTCAGGCATATTGTAGTCATCGGCAACGACCTCAAGTGCCATTGGAATATCACGGAATGCACGCACGAGATAGAAGTGTGCAAGGGCACGCAAAGCATACATCTCGCCAACAACCACATCAAGGTCACCCTGAGTAAAGTCCGGGTCGCGGTCCATAACCTGCGGAGCACGGTCTATCAGAAGATTGGCCGTTTGTATTGCCTCATAATATATAGCCCAATCACAATAGCCGTTCTCATCAAGGATGTTGGCTTCAATTATATACTTGATATTCTGGTTATAGTTTGCAGGATATGTCAAGTTATCGGCACGGAGTTCTCCCCATACGATAGCCTTTTGAATGGCATCGCTACTGAGAAGATTAAGATAGGCCTTTGCACGGATGCCGTTGACGTCATCCTTTGTCTGCCAGAAATGTTCTTCGGTAATTTTATCGGGCGGTATGATTGTCAAATAATCAGTACATGAGCTCATGAAACACAATGCAGCCACCGCAACGAAGAGTTTCTTATATATTTTAGATATTCTTTTCATAATCATGAACTTTTAGAAACCGAGTGAAAGTGATAGAGTATATGAACGTGAACGTGGAGTCTTGGTGTTGTCATATGCCACACCGTCACCACTGCTTGCCACCTCAGGCTCAAGACCTGAATACTTTGTCCAGAAGCATACGTTGTCGGCAGAGAGGAACACGTTGAGGTTCTTGAGACCCACCTTCTTCAGCCACTCAGGCTCGAAAGAGTATGAGAGCTGTACGTAAGAGAGACGGATGTATGATGCATCCTCTACATAACGGTCGCTACCAAGATAGTTGTACGCATTACCGCTACCGTAGACAGCACGTGGAATCTCGGTGATATCACCCTCCTTGCGCCAGCGCCAGTTAACAGCACGGCTCTGGTTGTCGAAACCTGACATGTTCTCAAACGACATGCGTGAACTGTTTACTACGTCAACGTCCCAACGATATGTAAAGCTGCTTCTCAAAGTCCATTTCTTGTAGCGCAGTGTAAAGCCGAAACCACCCTGTGCCTTTGGATTGGAGTTACCTAGATAAACGATATCAAGCTGGTTGATTGTACCGTCATGGTTGATATCCTCATAGATGGCATCACCACCACGGAACTCATACTTGTTTGTCAACTCTTCGTTGTCATAGAAGAGAACCATCTTCTTAGGTGTACCATCGGCATTGTAAACAACGTTTCCGGCAGCGTCGCGCACTACAGGACAGGTTCCGTTGCGACCTGCAGCCTCCTCGGCAAGAGCCTTCTCCCAGTTCTTGTAGCTGTAACGGTATACACCCTTATAGCGGAAACCATAGATGGCACCACTTGGGTTACCGATCTGCACACGGCCAAGATATTTAGAGTTCTGAGGTGTTTCATAGTCGGGGTTCTTCTCCTCAAGGTAAGCCTCTTCAAGATCAAGAATCTCGTTGTAGTTCTTACCTACGTTAAAGTAAAGTGAAAGATTGAGGTCCTTGGCAAGCTTGATGTTGTTAGCATTGATGTTAAGTTCCCAACCTCGGTTACGTACAGAACCAGAGTTCTTGTAAGCAAGACTGCTGAAACCGGTTGTCGAAGGTATACGATAGGTTGAGACGAGCTGGTCATCGGTTATACCGTCATAGTAGTTGAAGGCACCGGTGAGCTTACCGTTGAAGAAACCGAAGTCAGAACCGATGTTCCACTCACTCTTGCGCGAGCAACGGAGGTCATTCAGACGTATGCCCTTCATCTTGAAGGCTGCCATGCCCAAATAGCTGAGTCCCATGCTTTCATAGCTTGTATATGTCATGTTGTCACCGGGAGCATGACCGTCCATACCCCAACCCGGACGCAAAGAGAGCATGCTCACTACAGGACGTGCCCACTCCATCCAATCCTCGTCGATGATGTTCCAACGAGCCGAAACTGATGGATATGCGACCCATTTTCTATCATCACCCATAGATGTGAGACCCTCACCACGTACAGCAAGACGCAAAGAGTACTTTGATTTGTAAGAGTAGTGAGCATCCCAAACGAAACTGATGTTACGGCTCTCCCACTTGCCGGTAGAAGCAGAACCCAACTTTGAACCTACTGTAGAACTGCTGATATTACCGGTAGGAAGACCTACTGCACTTGAATTCTGTGAGTTACCGCTACCTGTTCTGAGTTCGAACTGTCCGTTCATTGTAAGGAAGTGGTCCTTGCTGCCCAGATACGGAGTGAAGATAAACTGGTGACGTGTTGTAAAGTTAAGGCTCTTGCTGTCCTGCAGCTGAGACTTGTTCTTTGAATCCTCGTACCATTCATCCATAAGAAGCGACGCAGGAGTATACAAAGTAGCCGAAGATGTTGAAGCATTGAGGTTGACCATACCACGATACTTCAACTGTGTCTCGTCATCCTCAAGACCAAGCAGATTGTACTCGAAGGTAATCTGTGGGCTGATGCTGTAGTTCTCAGTGTGATACTGGTCAAGAGTACCGTATGCCACAGTGTTCTTCTTGCTGTATACCGCCTGCTGGAAAGAGTTCTTTTCGGGATAGTCAAGCATTGCATAATACTCATCGGTATTATTACCCTGTTCGTCCTGCTTGTATATACTCATATTAGGCATCATCAACAATGAGTTATAAAGAAGGTCTACAGTATTTCTTCTCTGTGTTGTATAAGTAAAAGAGAAGTCGGCAATTACCTTGATGCGTTCTGATACATAGTAGTCAAGAGCCAAACGGGTTGTGAAACGCTGGAGATACTGGCCGATAACCTG
Source organism: Bacteroidaceae bacterium (assembly GCA_045634085.1). Classification (GTDB taxonomy): domain Bacteria; phylum Bacteroidota; class Bacteroidia; order Bacteroidales; family Bacteroidaceae; genus HGM04593. The sequence continues at coordinate 45,774 of JAZQZM010000004.1, forward strand.
ACCGGTCTCATTGCTGTAACCGCCGGCGATACGGAATGTAGCCTTCTCACCACCACCCGAGAGGTTGAGGTTATACTCATTTCTATAACCATGCTTTGAAACAGCGTCAACCCAATCGGTATTGTTGTTGAAGTTCTCATACTCCGAGAATGTCTTGTCATAGTTCAATTCGGGAGGTACGGCTGTATTACGGTTGTTATTGAAAAGAGCCTGCTTGATAAGCATGGTGTAGTCATCACCGTTGAGAATATTCATACCGCTTGGTGTCCACTTGTCCTGGAACTTGTATGAGAAGTTCACACGTGTAGGACCGCGCTTACCACGCTTTGTCTTGATCTTGATGACACCGTTGGCACCGCGTGAACCCCACACGGCACAAGAAGCGGCATCCTTCAATACCTCAATCTCGGCGATATCCTCTGTGTTGACCATAAGGAGTTCGGCAAACTTGTCCTCGGTCGCTGCATCAAAGTTGAAGCTGCTGGCATCTACCTCGAAGATGTTGTCGTCCACAACGATAAGCGGAGTGGCATCACCTGCAGTACCTGCATCAAGCACAGAGTTACCACGAAGACGCATCTGTGTACCTGAACCTACGTCACCGGAACTGAACACGACGTCAAGACCGGCAATCTGACCCTGAAGTGCCTGGTCTACCGAAGCAAACGAAAGACCTTCCATGTCATCCATGCTGATTTTCTGTGTCGCGTGTGTCATTTCTCTTTCAAGAATGTCCAGACCACCTGAACGCTGCACTGCCTTTGCTACAATCTGCACCTCTTCAAGTACGTTATCCTCGACAAGCTTGATATTGAAGACTGTGCGGCTACCGATAGGAATACGCTGTGTCTTATAACCGATATAAGTAATCTCAAGCTCATTGCTTGTACTCTTTACAACCATTGAGAAGTTACCCTCAAAGTCTGTTGCACAGTGGTTGATAATACGGTTACTGTTATCACGTTCAGTGACGTTCACCATAATCAGTGCGCCCTCGGCATCACTGGTTATCGTACCCGAAATTCTCGCACCCTTTTGTGCAAAGACTACACTGCTCAGTGAGCAGAAAAGCGCGAGTAATAATAAATTCTTTATTTTTATCATGGCCTATTATGTTTATTCTACATCACCATTAGTTATTGGTATCATTCTCACCCTCTTCTGTAGCGGTTTCACCGACCTTTACAAGTTCATATGTACCGTCGCTGTTATACCTTACCATATATACAGAGCCATCCTGTTCAATGGTTCCATATGCATATGACTGAATCTTGCCATTCTTGTCCTTGGTCTCTTTTACCCAAAGACCCTCTTCTGTAACAAGAATCTTGTTCTGCTCAGCATCAAGGATATAAGCCTCGCGAGTGTGCTTTGCATTGTAAGCCTCATTGCTCTCGTCAATAGAAGTCATGAGATAACCTGCATTGACATCTTTCACATTGCCGTCCTGGTCGGCCAAAGACAAAGTACCGATTTCACCTACAAGGAATGGTTTCTCACTGCCCTCGACAGCCATCAGGTTCACGAGCTCACCATCATCGGCGTAGCGACGGAACACATACTTGCCGTTCGCAAGGTCACTGTCATATCCGAAGAGGCTCTCGTTCAGGAGAACGCGGTCAATCGGATGTATGACTGCATAAGAAGATGTCTTTATATCACCCTTTTCCTTCTTGGTAAACACGATATCACGTGACATCAGGTTCCAAAGCTTGTTCTCCTCACCGGTTGTAACAACGCTTGCTGTTCTACCCAACTGGTCTCTTACACGCAGGTTATATATATCACCCTCCTTGACGCTTTTCACAACAGTTTCATAGAAACGGCCGTTCTTGCTGTTGACCACGGCTGTAGAGAAGTTTGCTGTATCAACAACCGCACCACCGGGGGCAGGCATTGTGAATGGAACCTTATCGACATAAACCGAGTTATCCTGGAAGTGATAGCGCAGGAAACGGTTCAGCAGTCGTACCATAGCTGTCGCCTTCAAAGGTTTCTCCTCTGCAATTTCAAGAATATCATCCCATGAAGGAAGTCCGCAATCGTACATATCCTGTATTGAGTTGTTTGACGGCACATACACTGTATAATGATACGTATTGAAGAATGGAACGAGGTTGGTTGCAGTTCCATTTGATTCAGAATAGAAGATTGAATACAACTTAATTGTATCATTCTTCACCTTATCTTTCAACGAGCCATGTGTCAGATTAATGACCTCGGAGAGTTTACCCTCTGAAGAACAGAGTGTATAGAACTCATAGAATGGGTCAGTCTCCTCATTGGCATTTGCAAGCATGTTATTATAAACAGACTTTGTAGGAGGAGCCGGCACGCCTGAGAGTTTATGTACCGGTGAAGCCTCACCATAAGGGAGTGTACAGAAAGTGAAACCGTTCTTCTGGTCATACACTGATTCCTTCTTGTCCGCCACAACTGTTGTACCACGTTCAAGCTGCGCACCACCATAGAACTTGATAAGTTCAGAATCGCTGGCATCAACCTTGATTGTACCATATCCCTTTGTCTGATAGTACTGTCTTGCATTATAGCTACCGTCATCAAGCACAATACCGTCACCCTTGTCATGTACGACAATAAGGTATTCCATAAGGTCGGTAAAAATAGTCTTGTGCTTAGACTTGTCTGTAATAGTCTCTCCAACCTCCACTGCTGTCAAAGAGTCTACAATCTGATATGTATTCTTGTTATACTCGAACTTCTCGGCCCAGAACTGATTATTCTTGCCTGAACCCTTAGGATAGTTCTTGTCATAGTGATAAGCATACATTTCACCGGTCACCGCGTCGGACATTGGTGTCGGGTCAAAGTACACGAACGCTGAATCGTCGGGAACAATAAAGCTGAACTCGGCATCCATTGCAAGAAGATAGTAGTTATACTTCAATGCCTTGTTTACAATACGCATGATGTTCATATTGTCAAACACCTTTGTAGGAGCAGATACCGCAAGATATTCAGCCGGACCGAATACATTATTTAATATATATATGACACCGTTGTTTGCAATGACGCACTCGTCGACATGCTGCTCTCTGATACCCATATCGTCATTGGCATCATCGGTAATCTTGTCGAACTTGCTGAGAACTGTACCTACAAACGAAGGTTTCATAAGGTTGTTCAAAAGAGGTACAATGTTGACTTCGGGCACACAGTCCAAAGCAGTCATCAAATCATCGTCATTGTTCACCTCAATATCCTTTGCGAACTGGTCGATAAGCCACTTTCCGGCTCCGTTTACGAAGTAGTCATAGAAAACAGAGTCTTTTGGAACGAACATTGCAGCCATGTCACGTTCTTTTGCAAGGCTGTTCTTGTACTCATTCCATCCCGGGTCGAAAATCAGCACCTCATCAGCACTTGGCTGTGCTTTTATAGAAGAGAGTTCGGTACCGCCAGTGAAATCAGTTGTAAGATAACGTAAACGGAAAACAGTATCGTTTGTCTTGTAGTAACCCTGATATTCCGCAGTCAAAGATGGGTCATATACAGGAATACAGAAACGGTCAAGCAGATGAGAGAAAATCCTGGTATCCTCATGCTTGCGCAACTCTTCTGCCATATTTGATGGTGGAAGAAGAACCTCGTCAAGACGGTAGATATATCCGTTCTTACATGTGATTGTCATTGTATCGTCAGAGAAACCGTCAGTGGCAACGCCGCTGGCAACAAGTTTCTTATCGAAAATCAGAGCCTCGTTGTTAACATAAGTCTTGGTCTGCACACCATTTTTCCTGAATAGGAAATTGATATCAGAAGCAGTCACTGCGTTGTTCTTGAGGAAGTCAGGCAGGATGTGTACCATCATTGCATTTGTACCGTCCTTTGCCAAACGTATATTCTCACTCTCTACACCGCGGAGGGCATCCCAGAATTTGTTGTAAGATGGTCTTTCGGATGTCAACGCAACTGAATCGATAATTGAAGCCGATGTAAGACGACGCAAACATGTACCTTCGTCAGAAGTGTTGGCACCGGTACTTGAAAGCATGTCAAGCAACATTGCATTGTCAAGCATTGAGTTGTAGAGCAGAATCTTCATCTGCGCCCTGCTCATCTCGCTGACACTCGTCACACCCCACGGGTTGTTCTTGAAAAACTCTTCAAATGCAGCATCATCGGCCACAAAAAGTGTCTTACTACCAGTGTGTGCCAACTGCTCCACCTCACCCAAGCTGTCGATAATCTCAACGAAACAGCTGTAGGTGTGACCGGGAGAACCAGCCACCAGGAAGTCGTAAACGCTTGCGCCCAACCATTCCGGTTCCCTTTCATCGTAGAAGTAATCATCTTCACAAGAAGAAAGCGAACCGCCGACAAGAAACATGCATGCTGCAAAAAGCGATGCCATGCCGAATTTACTTAAACGGTGCTTAAACATAAGTACAAAATTTATTAATTATTATTTTCTGTTTTTTTAAGCATTTCACGAAAGGGCATAATCTACCCCTTGGTAATGTGCAAAAATAAGACTTTTAAATAATTATTCGCACAAAACATCTCTTTTTTTCGCCAAGAAAGCGTTTTTTTCACACATCTACAAAAAGAAAGCCTCCTTTATAGCCTAAAAAGACTACAAAAGAGACTAAACTGCATTTTTGATTATTTAACAACTAATTGTTAAAATTTACTTTACTCTTGACGAATATTTAACTTTTACGGGTTCACCTTTAACCACTTCGGCGAACTCTTGAGGCGTAAACCTTACGGGCTCAACCATGAACTCAGGAACATTGTACGAACGGTCAAAAAAGTCATAATGAGCCGACATCTTCTGAGGCAAAACGAATGCCTTGTCACTTGAGCCATCGTTATTTACGTGAGCAATATGCAGACGGCTGTAATTGTTGTCAAGGCGTCGGCTGGCAAACAGTATCCACCTTCCGTTACTGCTCCACGAATGGTAACTCTCGGCAAAAGGCGAGTTCGCAGCCTCAAGAGGCCAGTACGCGCCGTCTTCAAGATTCAGCAAGTAGAGGTCGGCATCCTTGTGCCATATATGGAAACAACCATACTCTCCCAAGGCAAAAAGCAGATATTTGCCACATGGCGATACCCTCGGGAATGTCGCACTCATGCCAAGCGCCGAGGAGAGAAAAACAGTCTCGGGCTCACCGAAGACTCCCGTTTCAGGGTTCCATTTACGGCGCACAATATCATACTTGATGTCCTTATAATCTTCAACAAGTTGAGTGACACGCGACTTTGCAGGATTCTCACATTTGACATCCGCCACACAATAGTATAGAGTTTCACCATCGGGCGACCATGTCGGGAACACCTCAAGAGCATTTGGGTCACACGCAACCTTCGTTACGGTCTCATTCAAAGGATTATATACTATAATATCACTCAATGTATCCTGAACCTCGACCTTGTTCGAGTGCTTTGTATGGAATATCTGTCCGGTCGTATTCACCGAATACGCGACGACATCGTACTTTGGATTGAAAGCCGGATATACGCCGGCAGATATCGTAGAATCACTCTTCATGTCCACCTTCTTGACATTTCCGTCATGTACAAACACCGTACCGCCCTTGGTCTGGCGCACATGAAACTGCATATTATCGGTCTTGTAGTTCTTGTAGGAATGACAATTGATACACTGCCCTTTCGGCTCAGCTGCAATAAGCATGTTGCTGTAGATTACATCCTCGTCGTAGTTGGTGAGATTGCGCTGATTGATTGTCAGTTTCTCATAAGCCACATAAGACGGCGGGATAAGGCGATACGAAATATATGGGTCAATCTCGTCTGCCGAAACAACGAACGCAAAGTTCCTGAACTTTTTCCAGGCACCCTCCTTCTCCACAAATACATCGACCTTTATACTGTCGCCTTTGGCTGCAGCGAGCAACGCACTCCATTCATCAAAGGATGGAGCAACCTCACGGCCGCACACAGCGACCTCTACATCTCCGGCCTTAAGAAGAGTGATGTATTCATCGGCCTCAACATCTACCCTGAATGTAAGAGGAGCAATATTGCAAGGAATTGTCACATTGGTGTATTCCGGAAAAATTGCCGGTAGCTCATCAAGGCACGCATATTGCTGCGGAACCTGCACAGAACAGGCCACAACAGCCAATAGAGGCAGCGCCAGGATATATTTGAATATCTGTTTCATATCACTTTATGTTAATAGGTCTTTATCTTCTTGACAAAGAAATAGTAATAGTAATAGGTGTCGCCATACTCCTTTTTCAGCATTGAGGCAATAACCGCATTCATACGCGCGTCGTTAATATCGGGATATATCTTCCTCAACGCATCACGGTTTACTGTCACCTGTCGCTGGAAATTATTGAAACGCGATTCCACACCGCCTATACCCCTCGATACGAACATATTAAGGAAATCATCCCCGATGCGCACAGTCTTTCCGCGGTCAAGAGCAAGGAAGAGCAGCAATGCCTCCTGATAGTGTCGCGGAAGCGGCTTGTAGATTTTCTGCCCGCCAGTCACCTCAACACCCTTCATATGATTGTCAAGATAAACCTGAAGGAGGTTCCAGAAGCGCTTTGAGTCCTTCTTTACGAGTGTCATTATCATTGAAGACTCCAGGAACACCTGAGAGAGACTGTTCTTAGTTTCATATGCAGCATTGACAGCACATATATCACCGTCAGCAAAAGCCTCTTCCAAGGCTGAGAGGAACGACTCATCACTTTGAGAGCGCAGCCCCAAAGCGTCAAGCGTCGATGTCAGCTGCACCTCCACGCCTTCATCAACACCAAGAGCATCGTTGTAGCAGGCGAACTCAAGCGGCACGACAAAAGAGGGTTCCTTGTCTATGAGTTCTGGATTTTCGATGAATTTTTCAAGTTCACAGGCCCATCCCTTGTGGAACATCGTACTCTTGAGTATTCTTGTATATCTTGAAGCGAGCCCGTACTCGCCAGACAGCAGCATTGCGCGCGCAGCATTCTTCAAATAATCGACCCTCCAGCCATACTCAACGGCATTCTCAATGCACCAGCGATAGGAGAAATTGAACTTGCCGAAATTATAGTACAGCGAACAGCCGTCGGTATGAGTCATGTGGACAGACACTGCAGAGACCGGCAAGACACTGCCATCGGGGTACGCAAACGCCTCATCCCCAGCCTTACCCAAGTTGAATAAAGCTATATTCTTGTTCAGAACAACCTGACGCGATGGGTCATCTGCATCCTTCGCATAGCCGGCAACAGCTTCCCAGTCACCGTTCCACATTGCAACCATCTGCCTGTTTTCTACCCTGAAATTGGTATCGCAGAACCAGAAACGCAACATAAAGGCTACCGAAAGGATAAATACAACACACGTTACCACATCCATTGCCGCACTGCTCATCACATTCGCAAACCTGCCAGTCATGATTTTACGACCTCTAAGAATAAACGAGGCAACTCCGGCAAGCATAGAAAGAATCAGAAGCAAGAACGGCATCCAATAGACATGGATACAGTTCCAGAAGGATTCGGCATCATACACCACACCTTCAACCACCTTTTCATTCCACTGCGTTACAGGTACACCAACGGTATGCATCAGTTCGGCAGCTACGGTGTCATAACACAGATAATAGTATGCAACAGGCACAAAATAGACAAGCAGGAACGCCACAGGAAGCGTCGCCACCGACATTCCGGTACCTCTCTTGTCGCGCACGGCCAAAGCCAGCCCCATGAGTGCCATGAGCACCGCCGATGCAAGCGCATACACACCCATAGCAGGGTACCCCACTATCACCCAGACAGCAAGCAGAATAAGACGCCACACACTGCCAAGCATCTTGTACACCAACATTGCCAACAGCGAGAAGATGGTTGCCAGGAGAGCCATATAATAGTAACCGGGCATCTTGAGGTAGAAAATCCAATATCCCAACTGCGTATTCGAGGCTATTATGGCAATTACAGGAACAAGTGTCAGGAGTGCATGTCTGGCCGGAATATCAAACACCTTACGTGTAAGATGATATACAAAGGCGAGCAACAGGACATACAGTGCAGCCCCAAGAGCCGGATAATGGAAGAACTGGATAAGAAAACAGCCCAAATATGAGAGCAGACCGGCCGGAACCGAAAGCATGTTCTCAAAATAGATACTGTCAAAGAGGAATAGCGACAAGGACTCGGTTCTCTCCAGCAAGGCCGACTCGTAGAAAGCCAATACAGCCCATAGAGTAAAGAAGAACAGGGGCACAAGCACATACTGAATCAACGATATAGACTTCTCCCAAAAAGAGGAGATAGCATCATGCCAACCATTACTCTGAGTTGACGTCGGATTCTTTTTAGTGGTTTTATTCATGATTTATTCTTGTGTTTTCATATAAGGAAGCCATGCACGGATTACACGAACATCCGGTCCTTTGCCCTTGCGAGCATATAATGGTCAAGTACTACAAGCGCTGCCATGGCCTCTACTACCGGCACTGCACGCGGCACCACACACGGGTCGTGACGGCCACTGGCAAGCAGGGTCGTCTCCTCGCCTTCACGCGTCACAGTCTCCTGTTCTATGAGTAAAGTGGCTACAGGCTTGAAAGCCACTCGGAAATAGATGTCATTACCGTTGGATATACCGCCCTGGATACCACCGCTGTTGTTGGTACGGGTTGCTATATTACCGTCACGATTGTAGAAAACATCGTTCTGTTGCGAACCGCGACCCGTTGCAGCCGCAAATCCGTTACCGTAGTCAAATCCTTTGGCTGCATTTATCGAGAGCATCGCATGCGCAAGCGATGAGGTCAGTTTATCGTAGAGTGGCTCTCCCAGACCTACCGGAGCACCCTTTACCACACATGTCACCACCCCGCCTACTGTGTCACCATCACGTTTCACATCCAGGATAAGATTCTCCATCTCCCGGGCCTTTGCAGCATCGGGGCAACGTACCGCATTGTTCTCGGCCACAGAGAGGTCATAACAGGTGTAATCTCCCTCCAAGACAACACCGCCGACCTGCGACGTATAAGCCTGAACAGAAATACCCAGTTGCCTGAGTGCAAGTTTGGCCAGGGCACCGGCACAGACGCGTACAGCTGTCTCACGCGCCGAAGAACGCCCCCCGCCCCTGTGGTCACGCACACCATACTTGCTGTCATACACGTAATCGGCATGTGAGGGACGGAACGCCTCGCGCAGATTATCGTAATCGCCGCTACGGTTGTTGCTATTCTCTATCATAAAGGCGATGGGAGTACCTGTTGAACGTCCCTCAAAGATGCCGGAAAGAAACTTCACCTCATCCTGTTCATTGCGTTGTGTAGTTATCGCACTCTGTCCCGGACGGCGACGTTGCATCTCGCCACGTATAAAAGCCTCATCGATGACCACCCCGGCAGGGAAGCCATCGACAACACCCCCGATAGCCACACCATGTGACTCACCGAAGGTCGTAAGGCGAAGCTGTTGACCAAAACTGTTCATTCCAACAAGTTGTCAGATCAATGACCACAACCATCGCAACCGCCGTCACCGCAACTGCCGCTGCAACCGCTGCAACCGCCACCGCAACTGCATGAAGCCTTCAAAGAGTCGTAGAACTTCTTGAGTTCAGACTCCTTTGCCTGACGCGCCTCGACAACTGTACCTACAAACTGAAGGTCGCAACCGGCTAGAGGATGGTTGAAGTCCATCACCACTTTCACCGGAGTTACCTCTTTCACTGTTCCAAGGATAGGAGAGCCATCGGCACGCATCATCTCCACGACATTGCCTGCATAGATGTGAGCCGAGTCGAACTTGCCGTCAATTGTAAACACCTCGCGGTCGAAGTCCTGTACATGGTCGGGGTCATATTCGCCATAAGCATCGGCAAACGGTATTGTAAAGTCAAAATTGTCACCTTTCTTCAAATCCTTAAGGTTCTCCTCAAAGGCATCAAGAGTATAACCTACACCCGTAAGGAAAGCAAAAGGCTGTTCACGGCTTGTCTTTTCAACCTCCTCACACTCTTCGCCACGATGCGAATACAGCGTATATGCCACACGCAGATATTTGTTTGAAATCTCCATTATAAATTATTTGTATGTAAATTAGTTCTGCCTGCAAAGATATAAATTGTTCCCAAACTACCTTTAAATAGCCGATGAAAATTTGCCTGAATGCACATTATAAATAGATATTTTCAAAAAAATATATAAAAGTTCGTTTCTTTGTTACATTTTGCTAACTTCGCAGAATCAACATCCAACAACACCTACAAATGAGAAGTTTCAATTCAATATTTTTACTACTGATGACTATTGCGCTGGCTTTGTCCTGCAGTTCGAATGTCGTAAAGAGCAGCACTACAGAGAGTGACGACAACAAGAGTGGACATGTAACCGTTGACGGCACACAGTTCCTGCACAAAGGCAAGCCCTACCGTTACATTGGAACCAACATGTGGTATGCAAGCGTGCTTGCATCTACTGGCGAGGGTGGCAACAGGGAGAGGTTCTGCAAGGAACTTGACAACCTAAAAGCCATTGGAGTTACAAACCTCAGGATTCTGACTGGGCCTGACGCCGGCAGCGATTTGGCAAACCCGGCCAAGCCCTATCTGCAGACTGCTCCTGGAGTACTCAACGACACCATTCTCCAAGGACTTGACTTTGCCATAGCAGAACTTGAGAAAAGGGGCATGCATGCCGTAATATACCTCAACAATGCATGGGACTGGAGTGGAGGTTTCGGTTTCTATCTCAAGGAGTGCGGATACGGCGACTCGCCCAATACCAACGAAGAGGGCGGTTACAACCGCTATGTCAACTACTGCGCCAACTTCTCTCGCGAACCAAAGGCTATTGAGATGTACTACAACTACATAAAGAGCATCGTTTCGCGCAAGAACAGCATCACCGGCCGCAACTACAAGGACGAGCCCGCCATAATGGCGTGGCAGTTGTGCAACGAGCCCCGTCCCTTTGCCAAAGAGAATAAAGAAGCCTTTGCAAAGTGGATTTCCGAGGCCGCAGCCATAATAAAAAGCATCGACCCCAACCACCTGGTATCAACAGGAAGCGAGGGCAAATACGGTTGCGAGGTTGACATGGAGTTGTACGAGCAGATTCACGCCGACAAGAACATCGACTACCTGACCATTCACATCTGGCCCGTAAACTGGGGTTGGGCAAAGCGTTCCGACCCCGACAGCGACATTGTGTACGCCTGCGAGGAGAGCGGAATGTACATCAGCGAGCACGTCGACATTGCCAACAAATTAAACAAGCCACTGGTAATTGAGGAGTTCGGATTCTCGCGTAAAGGCAACGAGGCAGGCACAGGGATACCCACCGACAGCCGCGACACATTCTACTCGTTCATCTTTGCGGCGGTCGACAACAGCGTCAAGAACAACGGCCCCATTGCGGGTTGCAACTTCTGGGGCTGGGGCGGCAGCGGACGTCCGCGTGACCTTGTGTGGCAACCGGGCGACGACTTCCTGTGCGACCCGCCTCATGAACCACAGGGTTGGTACTCGGTGTTTGACTGCGACACAACAACCATTGGCATAATCAAGGAGTATTCAGAGAAAATAAACATAGCAAAATAACAAAACACTTACAGACATGTACAATAATGACAACCGCATTGTTGCCACACTTGACGCGGGTGGCACAAACTTCGTATTCGGCGCCATGAAGGCCGGAGAGTTCATCATAGAACCGGTATCGGTCCCTGCACAGTCGCATGACCTTGACCTCTGCCTGCAGAACATGGTAAACGGTTTCCGCCAGGTATTCGACAAGCTCGAGGAGAAGCCTGTCGCCATCAGTTTCGCGTTCCCCGGCCCTGCCGACTACCCTAACGGCATCATCGGAGGCTACCTGCCAAACTTCCCATCGTTCCGCGAGGGAGTCGCCTTGGGCGCATTCCTTGAGAAGCAGTTCGGTGTACCCGTGTTCATCAACAACGACGGCGACCTATTTGCCTACGGCGAGGCACTCTGCGGTGTGCTCCCCGAAATAAACAACCGCCTGAAGGAGCTCGGCTCTACCAAGCAGTACAAGAACCTCATAGGCTACACGCTGGGCACAGGATTCGGCATCGGTGTTGTCATTGACAACCGCCTGAACCGCGGCGACAACTCATGCGTCGAGACATTCTGCCTGCGTCACAAGGAGATGCCTGAGATTATCGTTGAGGACGGTGTTGCCATCCGTGCCGTGAAGCGCGTATATGGCGAGAAGAGTGGCAACCCCGACCATGGCCTGACACCGAAGGACATCTGCGAGATTGCCGACGGCACACGCGAGGGCAACCAGGAGGCTGCAAAAGAGGCCTTTGCAACACTCGGACGCATTGCCGGAGCTGCCATCTCGACAGCCGTCACAATCATTGACGGTCTTGTTGTCATCGGCGGCGGCGTTTCGGCTGCAAGCCGTTGGATAATGCCCGCACTCCTTGAGGAGATGCGTTCAAAGCTGCACACACTTGGCGGTGACGAGGTGAACCTTGTTCAGATGAAGGTTTACGATCTTGAGTGCCCCGAAGAGTTTGAGCAGTTCGCAAAGGGTGAAGTGAAGAAGGTCAAGGTTTACGGCGAAGATAGATACGTGGACTATGACAGCCAGAAGCGTATAGGTATCGCCATCTCAAAACTCGGTGCGAGCAAGGCTGTATCGGTAGGCGCATACGCGTTTGCACTGAGTGAACTTGACAAAAGATAAACTGTCATGAAAAAGATTGCATCATTCATAGCAATAGTGCTTACAGCAGCTGCGGTCAATGCACAGGAGCCCGTAGAACTGGTGAATCCTTTCATCGGCACAACGAACTTCGGCACAACGAACCCCGGCGCTGTAACCCCCAACGGAATGATGTCCGTAGTGCCGTTCAACGTAATGGGCTCGGACCTCAATGTCTTTGACAAGGACAACCGCTGGTGGTCGGCACCATACGAGTACAACAACAGGTTCTTCACCGGATATGCACACGTAGCACTAAGCGGCGTGGGCTGCCCCGAGGCATCGTCACTCCTGGTGATGCCCACAAGCGGAGAACTTGACGTGAACTACTTCACATACGGCACAGAATACACCGATGAGGTTGCCTCACCGGGTTACTACAGCAACATGCTCACCAAGTACGGTATCAAAACCGAGGTGACAGCCACTACACGCAGTTCGTGCGAACGCTACACCTTCCCTGCCGGCAAAGGCAACATCATCCTTAACCTTGGCCAAGGACTCACCAACGAATGCGGTGCCATGGTGCGCCGCGTGAGCAGCACCGAGATTGAGGGATTCAAGCTCATGGGAACATTCTGCTACACCACCCAGGCCGTATTCCCCGTCTACTTTGCCATGCGAGTATCAAAGGCGCCACAGAGTGAAGGCCCCTGGAAGTTCCAGCCGCTGCTCAGCGGCGTAGAGGCCGAATGGACACCCGATGACGGCACATACAAGCTCTACGAAAACTACTACAGGGAGATTGCCGGCGACAACATCGGCTACCGTTTCTGCTACGACGGCCTTGCCGAGGGCGAACAGATTACCGTGCAGATGGGAGTCTCTTTCGTATCGGTAGAGAACGCTTGGGAGAACCTTGAAGCAGAGCAGAAGGGCAAGGACTTCGACAGCGTACATGCCGGTGCCGTAGAACGCTGGAACAGCGACCTGGGACGCATACGCGTTGAGGGCGGCACAAAGGACCAGCAGACAATCTTCTACACAGCACTATACCATGCACTCATCCACCCGAGCACCATAAGCGATGTAAACGGTGAATACCCTAGAATGGAGAGTGCCGGAGTGGGGAAGAGTGACCACACACGCTACACCGTGTTCTCGCTGTGGGATACCTACCGCAACCTGCACCAGCTGCTCACACTCGTATACCCCGAACGCCAGACCGACATGCTGCGCACCATGGTGGGAATGTACGAGGATTGGGGCTGGCTGCCACGCTGGGAGCTGTTCGGACGCGAGACATACACCATGGAAGGCGACCCTGCAGCCATTGTCATTGCCGACAGCTGGATAAAGGGGCTCCGTGACTTCGACATAGAGAAGGCATACGAAGCGATGCTTAAATCGGCAACCACAAAGGGCGCCGACAACCCCATACGCCGCGACATCGACCCGTACATAGAGAATGGTTTCATACCCCTCTGGTACTTCTCCAATGACCTCTCGGGCGACAATTCAGTATCGCATGCGCTTGAGTACTGTTCGGCCGACTATGCCATTGCACAGCTGGCCGACTCGCTTGGCGACAAGAAGCGTGCAAAGGAGTTCCTGAAGCGTTCACAGAGCTACCGCCGATATTTCTGCAAGGAGCACGGCACATTGCGCCCGCTTACAAAGGATGGCGAATTCCTTGGCGACTTTGACCCCGCTACAGGCAAGAACTTCGAGAACGTCCCCGGTTTCCACGAGGCGTCGGCATGGTGCTACACGTTTGCCGTTCCGCACGACATACCGGGACTCACAAAACTCATGGGCGGAAAACGCGGTTTCATAAACAGCCTTCAGGGAGTCTTCGACAACGACCATTACGACCCTGCCAACGAGCCCGACATTGTGTATGCATACCTTTTCAGCCGTTTCAAGGGAGAGGAGTGGCGCACACAGAAGGAGGTCAACAGAATTCTCGACAACCACTACAAGAATGCCCCCGACGGCATCCCCGGCAATGATGACACCGGAACAATGTCGGCATGGGCGGTATTCTCGATGATGGGCCTCTATCCCGACTGCCCCGGCGAACCATACTACACACTCACAACCCCGGTCTTTGACAAGGTGAGCATCTCTACCCCACAGGGAGAGATAACGATAGAGTGCGAACGCCCTGCCGAGGATTGCCGCTACATTGACGGCATAAGCCTCAACGGCAAGAAGAACGGTTACCGCATAACACACAGGCAGCTGCTTGACAACGCAAACATCCAGATAAAACTCAAGAAAGAACCGAAATGAAAGCAATAAACAGCATATTGGCAATGTCGCTTATATTTGCGACAGCATGCTCTACCGCCCCACAGAACGGGGGCAACGACGCCGGCCAGGAGAAGCTGACCGAGTATGTCAATCCTCTCATCGGCAGCGGCGGACACGGACACGTATTCGTCGGAGCAAACGTACCGTTCGGTATGGTACAGTTGGGCCCCACCAGCATCAACCAGACATGGGACTGGTGCTCGGGCTACCACCAGGACGAGGCTACGGTAATAGGATTCTCCCACACACACCTTAGCGGAACCGCCATCGGCGACCTGTTCGATGTAACCGTAATGCCCGTTACCGGCGAAGTGACTTACGAACGCGGAACGGCAGAAATCCCCAACAGCGGACTGTGGTCACCAGCCGACCGCACACAGGAGATTGCCGAGCCCGGATACTACTCGGTACCCCTCACACGCTATGGTATAAAGGCCGAACTGACATCGACCGCACGCGTGGGACTGCACCGCTACACATTCCCCGAGGCTCAGGATGCGGCACTTGTAATCGACCTGCAGAACGGTGGATGCTGGGACGAGACCACAGAGTCATTCATGCAGGCCGAGGGCAACAACCGCATTGTAGGCTACCGTTACTCAAAGGGTTGGGCAAAGAACCAGCGCATCTACTTTGCCGCAGAGTTCGCAAAGCCATTCGAGAAATTCGAGCTGAAAGGCTGCAAGGATATGTACGGACGTGCATCGTTTGCCACAACTGCAGGCGAGGAGGTATTGCTCAAGGTTGCAATATCACCCGTAAGCATTGATGGCGCGAAGCAGGCGCTGGAGAAGGAACTCCCCGGTTGGGACTTTGCTGCAGTGCAGGCTGCGGCAGTCGATGCATGGGAGAAAGAACTCGCCCGCATAAAGGTTGAAATGAAGGACGAGGAGCAGAAGAAGATATTCTACACAGCTATGTACCACGCCATGATAGCTCCAATGCTGTTCAGCGATGTAAACGGCGATTACCGCGGTGCCGATGACAAGGTATACAACAGCCCTGCTCCACGCTACACATGCTTCTCACTTTGGGACACATACCGTGCAAAGCAGCCGCTGATGACAATAATCCACCCGGAGAAAGCCGGCGAATTCGTGGCTACCATGGTAGACATCTGCGACAAGCAGGGCGACCTCCCCGTATGGCACCTTTGGGGCAACGAGACCGACTGCATGGTAGGTGACCCCGGCATCCCCGTTGTTGCCGACGCCATTGTCAAGGGCATTGAAGGCTTTGACCGCGAGGCGGCATTCGCAGCAATAAAGCAGACTGCAGCCGTTGAGGAACGCGGCAAGGAGCACCGCCATAAATACGGTTACATTCCTTGCGACATCTTCAGCGAGGCTGTCGCATTTGACATGGAGTATGCGATTGCCGATGCAGCCGCAGCAAACGCGGCAAAGGCTCTGGGCAAAGAGGCCGATTACGAGCACTTCACAAAGATGAGCCACAGCTACCGCACATTCTTCGACAAGGAGACAGGCTTCATCCGTGGTGTGGATGCAAACGGCAAGTTCCGCACACCGTTCAACCCATACTTCTCGGCTCACCGTGCCAACGACTACTGCGAAGGCAACGCATGGCAGTACACATGGTTGGTACCGCATGACATTGAGAACTACGCAGCGATGTTCGGCAGCAAGGAGGCATGCATTGCACGCCTTGACTCACTGTTCCTTGCACCATCTACCGTTGACGGCGATGCATCACCCGACATCTCGGGCATGATCGGCCAGTTCGCCCACGGCAACGAGCCAAGCCACCATATCCTTTACCTTTACACAATGCTTGGCGAGCCACAAAAGACTGCAGAACGCGTGCGTGAGGTAATGACGGCACAGTACCGCAACAACTTCGACGGCCTGTCGGGCAACGAGGATATGGGACAGATGTCGGCATGGTACCTGATGTCGGCACTCGGATTCTACCAGGTTGAGTCTGCCGGCGCACGCTACTGGTTCGGTTCACCCACCGTTGACCGCGCCGAGCTCACCGTAAAGGGCGGCAAGTTTGTCATTGAGACAACGAACAACAGCGCTACAAACATCTACATCAAGAGCATAAAGCTCAACGGCAAGCCACACAACCTGCCATACATCGAGCACAGCGACATTGCCGCAGGCGGCACACTCACAATTGAAATGAGTGACACCCCCACCGTGTGGTACGACGCGGATGTAATAAGATAAGAGAAATGTAATATCAAATCAAACGTGGTTCACTGTCGGTGAACCACGTTTGATTTATTGTCTTCGCAGGCGATTAATAAGTCCTAATAGGAAGTCCTGCAAATCACTAATACATTCTAATTACACTATCATCATAATAATCCATAAACCTGTTCAATGTCCGCGTCTTGAGATACAACAGATAACTTTCATCATTGGCAACACCCATTCTCCTTAACAAGTCAGCATGCACACGAATATACTCGTTGAAAGCCTTTTTATCCTCTTCCAAGGCTAAAATCTTTTCATCGTATGAATATTCGTAATCATTGCCAGACTTTATACCTTTACAAACATTGTCAAAGCCATCGACAACATCATTCCACCCACATATATTATCACCCAAAGCTGTAACATCCTTACTATAAAGATATACAATAGATTTCAAGCGTTGGTTCATTATATCAAACTCGTAATTGTTCCAAAAAGTAGCCTTCAGATTGTACTGGAATTTCCCCAAAACAATCTTTTCGAAAGCATTAGAAGTTGATTCACAATACAAACGCCAGCTCTCACGTTCCAGTTCAAACAATGTCAACGACGCAGGGTCTTCTATCGATTCAAT
>JAZQZM010000005.1:0-30390 GCA_045634085.1 Bacteroidaceae bacterium
ATACAACCCATATTTGAAGAGAGTAACCGTTCACAAAGAAATTAAGTAATAAGAGATGGCTAAGAAAGCAGTGGCAACCCTCCAGACTGGTGATAAGGAGAAGTTCGTAAAGGTTGTTAAGTTGGTTAAATCACCTAAGACCGGTGCTTACATGTTCGCTGAGGAGATGTTGGTACAGAACAAGGCTGATGAGTCTTTGAAGAAGTAATTAAAACCGCGAGGTTTCAATAATACTAAAAGAGTAGTTGGAAGCAACTACTCTTTTTTTTGTCTCTGCCGGTGCGGCCATTGCCGGTGGCGGGTTCCTCTCTTCATTATAGCAACGCAACTATCACGGCAATTGGAATGAGGCCGCTGACGGTGTACAGGATGTTGCTCCTGTAGGTGCTGTTGCCGCGGTAAAGATATTTGCCGTCGAAGGTGAGCAGAATATCGCTGCTGTATGTGCTTCTTCCCTTGTAAAGGTGCTTGCCGTCGAATGTGTATAGTGCGTCGCTGCTGTATGTGCTGTTGCCGCGGTAAAGATATTTGCCGTCGAAGGTGCATAGTATGTCGCTGCTGTATGTACTGCTGCCTTTGTATATTCTTGATTGCGCGACAGCCAGCAGCGGCACTATAAGTAACGCGAGGATTAAAACTCTTTTCATATTGTTATATTTAACGTGGAGCGATACAAATACGGGGCATCCTCCTGCGTGTAAAAGGAGGTGGAATGTTCATTGCGGCGGTTCTGCAGCCGGGTTCCCCGGTCAGCGCACTTATTCTACCGTTACGATTCCTTCGTATTTGCCTTCGCCACAGGTGGGGCATCTGTCGACAACTTTTTCGCTGTATGTGACTGGGCCCACTGCTTTGTAGATGTCCACAGGTACATATACCATTGAATAGCCGCCGGGCTCCTCCTCGTAATATATACCGATGTTGCCGTCGGGCAGGATACACATTGACGAGTAGGCTGAGCCTCTGTCCGAAACAGGAATCTTTGTCCAGCCCTTTGACAGTTCTGTAGGTGTGTATGTCGCAGGGTCATCCTCAAGCACCTTGTAGAATATTGCCACGTCACTGCGGTTGTTGCCTGTAGGTACGGACTGGAACAATACATTCCCGACAAGCAATGGCTCGCCGTTGGTGTCGTTGCTGCCGAATTTGAGGTCTCCTGCCTGGTCGGTCGATACTGCACCGTCCCAATAACCTTCGGCCTTCTCGAAGTTCGTGTAATGGAATACGTTGAAGTAGCGTCCGTATCCCTTGCGGCTGCTCAGGAGTACACTGCCGTCGGGCAGTTCCTCGCATTTGGGCTCGTTGCCGTGTGGTGCAGGGCTGTCGTTGAAGTCATTGCCGAGCTCGCCAAGCAAGTGCCATGTCTCTCCAAAGTCATCGGAATAGAGAGCATAGTTATGATGGCGGTAACTGCCGGTCTCAACGGCCCACACCGCGCAGTATATACGGTAGTATTCGCCCACCTTTATCATACGGCTCTGTGCAATGCGTCCGGCACCGATGAACATCGAACCTACATGCGCTTTGCCATCCTTATCCTTGAAGAGTGGATATATTTCATATGTAACCTCCTCTGGTTCTCCGGCTTCCCACTCTCCGGTCTCCTTGTTGAACTTTATGCGCAGGCGTGCCATGCGGTTTGGGTTTTCCGGGTTCTCGGCTGTGCCGGCTCCGTAGTTTCCGTGCCAGCATACACGGTTGCCGCATACGCTCATCACAAGAATCTCGTTGTGCTCGCGGTCGGCAACGACTGCCGGGTCGCCGAATCCTGTCAGCCATGTTTCTTTGGCCTCCTTGCCCACGCCGTCGGCAATCTTAACGGGTTCACTCCATGAGTGACCGTCCCATTCCGCACCGCCTTTTACGCTGTGACGCATAACAAGGTCAACCTCGCCGAAACCGATATCGTTGCCGCATGGACGATAGTCATTGATTGCAAAAACATATCCGTTGGCGGTTGTTACGATGGCCGGGATACGATAAGGGATTCCTTTCTCATCAGGAGAGTAGAACAGGTACTGGTACTTGTTCTCCTTGTCCACGGTGATGTTTACGGTAATCTCCATGCCCTTTTCTGGCAGGCTCTGCTCGGCAATTCCGCCTTTTCCGTCTATATCAATATTCCAACCGTGACAAACAAGGCCTGTAGATATGCTGAATTTGGCATCCTTGGGCAAGTAGCATGTCTGCGACCCCAAGGCGTCCTCCTTGTTGAGCATGCTGTTGCTTGTGATGCCGTTCACTGTAATTGCAAGTTCGCCAATTCTTGTGTTTGTTTCAAAACCGCCTTCCATTTGTGTATTGTATTTTATTTTAAGCGGTTTGCTCAGGTCGATGACGTTGAAGTTCCAATGTCCACCGGTGTCATTAGATGAGTATAACTTTATGTCTCTTCCTGCGCCTCCGAACATGTTGAAACTCTGCAGTGGGTTCTCCTTAGGTGAGATTGCGTAGCTACCGTCCTGCTGCAGGGTGAGAGTCAGGAGAGTTGCGTTCTCTGCTGCAGTCATTGTGGCGGCTGCGCCACTTTCGCTATTCTCCAACTTGAGGGCAAGTTTCTTGCCGCCTTTGTGGCTGTACATTCTGAATGCTGATGCTTCGCCAACGAGATACCATACTTCGTTCTCTACGTATGCGGTGCTACCGCTTGTCACGGTAGTGCCGTCGTTACCTAGCCTGATGGCGAAACCCTTGTCGCGGTTGTTGGTTATCTGTACCGGAGTTCCTTTTGAGAACGTTTTTGAGAAAATGTCACTCTTTACAGGGATGTCTGCCATTGCTGCAGTTATGCCGGCAATGAAAGAGAGTAGCAAAAGATGGATTCTTCTTGTATTCATATCTTATAAGTTTTTTACCAGTAATTGTCTCTTAGGCAAATATAGTCACAAACGAGCGAGAAATACGAAATTTATTTCAGTATTTTTTACAGCGAGTGCAGTATATATTCGAGCTTTAGCTCAAATGCAGGTAAACGAGCGAGAAATACGAAGCTTGCTTCGGTATTTTTCAAAGCGAGTGCATTTTTGTGCTGCAGTCAACGCGCTTTGCTGCGTTATATTGTGCTGTCGGGGTACTTTTCTTTAAAATTATTTGGATTTGATTCAATTATTTCTTTCCTTTGCAGAAATAATTCATTTATAAACCTGTAAACACGATTGCCTATAGAAAAATCTCTACTTCAATTTTAACAGAAGAAAATAATGGAGAATTTAAAGCAGATGACCGATGATATGTTGGTCTCACTTTATCTGCAGGGCAATAATACAGCATTTGATATACTGCTGAACCGTCATCAGGACAGGTTGTTCAACTACATATATTTTATTGTACGTTCAAAGGAGGTGGCCGAGGACATCTTCCAGGAGACCTTTGTCAAGGCAATCGTAACCTTGCAGCAGGGCCGTTATACTAATGACGGCAAGTTCGCGGCATGGATTACACGCATTGCCCATAATCTTGTAATTGACCAGTTCCGTGTTGAGAGGAATGAGAATACCGTATCCAATGATGAAGCCGAGGTTGACTTGCTCAATGATGCCAAGCTTGTCGAGGGCAATATCGAGAACCAGCTTGTGAATGACCAGGTACTCAAGGATGTGCGCATGCTCGTTGACGAACTGCCCGATTGCCAGCGCGAGGTTGTCTTCATGCGCTATTATCAGGATATGTCGTTCAAGGAGATTGCCGATGCTACCGGAGTGAGTATAAATACAGCTCTCGGACGTATGCGATATGCTGTGCTGAATATGAGACGCATTGCTGCCGAGAAGAATGTATTCTTGGTAATGGAATAGTATTTACGGGAATTAGAAGTTCTTTTTATCTCTTCCGGGAGTATTGAGGTTTCTAATAATTAAGTGATAGGGTTGGGGTATATGCCGCAGAAGATTTTTTTCTTTGGCGGCATATACTATTTCTGCCGGCAGTGCGTTATTATTATACAATGAAGAAATAAAGCATTTTGCCTATGGATAAAAAATCTACCCCAATTACAGAGCCTGTTATCCGTAAAGCTCTAAAAAAGGAAAAGTTTCCCAAGCCGTCAGCGGTGACACTTGAATTCATAAGGAACTTCGCCCGTAACTTCAAGGTCGAGAAGGGTATTCAAGGTGACATAAGGGAATTCGTACTTAATTGAAAAACGCAATAAGCTGCCCTCGGGCAGCTTATTGCGTTTTTCAATTTATGGCTTGCATGCCGTGCGGTCACCATTATATCCTTTTATCGGCAGCCTTACGGTAAAGTGGGCACCGCTGCCGTCCTCTAAACATTCGGCACCTACCAGCCCACCGTGGTTGCTCACAATCTGGCGGCATACGGCAAGCCCTATACCCTGTCCACCGCTCTTTGTGGTGAAGAAAGGGGTGAACATGTTGTCGGCAGCCTCCTTCGGGAAACCACCTCCGTTGTCCGTTACCGAAACTATAAGCCAGCACTCGTCATCGGATAATGCTCCTGTGACATCAATTAGCGTTGCTCCTGCTTCCACTGCATTCTTCAGCAGATTCAGGAATACCTGTTCAATCTGTGCACGGTCAACACCGATCATGGTATCCCCGCATCCTGCATTGAAACTCACCTGACATCCCTCTCTCATCTGCGGCACTACAAGTTCCTGAAGACCCATTATCAGTTCCTCTATTCTTACAGCGCTTATGACTGGCGGTGCAATGCCCGAGAGCATGCGGTAACGTTGCACAAACTCCATAAGTCCCTTTGCCCTGCGGCTTATTGCCGATAGTGCAATCTCCATCTCGCTGTCGCTGATGTCGCGTTCGCTACCCATAGCCATGTTGTCGGCCATGGTCTCCGACAGCGATACTATTGGTGTCAGCGAGTTAACAATCTCGTGTGTCAACACCCTAATCAGTCTCTGCTGTGCAAGGGACTCGCTCTGCCTGAAAACCGATGCAACATCCTGCATAGTATAAAGGCGATAGCCTATGCCGTTGACGAACATCTTTCTCATTGTGGCAGCATAGCGTCTCTCCTCACCTTGGCTGGTTGGAAAAGAGATGAGGCTCATGCTGTTCTTGCGTAGCCCTTTCAGCTGTTCGGGCAACGAGGGATGCAACGCCGACAGGTTGTCGAGTCTGTCGAACTGGAAGCCGCACAACTGCTCTATTGCAGCTCTGTTCATCCATCTTGTCTTGCCTGTGTCATCTGTTGCAATGAGTATTGAGTCTACATTCGAGAGCAGTGCATCATAGAGATGTGTCTCTCCCTGGTGCTTGCGCTCTGTCTCGCGGAACTCATTGATGACCGCATTTATCTCCTCGGCCATACGGCGTTCCTCGCCTGTGAGTTTGTCAAGTGAGTATTGCAGGCTGAAATCGCGCATACGTACCGATTCAAGCATCAGTCTAAGACGCTTGATGCTCTTGTTGTAGAATATGTTCTGCCAGAATCCCATCAGATACCGTGTTTGTCAATTTTCCTGTAAAGCGCATAACGCGTAATTCCCAACAGCTCGGCAGCCACCGACAGGTTGCCGTTGCTCTGTTCAAGGGCCTTGCGTATTGCCGCACGCTCAAGCTCCACCAGGTTAAGTGATGTCTGTGCGGTCTCCTGCGTTCTGCCGTTACCCGTCGGGAAGGGAGAGCCGGGGTCAATCACCATCCTCTCTATGCAGTGCTGCAACTCGCGCACATTGCCCGGGAATGGGTATGCGAGCAATCGGCGCTCCTCATCGCGCGACAGCCTTTTTGCCTCCCGGTTGTATTTACGGGCATATGTCTCCATGAAATGGTTGGCCAACAGCAGTATGTCATTGCCGCGTTCGCGCAGCGGCGGCAGGTGGAACTCTATGGTGTTGATGCGGTAGAACAGGTCCTCGCGGAATCTGCCGTCGCTCACCATTGCATGCAGGTCGGCGTTAGTAGCAGCCACAATCCTGATATCGATCTTCTGTACCTTGGTCGAGCCTATGCGTGATGTCTCGCGCTTTTCGATTACGGTAAGCAGTTTCTGTTGCATTGCAGGCGACAGGTTGCCTATCTCATCAAGGAAGAGAGTGCCTCCGTTGGCCTCCTCAATGCGGCCGGCCTTTGATGATGTAGCTCCGGTAAATGCACCTTTCTCATGACCGAACAGCTCGCTCTCGAAGAGGGCCTCGGGTATGCAGCCAAGGTCTATTGATACAATAGGCTTTCCGCTACGTGCCGACAAACGGTGTATCTCGTGTGCAACGACATCCTTTCCCGAACCGTTCTCACCCGTGATGAGTATGTTTGCATCTGTAGGGGCTATGTGTTTTATGCGTCTTTTGAGCTCAAGAATCTGTGCCGACTCGCCTATGAACCTTGGTCCCTGAAGAGGAGCCGCTGTCTCCTCTTGCTCATCATCATCCGTTGCCGGCATCATTCTGTTGCGTTTGAGGTCTACGGCAGAATGTATTGTCTCAATCATCTTCCTGTTCTCCCAAGGCTTGGGTACGAAGTCCACTGCACCGGCTTTTATTGCCCGCACGGTCTTCTCAGTACTCACGTATGCAGTCATGAATATGACCACGCTGGACGGGTCATGTTCGAGGATGCGTGCGAGCCACTCATATCCCTCCTCACCGCTTATGCTGTCCCTGCTGAAATTCATGTCCAGCAGAATTACATCGGGGTGGAAACTGTCCATGAACTCTATTATACGCCCGGGGTCGGTAATGACCCTTATGGCCTCGGTCCATGGGCGTAACAGCATGTTCAGTGACAGGAGTACATCCTCGTTGTCATCGACTATCAATATCTTTCCTTTACATTTCATTGTATGCTCCTGAGAATTCATGTGTAAAGTTATGCGAAAATAAGCAATCTACAAGTGGCAAAATATCAATATTTTACCACTTGTCTACATTTTATTTGCGCCCATTCTGTGCGGTTGTGCGTAATCGCACACATCATGTGCGGAACCGCACGGTTTTTGCTATGTACTTTATTTGATACATTGTTGATAATCAATAAAATATAAGCTTGGTACGCTTTTTGTATATAGTATAATAGGAGGCCCCTCTGTCAATGACGGGTTTTATAAGAAAATATTTTTCGGGAAAGCCAAGCTGCTTCTGAACAGTATCAAAAACACTATATAAGAAATTATGAAAACAAACAGATTGTCCTTATCGGTAATATCCCTCTTTGTCAGGAGAGTAATGCTTCTTCTGCTTCTTTTGCCGTCCTGCTCTTTTGCATGGGAGGGCGACACACTCACGCTCACACTCCCGCAGGCAATCGAGATGGCCAAGAAACAGTCGCCGTCGGCCCGTAGTGCACGTCATACCTTCCTTGCGCAGTATTGGAATTACCGTTACTATCGTGCCAACTACCTTCCGTCGCTCACGCTCAACAGCTCGCCATATATAAACAATGAGATAAACAAGATTACCCAGGGCGACGGAACATCGCTCTTTCTCAGCCAGAGCCAGTTTGGTGGCGATCTGTCGTTAAGCATCAACCAGAATATTCCTCTTACTGGCGGAACATTCTTCATAAGGAGCAGTGTCAACTATCTCAGGGAGATGGAGAGTAAGATGAACATGTTCAGTACCGTTCCGGTGAGTATCGGTTACAGCCAGAGCCTTTTCGGTTACAACAGTCTCAAATGGGACCGCCGCATAGAGCCTTTGCGATATGCCGAGGCCAAGAAGAGTTATGCCGAGACCATTGAACTTGTATCGGCACAGGCATGTAACCATTTCTTCAATCTTGCCACAGCGCAGAGCAATCTGAGTATGGCTCATGACAACTATGCCAATGCCGACACTCTTTACCGTATGGCTCAGGGGCGTTACAAGCTCGGCACGATAACGGAGAATGAGATGTTGCAACTCGAGATACGTCGCCTGAGTGAGGAGGCGAATGTCATGGATGTGCAGATTGCCCACGAAGAGACCCTGCAACAGTTCCGCTCATTCCTCGGGTTGGGGCAGGATACATTCATAACCCTTCTGCTGCCCGACAGTGTCCCTGATTTTACGGTCCCCTTTCCCGAGGCTCTTGAAATGGCAATGAAGAACAGCCCCGACCCTGTGTACTACGAGCGTATACGCAAGGAGGCCGGCAGCAACCTTGCAAACGCAAAGGCCAATGCGGGACTGAAGGCCGACATATATCTCAAGTTCGGTCTGTCGCAGACGGGAAACACCCTGCCCGGTGCTTATAAGAGACCTATGACTCAGGAGTACGCTAGCCTTACCATTTCGTTTCCCATACTCGACTGGGGGCGTGGACGCGGAAAGGTGCGTGTGGCACGTTCGCAACAGGAGCTCGTGGAGATACAGGCGCAGCAGGGTATGGAGAATTTTACACATAATGTGCAGAAGCTTGTCTCGCAGTTCAATATGCAGGCACGCAAGGTGCGCATTGCCCGTCTCACCGACCGGCGTGCCCGCCACAGGCATACGGTAGCCATGCGCCTCTACATAATGGGGCAGAATACGCTGCTCGACCTCAACGATGCCATTGCCGAACAGAATTCAGCCGGGCGCTCCTACCTCTATGCCATGAGTACCTATTGGAGCCTGTACTACACGTTGCGAAGCATGACGGGGTACGACTTCCGCGAGCATTGCAGCATAACCGAACAGCTGCCGGAGATTGAGAACTGAAAACTGGAATGTGAAAACTGTAAACTAAAAACCGGAAATTATGGATATAAAACTACCGCCGCAGCCATGGTATCGGAAATACCTGGTGCACATTGTTTCGGGCACAGCCCTTTTTGCCTTGCTCGTGTACACGATAGTGCTTGCCGTCTCGCCTCCGCGGCGCAGCATAAGCAAGGAGCGTGTACGCATAGCCGAAGTTGTCGAGGCTCCTTTCCTGGAGTTCGTCGAAGTGGAAGGGCTTGTACACCCTGTAATGACAATACAGTTGAATGCTCTTGAGAACGGCTATGTAGAGCGCATAGTATGTGATGAGGGTGCAATGTTGAAGCAGGGCGACACAATCCTCGTGCTCAGCAACCCCGACCTGCTGCGTACCATAGATGGGGAACGCGAACAATGGGAGAAGGAGAACCGCAACCTGCATGAGCAGGAGATACAGATGGAGCAGAAGAGCATAGACCTCCGCTTGCAGACACTTGAGCAGAAGTACCAGATTGCAGCACTTGAGCGCAAGCTCACTCAAAGCCGCGAGGAGTTTGCCATGGGCATTAAGAGCCGTGCCGAACTGGATATCGTGGAGGCTGAGAACGAACACCTGCATAATAAACTTATGCTGCAGATGCAGAGCCTCGGGCATGACTCGGCGGCAACCGTACTCCGCCGTCAGATGATTGTAGCCGACCGCGAGGCTGCACAGCGCAGGTTGCAGAATACACGGCGCCGCACCGAGGGTCTTGTGGTACGCGCACCGTGCGACGGGCAGTTGGGGCACATCAACCTCATAATAGGGCAGCAGGTGAGTGCCGGTTCCAAGATTGGCGAGCTCAAGATAATGGACCAGTATAAGGTAAGCACACAGCTGAGCGAATATTACGTTGAACGCATACATGCCGGGCTGCCGGCCACCATAGTGCAGAAGCAGGACACCTTTCCGCTACGCATAAGCCGTGTGGTGCCCGAGGTCAAGGAGCGTAAATTCGCTGTCGACCTTCTCTTCAACGGTGCTACCCCCGATAATATACGTCTTGGCAAGAGCTACCGTGTGAAGGTGGAGCTGGGGCAGCCCGAGCCGGCGGTTGTCATTCCGCGTGGAGATTTCTACCAGAAGAGCAGCGGCGAGTGGATTTTCCTGCTTGACGGGGAGACGGGCATAGCACGTCGTGTTCCCATTGAGGTGGGGCGGCAGAACCCTGAGCAGTTCGAGGTCCTCAAGGGACTGAAGCCCGGCGACCGCGTGATAACAAGCGGCTACGACCGCACAGGTGACGCCGAGGAGGTAATAATAGAAGAATAAGAAAAAGAAAAACACGTTATATAAGAAACTTGATAAACCACAGAACAATGATACAGCACTATTTCAAGATAGCATGGCGCAACCTGCTCAAATACAAGACACAGAACATAATATCTATACTCTCCCTTGCGGTGGGTGTCGTTTGTTTCGCGATAACAGTATATCTGTTGAAGAGCTTTGTGCTTGAGATATACCTCTCCGAGATGGATACGCGCAGCGTGTCAGTGAGTGCATACAACATGACCGAGGAGCAGTACAAAAGCCGTCCTGTTCACGATGCCAACTGGGCCGACATACAGTACAACGATCAGGTAAGGATTGACCGTGGTTTTGTAGAGCGCCTCAATTCGCTTGAGATTCCGTCAATGCGCGAGGCTCATTTCTCTTCTTTATTTATTGGAGCTGATACGGACTTTGAGACCAAGGATGGCAAGCGCAAGACATTGCAGTGTATTTATGGCTATTCCTCGCCCCGTTTTTTTCACTATAGGCTCTACACCAGTGCCGTTACCGGCAAGCGTATTCCGGAACTGCATGAGGGTGATGTCATCATAACAGCCGACATCAGCAAAAAGGTCTACGGCAATGGTGTCGACCCGCGCGGGCTTGTCATACATAGCCCGCTGGTGGACAAGCCGCAGCTTGTCATAACCGACGTTGTTGAAACCGCCGACCACCTTGGTGACTCTTTCAGTGGAATATTCATTGTCAGTTCCCTGCCGGCAGAACATTACAGTAGCCCCGAGATTGTCATTGAACTTGCGCCCGGTGCAACGGCTGCACAGCTGCAGAAAGAACTCTCATCGGCAATGCCGGAGTACTACTTTACCTACAGGGTCAATGATTTTAACTGGAGTGATGAGGGTCTCTTCTTTGTGGTGCTTGTCTTTGCATCGCTGCTTCTTGGCTGCAGCGTGCTGCTCATTGCCGTAATCGGCTTCTTGAAGATGCAGCTGCAACTTTTCTCACTACGTTCGCGCGAGCTTGCACTGCGCCGTACAATGGGTTCCCGTCCAAGACAGCTCTGCACATTGCTGGCCACGGAGATTGTAATTGTCTTTATGTTTGCTGCAATAGCTACGGTTGTCATAACGGTTCTCCTGTCGGGCTATGTACTCCCGATAATGTACAAGATTGTTGGCGGAATGGTCTTTGACCTTGATGCAATATATGGCATTTCGTTGTGGATAATAGCATGTACGCTCCTTATCGCACTGTCGGTCGCTACCGTGACGGTCTACCGTTATCTGCGCAAGCCGGTTGGTCTTCGTGTGGGGCGCAGCGGTCATCCACGCACTGTGGGGCAGAGCATGATGATGGGCGTGCAGCTCGGTGTCAGCATGATTCTCATTCTGGCGGTGTTAGGGCTTTTCTATGTAGTCAGCTACAATTACAGGGAGCAGTCGGCCGTGTTGCCCGATGACCCCTCGGCCTACCGTCGTGCACTGGTGGTAATGGCCAATGGGCGCATAGCTGCCAATATTCCCGATTTTGACAACAGGCTCATGCAGACAGGTACTGTCAGCCACATAAGCCGCACATATCTGGTACACTCCACATCTCCGACCTTGGATACCAGGCTTTTGATGCACTATGTAGAGCCGGAAAATGAGGGGGACGGGTATGATTATTCCTATACCATCACCGATGAGGAGCTCTTCGATAATCTGGGTATAAAGGTTCTTCAGGGTTGCCCGGCCGACAACAGACGTTACACAACAGCTGTTTACGTGCGCACCGAAGAGGCAGAGCGCTTGCGCATGAAGTGGGGCCTCAAACCCTTGCCCAGTGAAATTGTCCGCAAGCTCTACAACGAGCGCAGTTATACGCTCATTGGCTATGCAAAGGCTCTCCAGCACTATGCTTATACAGCATACAATGACTATACACCGGCATACTGGATAGTGGACGGCGAGGCCGACGGGATAATTGAGAATCATTCCAGAAAGGAACATATAATATTCCCCAAGGACGGTAAGACGGGCCGTTGCGAGGATGCAATAAAAGCAATGTACCGCGAGGCGATGCCCGATGACATGAACGATGTGCCAATAAGTAGCCTTTACGATTCGTGGTTCTCCAATCTGAGATTCATGGAGTTCCTCGGTGAACTGGCACTGCTGCTTGTGGCCGTATCTATTCTCTCTATTGTGGCAAGTGTATATTCGAACATTGCGCTCGAGAGCCGCGGCCGCCGCAAAGAGGTGGCACTGCGCAAGATACACGGTGCAAAGAGCCGCGATATAATGCGCCTGTTCGGTGCCTACTATCTGCGACTGCTGGCTACGGCAGCAGCGTTTGTAACGATCATTGCACTTATGCTGATTGTGCTGGTGAACGCTTATGCAGAGACCCTTTCCGGCACCGATTGGATGATACTCTGCTGTTACATATTGGCGGCGATACTCATTGTGTCATTTGTGACGCTTGCCACCATAGGAAAAAAGATATACAGTGTCAGCCGTATAAATGCAGCCGACGTAATAAAAAGTGAGTGAATAAAGCAGCAATATAGCAATTGACCTAAAATGCTGTTTGTCATACTGAGGGTAGCGAAGTATCTCGATTTTTACGCGGTTATAAGATTCTTCACTGCGTTCAGAATGACAAGTCCGCGACAAAAAAATGCAGGTCAACATCTATATCATTGCCATAAATAAACAAAACATATAAACTTAAATAATAACAGAATTATGATTACACTAAAGAACATCAAGAAAGTATTCAAGACCGAGGAGATTGAGACATGGGCATTGCAGAATGTTAACCTCGAAGTAAAAAAAGGTGAGTTCGTGGCTATCATGGGCCCCAGCGGATGCGGAAAATCAACGCTGCTGAATATCCTGGGTCTGCTCGACAACCCGAGTGAAGGCACATACATGCTTGACGGCAAGGATGTGAGCCACATGAGCGAGGACGACCGCACCGACCTGCGTAAGGGCCGCCTGGGATTCGTGTTCCAGAGCTTCAACCTCATCGACGAGCTCAGCGTGGTCGAGAATGTGGAACTTCCGCTTCTTTACATGGGGACACCGAAGAAGGAACGCCGCCGTCTGGTCAACGAGGTTGTGGAGCGTGTGGCAATGTCGCACCGTGCACAGCATTTCCCTGCACAGCTCTCGGGCGGACAGCAGCAGCGTGTGGCAATAGCACGTGCGGTAATCTCGCGTCCGCAGATAATACTTGCCGATGAG
This sequence comes from Bacteroidaceae bacterium, assembly GCA_045634085.1. Lineage (GTDB taxonomy): Bacteria > Bacteroidota > Bacteroidia > Bacteroidales > Bacteroidaceae > HGM04593. Next base: position 13,085 of record JAZQZM010000005.1, read on the forward strand.
CCTACGGGTAATCTCGACTCCAAACACGGCAAGGAGGTCATGGAACTTCTGAAGGAACTGCACAACGAGGGAACAACCATCATCATGGTGACACACTCGCAGCACGACGCGAACTATGCCGACAGAGTGGTTAACCTCTTCGACGGCGAGATTGTATCAGAGGTTGAGATGTAAATGATATTGATATGATGATATTGCATAATCTCAAGGTTGCCTGGCGCAATCTAATGAAATACAAGACGCAGAACATTGTGAGCATTGTTGCGCTTGCGGTGGGTATCGTGACCCTTGCCGCTACGCACTTTTTCTTAAAACACCTTGGGCCTCCATCCATTGCAAAGGAACCCTATTATGACCGTTGCTATGTGATGTGCCTCTACGATGAAAAGATGACAATGGGCAATGGAAGTGCACCGGATGCGGAACTAGTGCTCGATTTCCTCAACAATTCCATCACGGTTACTCCCGAAATGGATGCTGCGCTGAATGCCGGTGGCGCACTGCCCGGTGTAGAGAAGATGCTCCATAACTATTTTGTCGGGGGATTGATGCGTGGCTGTGACATGACCTTTACGATGCCCGATTCTACAACAAGGACACGGCCGAGCAATTTCTTTGCTGTAGAGGGTGAGAAACTGAATTTCCATGCCATACGTTCGGCCCTTACAGGTGAAAAGGTCCCGGTGCTGAAGAAGTATGAGGCTGTCATAAGCGAAATGATTGCAAGGCAGGTGTATGGTGACAAGAATCCCGTAGGGTGCAAGGTCTCTTTGTGGAATGACATGACGTGGATGACCTTTACTATACGCGATGTCTACAGGGCCGGACAACTGAATGACGGTGTAACCAATGCCATATACATAACCAATGAGGAATTTGAACATGAGTATGTTGCCAATTACCTGCTGTTGCTTGCCGAGGGACAGTCGCCCGAGCAGGTGCGCAAGGAAGCCGACCGCCGCCTTGAACCTCTGGGGATAAGCACCCGGATAGAGAGCCTTGATTTTGTATACACCGAGAATAGGACCCACTCATTGATGGTGCGTACAATTGTCTATCTTATAAGTTCGCTTATTCTTGTGGCAGCCCTCATAGGGTACCTGAAGATGCAGCTGCAGCTCTTCCGTATGCGTCGGCGCGAGGTGTCGTTGCGCAGGGTACATGGTGCCAAAGGCAGGAGTATCATGAGGCTGTTCTTCACCGAGATGGTGCTGACAATAGTCATGGCCTTTATGCTTGCTTTGCTGCTTGGCAACATGCTCACCGGCTATGCAGGTGAATATCTCGCAGGCTTCCTCGATGAGTTCGGATGGAGAATAGACGGCATAAATGCAAGCATTATGCTCATAGCAGTGGCTGTCACCATTCTCTGTGCAGTTGTGGTGTGGTGCAATGCCAAGGGAATGCTGCACTCCCGTCAGACAATGGCCGCACAGATGCACCGCAGCCGCAGGCACACTCTGCGCAACGGCATGCTGGGTCTGCAGTTGTTCATAAGCATTCTGTTCCTTGGCTCTACTTTGGCATTGTCACATTTTATAGGGCATATGGAGAAACAATGCAATGTTCCTGAAAATGATGCTTTCTATGCAGAGTGCATATGCGTGCAACCCTCCATTTCTGATACCGATTCGCGGCAGTTTCTTGAATATTTGCAGACAGGACCAAAATGCATAAAGCAATATATAAAAATCAACGAGAATTATACTCAACTGGAGGGACTCGATAATGTGGAGGCCGAGAAGGTTTCTATATATTCCCCTTTATTCACCACACTCCAGGTGAGCGATACTGCAATTCTCGACTTCTGGCAACGCCCGATAAAATGGTTCTTGCCACCCGGGCAACGCAACAACTGCATGTTGCTGAGCGATTCGCTCTACAGCAGGCTCAGCCGCCTGGGATTAACGGACAACGGGTCGCTGCTTGTGCGCAGCCGCCATGCCTTCCCGATAGGCGGAACATTCCCGGTCCTGCCTTACATGGACAACAACAGCAGCTCCCAGACAAACTATATTGTTGAACTTGGTCACGATGGCAACCGCTTTACGCAGTTCATAATAGTGCCCGAGGAGGGGGAGTATGACAGGGTGTTCACGGAACTCGAGGATGTTATGCGGCGCATAAATCCCGAACCGGTAAAACCGACGGTGATGAACCTGCACGAGGAGATGACAAAGGAACTCTTCCTTCTTAATAATATGGAGTACGGAGCATGGATACTCTCGGCCATATGCTTCGTGATATGTTTCATGGGAATATGGAGCTCAATATCGTTCGATACGCGCTCGCGCCAGAAGGAGATTGTCGTGCGCAAGGTTCACGGTGCAAAGAGAAAAGATGTGGTTGCTTTCTTCGCACGCCTGTATGTGTGGCTTGTGGTCGTGGCAAGCGTGATGAGCATGCCTCTGATGATAATCTTCAATACGTTGTTGCAGGAGTGGGGAATGCAGCAGGGTATTCCAAGGGAACTTGTTTCGCCTGTAGTGCCCATTATAATGAGTATTTCAATTGTCTCGCTTGTGGTAGCGCTTGTCGTGGGCGTACACATACGCAAGATGATGAGGCTGCAACCGGCTGACATAATTGCAAAAGAGTAACCGGCTGTGACAAATGACGCCTTTTACGTCAATTTAAGAATATTATAAAAACAAACAGCCGGGTTGGTGGTTCTCCCGGCAGCAGGGTACGCTACATGCAATGTTCTTCAACTCCTGTAGCGAGGAGCATAAACGTAGACTTAAAATATTGAAACAGGAATAATATGCATGTGGTGTACCATTTTTTTTGCCTTTCATTGTAACAATTAGGGTACTTGCCCGTCTTATAGACGGGATGATGTATCGAACGCTGCATATTGGGGATGATATAACTCGCGGACTTGTCATGCAGAGTGCAGTGAAGCATCTCATAATGAAAAACTTAAAAACAACAAACAAAACCCAATGAAAAATACATTGCTATTGATTCTGTTTTCAGTTGCTATAGCAACATTGAATGCGCAGACGCAAAAGAATGCCTGGGGTAAGGAATATACACGTCCGGCATTTGCTTTTACGGCTTCTAACAGTATGTATCTTGAGAAAATAAGTATTGACAAGAACTGTACGGAACTTTATTTCTCTGCAACAGAACCAGAAAAGCTCCCTGATTTGGAGACTCCGATATACCTTGTTGCGGGTAATAACAGAATTCCTTATATAGATGCTTTTGTGTCTGAAAATAAGGATAGCGTTAAACTTGTCTTCAGGGCATTGCCGGCATCGGCTGTTACATTTGATCTCATTGGCTTCGATAAGGGGTGGTACGGAATACGAACAGACGGTAAAGGATATATATCGACAAAACAGGACAAGTGCGATGATTTTCCTGCTGATGAACCACTGCCGGAATATGAAGCCGTTGGCGATACCGCTTATGTTGTAGGTAACATAATAGGGTTCGTTCCTGATGAAATACAGTCCTATATCTTCGTAACTCAAGATGCTATAACCGGGCTTGAAGAAGTGAAAATAGAGAAAGACAGTATAGATGGTGATTTTGTTCTTTATAAACAAGGTTTACATAATCATGCGGTATATTCAGTCTTTTCGGGAGATATAAGTGGCGACTTATGGTTCTTTCCTGGCTACCGTACAACGGTTACCGTTGATTTGCCTGCAGCAATGGCCAAAAGATATGAACTCGAAGGGTATGAATTTGCAGGCAATGAGGTCACATTTGATGGGCCTGTAGGAGATTTGTCACAAGTTTTATGGGAGCTTACACATATGGATTGGCAGACGGTCATAGGACATGAATCCGTTTTGGAGACATCTTTTGATGAGTTTACCAAAATACAATGGGATACCATGCAGGTCCGTAAGAAAAAACTGCTGCAGAGCGAAGTTTATAATAATAGACAAAGGCAACTGGCTTCTTTGTTCGCACAAAAAGAGTATATAAGGAATATAATCTCATATCCGCAATGGCTTAAACGTTCTTTACAGAGAGCCCGTGTTGCCAATGTCGATTCTGTGTACAATATCAAGATTAAGGAGTATACGTTAAAAGATACACATTCAGTAGATATAGAATTGTTTGACAAAAACTCAAACGCAGCCTTATGGCTTATAAGGGATGCCACGATATTGCCTTATGCTGTTGCAAATGGCCTGACCGATAACCCTGTAGCACGTTGGATGTCCGATTTTGAGTATTCGCGGAAAATATGTCGCCAAATCAGTGCAGAGCCATTTGATGACGGTGCCGTACAATGGGATAGTGTTGCTCCGCAATTTATGGAAAAGGTGCGCGGCTTTAACCGTTTTATACGTAACGAAAAGGCTCGTATGCAGGCTGAAATGAAAGATAAAGTAAAAGTTTGCAGTGTTCCTGACAAATATCAAGGTTCGGTAATTGATTATGTCTCATCACAATTTGAAGGCAAGATTCTGCTTGTTGATTGCTGGGCGACATGGTGTGCCCCATGCAAAGCAGGAATACGCCAGATAAAAGATTATAAAACAGAAATGGAGGGAAAACCTGTGGTGTTTGTTTATCTTACCAATGGCAGTAGTCCCTATCAGGAGTGGAGTAATACAATAATGAGCATTCCTGGTTATCATTATCGCCTTTCGGACAAGGATTGGAATACCATCCCAAATATCAACGGTATACCACGCTATTTCCTTTGTGATGAAAATGGCAAAGTCATTATGGACGTGGAAGGTTGGGGCAAGAATAGCCTTGAGAGGTTCAAGAGCAAAATCAATGAACTGTTGAAAGAGATGGAACTTTGAGAATTGTCGTTATCTTGCTTTTGGGCGGACACTTTGGTAGCGCCCCTACAGTCGGGACAAATATGCCTGGTATCTTGTCTATTCTTGTACACCTAAAGGAGCCGTGTCAAAATTTGACACGGCTCCTTTAGGTGTATTATTTCGAGGATTTTACTTCTCGTTTCTCTGCTCGAGACCGTAACCGAACTTCTTGTCGGCACCCTTGAGCATTACAGAGATGGCTACTGCAATTACGCCGAACAGCGCGAAGATTGCCATTGGCATTGTGTAGTCTGTAACTCCGTTCGTAGTGCTGCTCTGGATTACGTTACCTATAAGTACCGGAACCATAGAAAGGCCGATATTCTGGATGTAGAAGATGATTGCATAGGCCGAACCGAGCTGCTTCATCGGGATAATTTTGGGTACTGAAGGCCACATTGCCGATGGTACAAGTGAGAATGCGATACCAAGCAGAATCATTACAATCACTGCAAACCACCAGATGTTCATTATTGGCAATGCAAACAGCACGTGTACCAATGTCAGCAGTGCCGAACCGATTATCATGAGTGTTGCACCTTTGCCAATCTTGTCATACAGGGAACCGAAAATTGGTGTAAGAATCATTGTTCCGAAAGGCAAAAGGCCTGGAATCATGCCGGCGATGCTTGGTGTCACGTGGTATTTGATAATCATCAGGTTTGTCGCAAACTTGAGGAATGGGAATACTGCCGAGTAGAACATGAGGCAGAGCAATGTGATGAGCCAGAATCCCTTGTTGCAGAAGATAACCTTCAGGTCACTCATCTTGAACTGCTCTTCACTCTCACCGCTTTCTGCTACTGTTGATGAAGCGTCGAGTTTCTTGTCCATTACGCAGTATACAATATATGACAGAAAGCCGATGCAAAGTGCTCCTGCGCCAATCATTACAGGTGCCGATACGATACCGAAATGCTGTGCTACCGGGAGTGCGAAGAACAGTGCACCGGCTGTACCTACGCGTGCAAGAGCAACCTGCAGACCCATTGCTAGAGCAAGTTCATGTCCGGTAAACCACTTTGCAATGACCTTTGTTACTGTGATACCGGCAATCTCGCATCCCATACCATAGATAGCAAAACCGATACATGCGATAGTTACCTGTGTTGGCAGGCCGAACAGTTCGCCGCTGAATACGCTGTGTACAGCATACCATTTTATGGCTGCGCCTACGAACATAAGGCCTGTACTCATGATACCGGTAAAGCGTACACCCATCTTGTCAAGGATAATACCTCCGAAGAAAAGCATCAACAGGAAGACATTGATATAACCGTATGCACCTGAGAAAATTCCGTAGTCATCGCTGCCCCAGTCAAGTCCGGTGATTGTTGAATCAACAATAAGGTTATCTTCTACAATCTTGTTCTCTGCTTTGTCTACATGAAGTACCATGTACTTGTTGCCGTTTGCAATATCGCTTTCAGCTACGTCTGCTTTAAGGCCGAGAGCCTTTATAGAATCGGCTGACAATATGTCGCTGTTGGCAAGATAAATGAACTTGTGTACAGGTACAGCTGTGCTGTCTGTTGCAGCAATGCTGCATGTGGTGTGCATTGAATCAATTGCTGCAACATCGTTTGTCAACAGAACTTTTGAGAATTTGTCAAGTACGGTAAGGTCCAGTGATACTTTTGCGCTGTCGCTGATGATGCTGTTTATGAATTCTGCAACACGGTTAGTGCGCTTGTTGTATACGATATTGTATACTTTGCCATACTCAATGCTGTCAATACTGTCCTTCTGCTCAATGCATACTTTGTTGAGTGAATCGGCCGACAGGTAAGTTCCGTTGTCAAAGTACACCAACTTGCCTTTTGTTGTAAGCGGTGCTTCAAGCGGGCCCATTACATCGGTGAAGAAATAGGCCATCATCATTGTGAACGAAACGATGATCAGCGCGGTCCAGCGTGCTGCCTTTGAGTCGTTCAGTCTTTTCTGCAATTTCTGTGTTGTTGTCATAATAATATTTTTAGTTCTTTTTTTAGATTCATGTCTTCATTGCATTCCGCTTGGAATGAGAACGGTATGGTCATTTCTTCAGCCACTTATCCAGCCAGCCGAAGAATGTGCGCTGCCACAGGATTCCGTTCTGTGGCTTCAGTACCCAGTGGTTCTCATCGGGGAACAGGAGCAATTGTGCAGGGATGCCCTTTAGACGTGCTGCGTTGAATGCCGCCATTGACTGTGAAGAGAGGATGCGGTAGTCGCGGTCGCCGTGGATGAGGAGAATTGGGGTATCCCATTTGTCTACGAACTTGTGCGGAGAGTTTGCGTATGAACGCTTCGCCTCCTCGGTCTGGTTGTATGGCGCGCCACCAAGGTCCCAGTTGGGGAACCAGCTCTCCTCGGTCTCATAGTACTGCTGCTCCATGTTGAAGAAACCGTCGTGTGCAATGAATGCCTTGAAGCGCTTCTCGTGGTGGCCTGCAAGCCACATTGCCGAGTATCCGCCGAAGCTTGCACCTACGCAGCCAAGACGGTCGGTGTCAACGTATGGTTCTTTTGAAATGTCGTCTATTGCACTCAGTAGGTCACTCATGCAGTTGCCACCGTAGTTTGTGCTGATTTCCCAGTTCCATGCGTGGCCGAATCCCGGGAGTCCGCGACGGTTGGGGGCGATGATGATATATCCGTTTGCTGCCATAATCTGGAAGTTCCAGCGGTAACTCCAGAACTGGCTCACTGGTGACTGTGGGCCGCCCTCGCAGAAAAGCAGGGTGGGGTATTTCTTTGTAGGGTCAAAGTTGGGTGGGAATATTACCCATGAGTGAAGGTCCTTGCCGTCAACAGTCTTGCACCAGCGTGCCTCAACCTTGCCTGTGGCAATCTGGTCAAAGATATGCTTGTTCTCAAAAGTGAGCTGCTTTACTTCGGCGCCGGCCTTTGCCTTCATTGTGTAGATGTCGGCAGGTGCACTCATTGATACGCGTGTCATGATGAGGTTCTTGCTACCGAGCATTGCCACCGAGTTGTAGTCGTGGTCGCCCTCGGTCATCTTTGTGAGCTTGCCCTTGAGGTCGATGTTGTATACCTGTGTGGTTCCGTGCCATGTGCCTGTGAAGTAGAGGCTTTTGCTGTCGGGTGCCCAGCAGTAGCTGTCGACGTTGCTGTCGAATACGGCCTTCTCCTCGCCGTTGGGCTTCTCGGTGATGTACTTGCGTTCGCCTGTTGCAAGGTCCATTATGCTCAGGCGGTTCAGGTCACTCTCGTAGCCGTCATGCTCCATGCTCAGCCATGCAATCTTCTTGCCGTCGGGGCTGAACTGGGGCGCTGTGTCATAGCCGTAGCTTGAACGTGCCTCGTCGAACTTGCAGAGGTTTACAGTTGTGCCGTTCTCAAGGTCGTAGAGATAGATGTCGGTATCGGTACTGACAGTGTATTCGAGTCCGCTTTTCTTTATGCATGAGTATGCAATCTTCTTCGAGTCGTTGCTCCACGCCAGCTGCTCGGCGCCACCGAACGGGCGGTTGGGACAGTCGTATACTGTGCCCTCGAGCATGTCCTTGCCCTCGTTGATGCTGTTGCCGTCAAAGTCGGCAATGAACGGGTGCGGGGCATCGGTGAGCCACTCGTCCCAGTGCTTGTACATGAGGTCGTCTACCACAAAACCTTTTGCAAGAGGAAGGTCGGGGTAGATGTCGGCTGTGGTGGGCTTTATCTTGATGCGCTTGATGAGGATTACCTTGCTTTCGTCGGGTGAGAAGAGGAATCCCTCAATGTCGGTAGCATCGTTTGTGAGCTGCTTGCGCTGAGTGCCGTCGGGGTTCATCTCCCAAAGCTGGCTGCTGCCGCTTGCATTTGAGAGGAACGCTATCTTTGTTCCGCCCTTTATCCATACCGCGCTGCTCTCATTGGCTGTTGTTGCGGTCAGCTTGGTGTCGTTGCAGCCGTCTGCACCCATGATGTTGAGAGTGTGGTGGCTCTTGTTCTGCTCCACGCTGTAGTAGCTTACGCCATATACGATGTTCTTTGCGTCGGGCGATACGCTTACTTCGCCTATGCGGCCCATTGCCCAAAGGGCTTCGGGGGTCATGAGACCGCCTTCGATTCTTATCTCCGATTTACCTATAGGAGCTGTGGTGCCACCCTCATTGGCGGCTGTTGCAGCGCCTGTAATTGCTATTGCTGCCATAATTGCTATGCTCTTTTTCATCATTGGTGTATGTGTGTTTTGGTTTATGCTTGATTTTGTATAAATATAAATTTTTTGTCTGTCTATGCAAAATTGTTGCAAATTTACTCATAAAAATGTTTTTATGCAATTATAGAGTATTAAAATACGCGTGCGAACAATATTAAATAGTTAAAGGTTGTTGCGTCTATTTTTTTATTTATCTTTGCGTTTGGATGGAGTTGTTCTGCAAAAACTGAATAAAAATCACAATATGAAAAAAATATTTCTTTTTGTTGCATTGATGCTTGCAGCATCTGTGATGTTCGCGGCTACGTTCCCGCAGGCCGATGGAGTTTATCGTCTGGTCAATGTGGCAACTGGTAAGGCTGTCACCAACGGAAATGTGGCGGCACACAATACCTATCTGAGTGTTGCCGATGTCGATAATTCCTCATTGGGGCAGGAGTGGACATTCGTCTCTTTGTCTTCAAAGAACCTTGTGTTTGCACTTTACAATGACAATTACGGACAGGCAATAGACATGGCCTTGTCTTCGGGTACTCCGGGCAAACTTTTGCAATGGGAGGCCACATGTACCGACAATCAGTCGTTCCTTGTGAACATGGTGGATGCATCGGAAGGCATAGTCCAGCTGCTGTGCAAGAGCAACCAGGCGCTTCTGCTCAAGGTACAGGCCGATGGCTCGCTGCTGATGGAGGAGAATGCTACGGGTGAATATACCCATTTCCGTCTGCAATATATCAAACAGAACGTTGTGAACAACCTGCCGGTAATTGACCGCTATTTCATTATCCGAGAGGTGGAAAGCGGTAAAGCACTGAATACCAGAGGCAATAATGGAAACAACTCGCGAATATATATTGATGAGTATAAGGAGGAGGCCAAGGAGAATTTTGTGTGGCAGCTGCGTCGAACTGAGGCCAATGTGGAGTATTGTCAGTTGTATGGTCCTTATTTCGGTAAGGCTATTGATGTGGCTCTCGGTGGTGTAAAGTATCCCCTTCTTTGGGATGCGTCGTACAGCAACGAGAACCAGCGCCTGCAGTTCGTTCCTGTCGAGGGGCAGAAAGGCGTATACCGTATAAACGCAAAGAAAAGCGGTGCTTGGTGGGGATTGAGAGCCAACGGCAGTGATTTGTCGATGATTGATGGTTACAGCAGTGGTTCGTTGTTTACCCTTGAAGCGTTAGAACCAGATGATGTGCCTATGGCAAACGTGTGGGAGGACGAGACTTTCTTTGGCGAGAACAAGGAGGAGGGACGTGCTGCATACATGCCATATGCATCGGTCGCAAAGATGAAATCCGATGCACGTTATGAATTCCCATGGCTCGACCCGGAGAATGCTGAGTGGCTCAGTCTTAACGGTGAGTGGAATATCAATTGGGTAGAGAGTGTTGCTGAACGTCCGGGCAAGGATGCCTTTTGGGGAGACAATGCTGATGTCTCGGCCTGGAACACAATCAAGGTTCCTTCTTGTCTTGAGATGGAAGGTTATGGCGACCCGTTGTATATAAATGTGAACTATCCTTTCCAGAACAATCCTCCACTTATCCAGATGAAGGATGGATTGCTGAATTCCGTAGCCTCTTACCGCAGGGATTTCGATGCTCCTGCTTCTTGGGGCGACAAACGTGTGTTCCTGCATTTCGACGGTATATACGGCGCTGCATTCGTATGGATGAACGGCAAGTATGTGGGTTATACCCAGAGTGGCAACAATGATGCCGAATTTGATGTTACTGACCACTTGCGCGAGGGCAGGAACAACGTGTCAGTTCAGGTTATCCGCTGGAGTGATGCATCGTACCTTGAGGGGCAGGATATGTGGCATATGAGTGGTATACACCGTGATGTATATCTCTTTGCTGCACCAAAGACATTTGTGCGTGACCATTATATTACAAGTGAACTCTCGGCTGCAGACGGTTATAAGTCCGCTTCTATGAATGTTGCTCTTGAGATGGACAACCGCGATGGTGCAGCCGTTGCAAAGAGTGCTGAGGTAGCATTGATTGCTCCCGACGGCAGTGAGGTTGCGAAGAAGGACGTGGCTTTTGATTTTTCGGCAGGCGAGACTGTTAAGAGTGTCGATGTGCTTTTTGAGAATCTAGCCGGCCTGCAACTCTGGAGTGCCGAGCTTCCCAACCTTTACACAGTTGAGGTAGTGCAGAAGGATGCTACCGGTAACGAGGAGTTTGTCTTCTCTACAAAATATGGTTTCCGTCACATTGAGATAAAGAATGGTCTTGTATATGTTAACGGTGAGAAGGTTCTCTTCAAGGGTGCAAACCTTCAGGATACGCATCCTGTAACTGGTCGCTCGGTTGATATAGAAACAATGCTCTGCGACGTGAAGATGATGAAGCAGTCGAACATGAACACCGTTCGTACAAGTCACTACCCACGTCAGGCAAAGATGAACGCAATGTTCGACTACTATGGTCTCTACTGCATGGATGAGGCCGATCTGGAGTGTCACAAGAGCTGGGAGGACGGTGGTGAAAAAGGTGGTATTACCAACGAGGACAGCTGGAGGGCACAGTACATTGACCGCACCGTGCGCATGGTGTACCGTGACCGCAACTTTCCCTCAATCATCTTCTGGTCACTCGGTAACGAGAGTGGTGGTGGCAAGAATTTCAACCACACTTACGCCGCAGTGCGCGCACTTGACCCACGCCCGATACACTACGAAGGTGCTTCACGTGCAGGAACAGATCCTACAGACATATGGTCCGAGATGTATCCGACTTTGGCCGAGGCTGACGAGCATGCCAACAGGAATACAAGAAAACAGCCTTATTTCATGTGCGAATATGCCCATGCAATGGGTAACGCAGTCGGTAACCTGCAGGAATATTGGGACTTGATGGAGAGCAGCAAGTACGGTATCGGTGGATGTATATGGGACTGGGCTGACCAGTCAATCTACGATGCCGAGGATATAAAGAACGGCAACCTTGAGGTTGACGGCGTGAATAAATACCGCACCGGTTCCGATTTTCCCGGTCCTCATCAGGGTAACTTCGTCAACAATGGTCTTGTTGCCGGCGACCGTGCATGGAGCCCTGAGCTGACAAATGTGAAGTATGTATATCAATATATCAAGTTCCTCTCTTTTGATGCCGAGGTAAAGCAGTTGACAATTAAGAATAACTACGATTTTATCTCACTCGACGGCTTCTATCTGCATTACACAGTGCTTGCCGATGGTGTTGAGGTTGAGGAGGGTGTTGTTGAGATGCCTGCATTGGCTCCGAATGCCGAAGGTGTAGTTACGTTACCTTATAATACAACTGCTACTGAGGGCGTTGAACTGATGTTGAATGTTGAGGTATGCTACAAGGATGCCCAGACTTGGGTTGAAAAGGATTACTCAATAGCGGCAGAGCAATATACACTTGCCGGGCGCGATGTTACTCCTCTTGCTATCAATGGAAATGAGGAAATCTCTCTTGTAAAGACATCCAATGGATACAAAGTCTCAAGTTCTGCAATGGAGATGACATTCGCTTCGAACGGTACAATGAATTCATGGACTGTAAACGGCAAGACTATTGCTCTTGAAGGCCCTGAATATGACAACTACCGTTGGGTGGAGAATGACGGACCAACAGAATCACTTGACAAATACAATGCCAAGAACGGAATCAAGTCAAAGTCGGCGACATTCACGCTTGCTGATGATAAAAAGTCAGTCAATGTTGTCATCAATGCAAGCGGCTGGTTCTGTACATACAAGTTCGTCTATACAATAACAGCTGATGGTGCTCTGCTTGTCGACGCTTCGTATAAGGTTGTTCCCGAGGATGCCCGCCGCATCGGTATGTCATTGGTGTTCCCTGCGGAGTTTGAGCAGATTGAATACTATGCATACGGTCCTTTCGAGAATTATGTTGACCGACGTGGCGGTTCTACACTCGGACGCTATTATACGACAGTGAGTGACATGTTTGAACCTTATCCAAAACCACAGAGTATGGGTAACCGTGAGGGATTGCGCGATCTTCTTCTGTTCAACCCTGATGAGGGATACGGCGTAAAGGTTCAGGCACAGGGTGATGTTGCATTCTCTTTGTTGCACTACAAGGATGTTGACATGAAGAATGCCGGTCACGCATGGGAACTCCAAAAAGGCAATGTATATGCGCATTTCGACTGTGCTCAGAAGGGTATCGGCAACGGCAGCTGTGGCAATGTGGTGACATTGGACAAGTATCTCATTCCACAAGGCAAGGAGTATGGCTGTTCATTGCTGTTCACTCCTGTGGCCGGTATTGAAAGCGGTGTTGAGGGTATTGTAGAGAATCTACTGCGCTTCAATGTCGTTGACGGCTTGCTTTTCTGTAATGGTGATTTGAAGGCCGGGACCGAACTTGCTGTATATAATATGGGTGGAGTCGTTGTATCTTCGGCAACTGTTGCTGCGGATGCCGGGGCGGCAACTATTGATGTTGCAGGATTGCCACATGGCTCATATATTGTTGTAGTCAGGAACGCGAATGACAGGACTGTCTACAAGGTCTTGCTCTGATGTAAAAGCATACCACACCGGTGGTTTTGTTTGCGAATTTGACATATTTATATCGGTTTTTCAAAAAAACAGATAAAATTTTCAAAAGATTTGTTTTTTATAAACAAAATGTATTATCTTCGCAAGTGTTTTAAGAAAGAGGCTTGCCGAAACGCTTAAAAGGGAGTAGGCATTAATTAAATACTTATGTTGTTATGAAGAAGTTTTTGTTTATGGCTGTTGTAGCTTGTGCAATGGTTTCTTGCGCTGAGAAGGCTGCTACTGAGGAGGCTCAGAACGAGCCAGTTGCTACAGAGGTTGTTCCTGCTGCTGCTACTGAGGTAATCCCTTGTGCTGCTCCAGGTCCTGACGCAGGTGGTCAGGTTGCTACAGAGGTTGTTCCTGCTGAGTAATTAACTGAAGGCAATATCAGATTTATGCCTTAGGCAATTCGGTTTGCCTTGAGGCTGGTTAAAATAATAACAGACTGACCATGTGTCAGTTTGTTATTATTTTTGTTATACCTCTCCTCTATTTGAAAAAAAGATACTATTTTCGCGTAAGTTTGGAATAAAAGTATCAAGATGATTGATTATACAGTTTTTAAAGACAAGAAAGCGCTTTATTATACTCTTGGATGCAAGTTGAATTTCTCCGAGACATCGACAATTGAACGTCAGCTTCAGGATGCCGGAATACGTACGGCAAAACGTGGTGAGAAAGCCGATATATGTATCATCAACAGTTGCGCCGTTACTCAGGAGGCCGAGAAGAAGTGTCGTCAGGTAATACACAAGCTCGTGCGCCAGAATCCTGGAGCATATGTGGTGGTTACTGGTTGTTATGCTCAGCTCTCGGCCGAAAAACTCTCAAAGGAGTTCGGCGTGGATGTGGTTCTTGGTATTGCAAAGAAGGGCGAGGTGCTTGAACATCTTGGTAATCTTGTAAAGCATGAGAATGGTGGTGAGTGGTATGCCCAGCCGTCAAAGGATGTGCGCAACTTCGTGCATTCATGCTCGCGCGGTGACCGTACACGCTATTTCCTTAAGGTGCAGGATGGATGCGACTACTTCTGTACATATTGTACAATACCCTTTGCACGCGGCCGCAGTCGTAATCCTCTTGTGAGTGAGCTTGTGGAGCAGGCTCGGAAGGCTGCAGATGAGGGTGGCAAGGAGATTGTGATAACGGGTGTCAACATCGGTGATTTCGGCAAGAGTACAGGCGAGAATTTTGTTTCGCTGGTAAAGGCTCTTGATGCAGTAGAGGGTATATCACGTTACCGCGTATCATCAATAGAACCCAATCTTATCACCGATGAAATAATAGAATATGTGGCTCAGTCGCGCAGTTTTATGCCTCATTTCCATATCCCGTTGCAGGCTGGCAGTGACGAGGTGCTCAAACTGATGCACCGCCGTTATGATACATCTTTCTTTGCACAGAAGATAGCAAGGGTGCGAGAATTCCTGCCCGATGCATTCATTGGTGTGGATGTCATCGTGGGTACCCGTGGTGAGAGTGAGGAACTGTTTGTAAAGGCGTATGAATTTATCAAGGGACTCGACATCTCCCAGTTGCACGTGTTTAGCTATTCTGAACGTCCGGGTACGCAGGCGCTTAAGATAGAAGGTGCTGTATCGCCGGCCGAGAAACACCGCCGTAGCCAGATGCTTATTGCTTTGAGTGAGGAGAAAAGGGTGTCGTTCTATGAACGCTACATTAGTAAAGAGGCAGTTGTGCTTTTTGAAAAGCCTCGTCCGGGAATGCCGATGGGAGGCTTTACAAGCAATTATATACGCGTTGAGACTGTCTCAAAGGCGGAGTATGTAAACCGTCTTGTACGTGTGCGCTTGGGCGGATTCAACGAAGACAAGTCGGCACTGCTTGCCGATGAGATAATTGGTTTTGCCGATTGAACCTATGGTTAAGGTAGCTGTTGTTATATTGAACTACAATGGTGAGGAGATGTTGAGGCGTTTCCTTCCTACAGTGCTGGAGAATACTCCCGGTGCTGATGTCGTGGTGGTGGACAATGACTCTACCGACTCTTCTGTCGCACTGGTGAAGGAACGGTTTCCGGCAGTGCGACTGATTGTCCTGGACAGGAACTACGGTTTTGCCGATGGTTACAACAAGGCAATGGCGATGGTTGATGCCGAATATGCGTTGCTGCTGAATTCCGATGTTGAGGTTACCCCGGGTTGGATAGAGCCTCTTGTTGAGGCGCTTGATACCGATGCCGACGTTGCGGCTTGCCAGCCTAAGGTGCTCGATTATAAGCGTAAGTCCTTTTTTGAGTATGCCGGTGCTGCTGGCGGGTTTATTGACCGTTATGGTTATCCTTTCTGCCGTGGACGTATATTTGATACTGTTGAAGAGGATAAAGGGCAGTACGATAATGTGTCCGATATTTTTTGGGCGACAGGTGCCGCGATGCTTGTACGTACGGCTGTGTACCGCGAAGCAGGCGGTCTTGACGGCACATTCTTTGCGCACATGGAGGAGATTGACCTCTGCTGGCGCATGCGTGCCCGTGGGTATCGCATTGTATGTGTGCCGGCCAGCAAGGTATATCACGTAGGCGGTGCTACGCTTTCGGCGGCGAATCCCCACAAGACATATCTCAATTTCAGGAATAATCTGCTTATGCTCTATAAAAACCTGCCGGCAAATGAACTCGGCGGTGTTATGAGGCTGCGTCGCGTTCTAGATTATGTTGCGGCATTCAAGTTTGCTCTGACGGGTGAATCCGGCCATTTCAAGGCAGTGTTAAGGGCAAGGCGTGATTTCAGGAGAATGAAAAGGGAGTATGCCGCCACACGCGAGGCCAATCTTGCAGCGACACGTACTGCTGATATAAAGGAGCGTACTGCATATCTGCTCCTGTGGCACAGATATGCAAAAGGAGAAAAATATTATTCCGATTTAAAATACTGATAATGGAAACTGCATTATATCTGTTGCCTGTTACATTAGGCGATACCCCCATAGGCAAAGTGCTGCCTGAATACAATAAGGAAGTCATTGCCGGCATACGTCATTTCATTGTTGAAGATGTGCGTTCGGCACGCCGTTTCCTTCGTGCGGTAGACCCTCAGTTCGATATTGACGGGTCGCAGTTCTTTGAACTCAACAAGCATACATCGCCACAGGATATTGCCGGTTATCTGCGTCCTTTATGTGACGGCAGGTCTATGGGTGTCATCTCTGAGGCTGGTTGTCCTGCTGTTGCCGACCCTGGTGCCGATGTCGTTGCCATAGCCCAGCGCAAGGGGCTGAAGGTTGTTCCGCTTGTGGGCCCCTCAAGCATAATCCTTTCAGTCATGGCCTCTGGCTTCAACGGGCAGAGTTTTGCCTTCAATGGTTATTTGCCAATCAAGCCCGATGAACGTGTAAAGAAACTCCGTCAGCTGGAGCAACGCATTTACAATGAGGACCAGACGCAACTGTTCATAGAGACTCCGTACAGGAACGGGAAGATGATTGAGGATATCCTTAAGAACTGTCGTCCGCAGACTAAGCTGTGCATTGCTGCAAACATAACATGCGAGGGCGAATATGTCCGTACACGTACGGTGAAGGATTGGCAAGGTAAGGTACCCGACCTTTCCAAGATACCGTGCATATTCTTACTGTACAAATAGAGGCCGACTAAAAAGGTTCTTTTGTGTTGTGCTCGCCCTCAAAATGCTCATTTACGCTAAGTAAATTAACCCACTAAGTGGCTTTTCCTCCTCGTAGCTCGGCATAGAATGCGGGCACTCTCTGCTCTCGCATTACAGCGTCGGTTGCGCTTTTTCGGACTTGGTACGCCTAAAAAAACTCTTTTTATTCAACCTAGTAA
>JAZQZM010000006.1:0-40231 GCA_045634085.1 Bacteroidaceae bacterium
CGATACTTTACAATATATTTGCTTACACCTCTATTACAAGGCCCGAACAACTTGTCAAGTTTATCCTTTTTCCCCTCGTATGCTTGATACGCGATAATCTTGAACAAATTTTCGTGTGCCGCCCACAGCTCATACAACATAGCCATCTCTTCTTCTGTAAACAAGAGCTCATTAAATCGTTCCTTTCCAATAATTTCGCAGACCTTGTTTTCGGGGAATGCAGCTACAAAAGTTTTGTCAAAAACATCTTTGTATGCGTCATACAATTTATCCACATCCCTTTTTTCATCTTTTGAAATAGCAAGGACATTGTATTGCTCTTCGTTCTCATATAAATTACCGTTCTGGCTTCGTAAGTATGAATCTACAAAATCCCTCTGTTCCTCTGCCACAATTTGCACCAATGCTTCTATTACATATGTCAGCAGTTCCCGGTATGATATGGGTGTAAAGCAGTGGATTTCGGGCTGTGTACCATTGGCCGAAAGGAAAATTTCAATTCCTTTACCACTTTTCTCTTGCGGATATTCCATAAGATGGGCACAAATGTCATTCAAATACCATATGTTCCGTTTGCCACCCCCTTTGCTGTAAATTTTGTTCTCAATGGCAAGCGGATAAAAAAACTCCTGCGACTCATCAGCAGTTTCAAATGTCATTTTCAGTACCGCCCATATATCTATACATTTATTCTTGTCATTGTTCACGCACTTTTCAACTTCCACTCCATCAAGAACCTCAACCTTATAATTACCTGCAATAACTTTGGCATAAACGTCACCATTAAAAATGTACCGCCCCATATCTTTGGTTGCAATCAAGCGCATCAACAACTTCAAAGGAGCCTCGTTCAAGCCATGCTCGGCTTTAGGGTCCAACCACCAAGCAATAAATGCATTATGCTGATTCTCCTTGCATTGCACCTTCAGTGTTTCAAATATGGTACGTTTTTCATAATAATCGGCCAACGATTGGAATTCACGACTATTGACAAGTTCCAGTATTTTTCCTTTCATATACATCCTATTTTTCATGAACAAGTAGTAAAAGCATCATAAATGCCACACTTTTTCAATGGTCAACATCAATACCGGTGAACTCCTTGAACTCTTTAACCGTCTTTCCTTTACACATTAAATAAGTAATCACAACAAATGGTGTCACAAAAGCAAACCATCCACACTTGAACAGCCATGGCAAACCACTAAGCACAACCCCTATTGTCCATGCCAACAGGCAGCCGGTCGTATAAAAAATAATTGCCTTAATAACATTTTTGAATGTCCACTTCATATAATCAGCATTAATACATACAACATTGAGGAACTAAACTAAGCAAAGTAAGGAATGAACCACCCCGAAAGCGCACCGGCAATCGCGGCAAACACCATTGCAGCAAAACTCCAGTTCTTCAGGTACACATACAGTATCTCTCTCCAACAGAATTTGAAAGTATGATAGAAATATTGTGCATCACCCAACTGAATCATCCTCCTGTTGGCATAGAGCTGGTACCGGCCAAGAGGAATCAACGGAATGTAGAACAGACTGAAAAAGCTATAACATCCACTGCCGTTAAAACGTCCGTACAGCACCTCGCAACAACCAAGGAAACTCACAAAAGTCTCTTGCCCTCCACCATCTTTCAGTTCAGTCCACATAATATCCTTGACAAAAGGATAATAGAGATACTTGCTCAGGAAATAGACCACCGCCGCAATGCAGAACACATTCATCTGCATGGTGCCCCAATACCCATGAGACACCCCAAACCAAATGAATGCCGCAATCATGGAGTAACCTATAATGTTGTTCGTGATACTCCATATAGTCTGCAACTGCTCCTCATAGTCAAGCTCTGCCTTTATCCTCTCCAGGCACCCCGGTTCCGAGAGGGATTTGAATCTTCTTTTTGCCATATTACACTTTTTTTAGTTTTACACTATAATATAGTAACCAAGAGGCAAAAATTCATTTTTGGAGTAACTTTTTTTAAAAAGAAACTTTCTTAAACGGCTTCTAATATTATTTCATTCTATTACAATCCTAATGCATCTTTCCACCACATGGCAAAAAGGGTTGCAGAATTTACACCCAATCTATCTGAAGACTCCCCAGGATTAATCTCTACAATCATTTCAGGTATAGCATCTATGGTATAGTAATTACTGCCTAAAACCGAAAGTCTTTTGACCGCCTCACTAACTATATCAGGTATAACTCCCGATCTGTGATATATTTTATTCATTATAACCCAATATCTCTCTTCTTCATAAAAGATTTCAGGATTTATAAATTTTCTGACTGCATATACCCCTTTGTAGGGTAAACTTTCATATTTATTTCGTAACTCTTCAATAGAATGTATAGGCCAAACCGAAGCCAATTCACCTTCATCCCACAACGATTTTTTTTCGTTCTTTATAAATGCTTTATCCCAGCCTCTTGCTCTTATTTTTTCTTCAACACTCTTTTCCAATTCATTAACAAAGAAAGTTGGAATAGAAATATCTTTTATCAAATCATAATTTTTAGACATACTCAGTGTTGCATCATACTCCTTCCAACCTTGAATAAAGCGTTTGTCGTTGGGATATTGCTCTTTACTATGTATAATATATCCTCTATAAAAGAGTTGCTCGCTATCAGGCTTAGGCTCTGTGCCAACACGAATACCAAGCTTTTGCATCGCCTCCACTTCAGGCAGAAAACCTTGAGGTATTCGAGACGGATTATTTCCGTCTTTTACATAAATAATTTCTTTAATCATCTTTTCTGAATAACGAATGTAGCCATACGGCTAACGATAATTTTGAAGCAAACTCACAATAAGTTTTATACTCAAATATGAGAGCATCTGTATTTATAAGTTTTTTAATACCCTTTTCAGAGAAAAGGGGGTGTTTCAAATAATCATACGCCTCTTCAAATAGTGTTTTAAAAGTCTTCATTGAGCTATTCAAACCATCCATTGAATAACCAAAGAAATCGGCACAATATGAAAACTCCGATAACTCGTTTGGTATATAATCCTTAAAGAATATTCTTGCCCACCTCTTTGAAGAATCATTGCCTTGCCCTAATCTTAAACTTGTTATATTATCAATAATATCTTTATCTGAAAAGAATGAAACCAATTCAATTCCTAATGGAGTATATATAAAATCCTCTTCCCATGGAAATCTAAATTCATTGCCAATATTATAACCCTCAAACAAGTCTATATTTTTCATTGGTTCTGTCAAAAGGGTATCACCGCCTTGTCCTGTAAAAACAACATTACACCCTCTTTTTGCAAATTCTTGAGCCAATGCTGTTGATGCAGCAATCATTTTAATATTACTATCGGGTATTTGATGTTTAGTTTTTTTTTCAAGGTTTGAAAAAAAAGGATACTCATCCATATTAAGTAATAGTGCATCATCGGCATACCCCATTAAAATCTCTTGAATCCGTTTCTCTGTGCGAAATTCAAAGCGATTAGAACTTAAACCAATTGCAACAAATGGTATATTAAAATACTTTAATAAACATATTATCAAACTTGAATCTAAACCTCCACTTAAATGTACTCCAATTTTTTTATCACTATACTTATTGAAATATTTTTCTGCAGCATCTAAAAATGAATTAAGGTCTGCATTAAATAGTTGAGGTTTATATAAATCAGGGACTATCTCTTGTTTACCACTATCCCATTTGAAACCGACATTAATAACCTTGTAATTAGGGAATATCGGTAACCATCTATTTTGGTCAACCTCTCCTAATTTATCGTTCTTAAGGTAATTATCAACTAAAAATTCTCTCCATAACCCCTCTTCAAGAGAAGACCAAATATCCGTTAAAATTTTACCATTGCAAGTATTGACAAAAGATAAACTTGGTTGTGGAATACCTCTTGTAACTTTTTTCTCTTTCATATTATTTCATCATCGAAACAGGTGTAAACATTATCCAGGAGTAATCATATATGTCTGCATGCTTCCCGTCTTCTATTACCCATGCATGCATATGTCTTGATGGAAAGAAACAACCAATAAACATTACTCCATGTTTTTTAAAACGAGCAGATGTTGTAGCAATAAATATTGAACGTGGAAGACACAATATATTTTGATTTGCGTTTTTGAATATTTTACGAAAAGCGATATTTGCTTCTCCAGCATCTTGGTATATTGAAAAACGACAATAACTTAGCAACCACAATAGAGGGTAACAATATTTCCACAAAAAGAGTAATATATGGGCATATATTTTAGCAAATGCCGATATTTTGGGAGTAGCACTTATATCTCTTTTTTTAAGCAAAAACGGATTCAACACAAGTTTTTGATATTGGCAACCATCTTGTAACGAATTTCGGTTTGGCTCTTTTTCATATCCTGTAATTGAATATAGGAAACCAAAAAACGAATTGAATTTATATTTTTCTCCCGAAAAATATACAGGCATTACTTTATACATAACTTCATTAAATTTAAAAGTGGCTGTGCTAATACACAGCCACAAAATCATTTAGTTAGTTGTCATAAGCGCTTGTTCTCCAGTGTTTGTAACCGTTCATGTCCTCAATTCCACTTGATTTTCTTCCTCTAATAAGAGAACATACTGAAAAAATTTTAATCAATTTCATAATCTTTTAATTTTAAAATTTTAAACGCCTACTCTTTTAAGGATTTTTGGCTTTCTCCTATTTTTTTTATGATTCCTTCTCATCTTTAATGCCGCCTGTCAGTTAGCCAAGGTAGAGACCTTCGGACGGGAAGTGCTGCTCGCCGTCGCCCAAGGCAAAACCCTTTGAATTGGCGACAGTAGCTTTATTTGAATCGTAATAACTTGCCATTTTTAATTATTTCAGCTCTTTCACAATCCAGTTTCCGGGAGAGGCCCAGCTTTCGGCGCGCGGGCCAAAGCCGGCATTTCTCAGTGCCTGTGCCACCTCGGAGACATGGGGCTGTGTTCCGGTACGTGAGGAAATGACTTGAATCATATAACCTTTGGGAATGCCGGCATCAACAAAATCACGAGGTGCCTGTAATAGATATGTCTTCATTATTAAGGTTGCTTAAATTAGCATAAATTAAGATGTCACTTTTTGCAAAGTAAAAACTTAAAAACCACAAAAACGATTTCATTCCGTACCATTCAAAGGCGAGGGTGCTTTTTAGTCCCAAGTTACTTTAGATTATAGCTCTATTTTTATAAATTTGCGCTATGGCACAGAACGAAGAGAAAAAACACCACGAGAGACTAAGGGCCGATATCGAAAAGATTGCCATGCGCAAGATTGCAGTGAAACGCGATTTTGAGTATTTGAGTGCACAGATAATGGAGAGGACGGGGTCATACATAAGCCAGATGACACTGCGCCGGTTCTGGGGCGAAGTTACCGGCAACAAGTACAACGTGCAGCCACGCCGTTACACACTCGATACTTTGGCACGCTATACAGGGCACGCCAATTATGAGCAGTATGTAAAGAACCACAACGGCAACGCCGACAGTACTTTCATAAACAGCGACTACATCATTTCAAATGCACTGAGAAAAGGGAGCATGCTGCACATTGCCTGGGAACCGGGACACTACATCATTGCCGAGTACCTGGGATGCGAGATGTTCTCGATTACCGAAAGTCACAAGAGCAAACTGAGTTGTGGCGATACATTCCAGACCGAAATCATTACACAAGGCGAGCCACTGTACCTTAACAGGCTGATACATGACGGCGGTGCTCCGTGCCGCTACGTCTGCGGTCAAAAGATGGGTATAAGATTCAGGCTACTCACATCCGACGCAACAAATGGGTAATTGGATACCCGGTGAAAGCTAAACTGAACAAGCAAAGACAAGATGAACGATTCCGATTTCTTGAACGAGGATTTAGAATTTGAGAGCATTGAGTGCCTTGAGACACAAGGCAGCACAAGCGAGGCCTTTGTTGTAAAAATTAAAGGGAAGCTTTATTTCATGAAGAGGTTGCGGGCAGAGTTTACCGGCAACCCAAAGTATCGTGCTCTTTTCAGGAAGGAGTATGAGATTGGAAGTTCACTCTCAACACCATACATCCCGGAGTACATCAGGCTGTGCGATGAAGAGGAAGATGTATACATCCTCATGGAATATGTCCTTGGCGAGAACATTGAGGAGAAACTTGCAAACGACCCGCAATACTTCCACAGCAGCAGGAATATTGAAAGACTTTTGCTTCAGTTGCTCGAGGGTCTTTCCCTGCTACACAAGAGGGATATAATTCATCTGGACATCAAGCCCGGGAACATCATGCTCACCAAGTTCGGGGGCAATGTAAAGATTACCGACCTTGGATTCTGTGCCAATGCAGCCTACCACCACACAATGGGCTACACAGCCGGGTTCCAGGCTCCCGAGGTTGAGGAGAAGCGTTGGGACGCCATTGACGCGCAGAGTGACATCTACTCGGTGGGCATGCTGATGAACTACATCAAAGAGTGTACGGATGCAAAGTTTCCACGTAGACTGAACAGCTTTATGCAACGCTGCCTTTGTAAAGATAAAAAGGGGCGTTTTGCCAACTGCGACGAGGCAATACAGGCGTTGAAGAGACGCAGCACAAACAAGATTGCCGTCACTGCGACAGTCGGCGCCATTGCTGCAGTTACTGCGGCTGTAATGCTATCGACAGGCAATAAAGCAAGCAATGCCGACGAGCCGGTAACAGCAACATTGCATGGAGTAGAATACCGTATTAAATCGCACACGGATTTGACATGCGAGGTTGCCGGTGGCACCGGAATTGATTACAACGTATATATTGAACCCCAAATAACCATTGACGGCAACACGTACCGCACGGTTGCCATAATGGATTCGGCATTCAACCGCAGCAGGATTCTGTCGGTCGACATCCCCAAGGGCATAGAGGTCGTCGGGCACGGTGCTTTCCATGATTGCGACTCCATTGTAACCATGAACCTGCCAAGCACTATCAGGGATTTTAATGGTGCATTCATCAGGATGAGCAATGTCAAGAAGATTTCGTTGCCCGGTGTGAAAGCGATTTCCACGGCCGCATTTGTCGACAACAGTTCGTTGGAAAGCATCATCATCCCCAATGGTGTCGAGTGTATTTGCCGCGATGCCTTTGTGTCGTGCACATCGCTGAAGGATGTCAGCCTGCCGCAGACACTGAAAGTGATTGAACGTGGCGTGTTCTACAATTGCAGCGCACTCGAAGAGATTACCATCCCGGCCTCTGTAAGCGAGATTGGCGACTACGCTTTCTTTGAGTGCAGCAGCCTGCGCAGCATATACCTGCTCGCCACCACTCCACCGCGAATAACGGCAATCATCAACACTGCCGGCGTAACGGTCCACGTCCCGGCCGTGGCACTCGATGCATATAAGAAGAATTTCAACTGGAGAGAGTATAATTTAGTCGGGATATAGAATTTTGCACACATCCTATAATAATTGATGGCAGCTTTAGGGCTGCCATCAATTATTATAGGATGCAAAAGTTATACATTACAACAACCTTGCAAAAAGTTCAATTGCCTGATACTCGGGCAGGCCAATCTTGTTGAAGAGTGCCGCTGTACCCTGGGTGCGTTCCTCGGCACGCTGCCAGAACTCGCGTGCGTCCTCGCCGGGGAATGGAACGATATCTTTCTGAGATAGGTGACGGAAGATGGCGTGACGCTTGCGTATGAGTTCTTCGGGGCTGAGAGGCACTGCCATGTCGGCAACAGCCAAATCCCACTCCTGCCATGCGCCGCGGTAGAGCCAAATATGGCACTCCTTGGCCCAAGGTTCGTCCTTGACCTCCTCGAACGCACGCAATACTGCCTCAATACATACACGGTGTGTGCCGTGCGGGTCGGTAAGGTCACCTGCTGCATAAATCTGATGAGGCTTGACCTCGCGCATAAGCGCCTTTACAATCTCAATGTCATCGTCGCTGAGCTTACCCTTCTTTATACCGCCGGTCTCATAGAACGGCAAGTTGAGGAAGTGGGCATTGGTACGGTCGTTCAAACCTATTGAACGGCAGGCTGCACGCGCCTCGGCACGGCGTATCGCACCCTTGAGGTCGAGCAGACGGCGAGGTTCAGGCTCGCCCACCTTCTTGTTGGCAATGATATCACGTATTTCATCAAATGCATCGCCGAATCCCATCTCCTTCGCTGTATCGATGTTCTGCAGAACCACATCGTCGTACACAGCCACATTGCCCGAAGTCTGATATGCCACATGTACATCGTGTCCCTGCTCAATGAGACGGTTGAATGTACCACCCATTGAAATGACATCGTCATCGGGATGCGGCGAGAAGATAATCACGCGCTTTGGGAATGGTGTCGATGGGACAGGACGTGTAGAATCATCGGCATTGGGTTTGCCGCCCGGCCATCCCGAAATGATGTGCTGTATCTCATTGAATACACGGATGTTTATCTGGTCGTACGAACCGACGCGGTCAAGAAGGTCCGAAAGCGAATTCTTGATATAATCCTGATGTGTGAGTTTCAGGATTGGCTTGTCTACAGTCTGGCAAAGCCAGATGACAGCCTTGCGTATGAGTTTGTCGTTCCACTCCTGTGGAGGTGCAATCACCCAAGGTTCCTTGGCACGTGTAAGTTCCTGGGCCGCAGGCTCGTCAATGATTACCTGAATATCGTCATGTTCCTGCAGGAATGTTGCAGGATACTCCTCGTTTACATCACCCTCTATGAGGTCGCGTGCAATGGTAGCTTTCTCCTCGCCCCACATCATGAGCACAATCTTCTTTGCACTCATAATTGTCTCAAGACCCATTGTAATTGCCATCTTAGGAACCTCGTTGGGGTTAGAGAAGAACTTGTCCTGATTCTTGCGCGTGTTGTAGCTCAGTTGCACGACACGTGTAGTTGAGTGCGCATAACTGCCCGGTTCATTGAAACCTATCTGTCCGAGCTCACCCACACCCATTATCATGAGGTCGACGTTGCCGTTCACCATCTGCTCATACTGGCGGCAGTAGTCGTTCAGTTTATCGGCAGGCACTGTACCTTCGGGAAAATGCACATTTGCCGGGTCAATGTCAATGAATTTGAGAAAGTCCTCGTTCACCCTGTGGTTACGGCTCTGCGAAGAGTCGGGAGCCATCGGATAAAACTCGTCAAGACTGTATACCACTACATTCGCGAAACTCACTTCGCCTGCGTTGTAGCGCTTTACCAGTTCATTGTAAAGTCCAAGCGGAGTACGGCCGGTTGAAAGACCGAGCACGAAAGGCTTTTCACCCTTGTGATTCTTTATAGCATTCACTACTATGTCGGCAGCCTTGAGCACGCCTTCACTCTCTTGAGAACAGATGCGCGTGGGCACTTTCTCGAACTTGCATATACTTTCTATTGAAGCCAATATAGGCATCTCACCGATTTTGGGAAGTACAAAATTAGGATTCATAATTATTAGTTGGTTAGTTAAGTTAGTTTTTATTATTCGTTATGCTATGCTGAATATCTATTCAGAACAGCTTCATTTTCATTTACGGTTCATAATCTCCGACGCCGGCAAACCTTTCTCAAGCAGCATCTTCATGTGGCGCATATGAGGGTCGGTGTGACGGAAGAACGTCTTGTATCCTTCACACAACACATTCATATAAGGTTCACCGTTCTTCGCATAGGCAAAGCGGTGCTTTGGACACTCGCCATGGCACAGGAAGTAATAGCTGCAACGCTTGCACTCCAATGGGAGAGCATCGCGTTTGTCGCGGCCGAAGCTCTGCTGCTCCTCACTGCGGTACATGTCGGCAAGTTCACCGGTCATTATATTGCCAAGACGGTACTCGGGATAGACAAAATGGTCACATGAATATACATCGCCATTATGCTCTACTACCATGCCGTCGCCGCACACCTCGCCGAACGCGCACAATGGCGGCTGTACTCCGCACCAATTGGCAAGCGTGACATCGAACAACTGCACAAAACAGCGCCCCACATCATACTTCACCCACTCGTCGAACACATCGCACATGAACTGGCCGTACCCCTTAGAGGATACCGACCATGGAGCCTCAACAGCATCCTCTTCGTCGGGCGAAACTATCAAAGGGCGTTTGCCGGGACGCTGGCGAACATACTCCACCACCGGCAGGAACTGCATGAAACGGTTCAGCGAACGCAGGAACTTGTACACCTCGGCACCACGCCCTTCACTGCGGGCGTTTACCGTAGAGAGTATGTTGAACTCTGTTCCGGTGCGTGACATCAGTTCCACTGCCTTCATAACTCTGGCAAATGTTGGTGCGCCTCCGCAATCGTGACGGAAGGCATCATGTATATCCTCGGGACCATCGAGCGAAAGTCCTACAAGGAAATTGTTGTCCTTGAAGAAACTGCACCACTCCTCGTTGACCAGGATACCGTTTGTCTGCAGAGTATTCTCAATGACCTTGCCACCGGCATACTTCTTCTGCAGTTCCATAGCCTTGCGAAAGAAGGGCAAGCCGGCCATCAACGGCTCACCGCCATGCCAACAGAAAGAGATGTTCTGCTGCGACGCACCTTGTATATATTGTCTTATATATGTCTCAAGCAGCTCCTCACTCATACGCGGCATGCTGTTGCCATAGATTTCACTCTTGTCGCGATAGTAACAATAGTGACAGTCAAGGTTACAGACCGAGCCTATGGGCTTGACCATAGTCCCGAACGCCGGCTGACGTTCCATTTTGGCAACGTCGCCCAGATGCAGAGTGTTCCTTTTATTGCTTTTCACTTTCTACGCCGTTTTCTTATTCAGCAATGAACTGCTCCTCGCCATACCTCTTCTGCAGGACGATGAGTTTCTCCTTCAACTGCGCGGTCACCTCTTCGGTTCCGGGCTTGCCGTATATGTTACACAACTCATTCCTGTCGTTTTCAAGGTCGTAGAGTTCCCATACACCGTCCTCATAGAAATGGATGAGCTTATAACGTTCAGTGCGCACACCAAGATGACGCTTTACGGCATGCTCGTCGGGGTATTCGTAATAGTGGTAATAGATTCCGTCGCGGCCGGTATTCCACTCCTCGCCCTTGAGCAGAGACAGGAACGACTCACCATGGATATCCTCGGGAATCTCGGCACCGGCAAGTTCAAGGAATGTAGGAGCATAGTCAATGTTCTGCACCATTCCTGCAACGTCGCCCCTTACCTCGGAACCTGGCAGGCGCACGAGCAACGGAGTGCGGAATGACTCCTCATACATCCAACGTTTGTCGAACCAGCCATGTTCACCCATGTAGAATCCCTGGTCCGATGTATATACGACAAGTGTGTTCTCATCGAGCCCCTTCTCCTCAAGATAATCGAGTACACGTCCCACGTTGCGGTCGACCGAAGTAATCACACGCAGATAGTCACGCATGTACTGCTGATACTTCCATGCATCGAGTTCCTTGCCTGTGAGCCCGGCATTCTTGAACTTCTCGATTACAACATCATAATGGGCATCCCATGCCTGCTTCTGCGCAGTGTTCATGTTGTTGTATATGCGACGGCCCCACTCTTCCAGGTCGGGACGGCTGTGGATGGTGCTGTCCTTGTCGGCCATCTTCAGGTCATAAACAATGTCCATATCGTTGCTGATAGACATCTTCTGTATCTTCGCTGCCTCGCGACCTTCGTAGTTGTCATAGAAAGTAGCCGGCAGAGGGAAGTTGCTGTCGGCAAAAAGCTCAAAGTCACAGGTATCGGGCATCCATGTACGGTGCGGAGCCTTGTGATGCAGCAGCAGGCAGAACGGTTTGCTTGCATCGCGCCCGCTTTCGAGCCAATCGAGTGCGAGGTCGGTCGTCACATTTGTTGCATAGCCCTCACGCTGTATCTTCTCGCCGTTGCGTATGAATGTGGGGTTATAGTAATCTCCCTGGCCAATGAGGATATCCCAATGGTCAAAGCCTGTAGGCTCCGAAGTCAGGTGCCACTTGCCGATGACCGCAGTCTCATAACCCTGCTTCTGCAGCAGTTTAGGGAATGTCTGCTGTGCACCGTCGAACGAAGAGCTGTTGTCGGTGAAGCCGTTTGCAAGGCTATGCTTGCCGGTGAGCATGCAGGCACGTGAAGGACCACTGATTGAGTTTGCCACAAAACTGTTTGTAAACCTTACGCCATCGGCCGCAATGCGGTCAATGTTAGGAGTGCGTATGAATGTACTGTCATATGCGCTGATAGTCTGGTACGAATGGTCGTCGCACATGATAAAGAGAATGTTCATCGGTTTCTCAGGTTTTGGTTCTTCGGCAGCGCACGAAGCCAGCATAGGCAGCACTGTAGCACCGGTAATTGAGAGGCCAAGCAACCCTTTTGTCTTGTCGTAGAAGTTGTTCATATTATGGTCTGTTTTTTGATATTTTCATTATCCGTGCAGCGTTTGACGCCGCCACAAACTGCATATTGCGAAGATAAGCATAAATATTGAAACATTTTTGAAATTAAATAATTTTAGGGATTTAAAAAACGCCTGTCGCAAAAGCAACAGGCGTTGTATATACAAAATCGGATACAAATCAATCCTTCCAACCGAGAGCCGAAGCACCGAGAACCGCAGCATCGGCGCCGGGAAGTGAAGACTTCAACACCTTTACCTTGTCCTTCCACAAGAACACCACGTTCTCGTTCATCTGCTTGCGGATTGGATTAAGCAACAGGTCGCCAGCATTTGCAAGACCACCGAAGAGGATAATCGCCTCGGGAGCCGAGAATGCGATGAAGTTGCAGAAAGCATCGCCAAGCACCTTGCCTGTGAAGTCAAATATTTCAAGAGCAAGCTTATCGCCCTGCATTGCAGCATCGAAAAGCATCTTTGAGGTAAGTTCGTTAATGCAGATGTCGCGGAGTGAACTTGGAGTATCGCGTTCAACAAGCCATTTTTTTGCTGTACGTACTATACCGGTTGCCGATGCGTATGTCTCAAGACAGTCGGTACGGCCGCAACCGCATGAACGGCCCTCAAGAACCGGTGCTGTAACGTGACCCAGCTCGCCAGCAAAACCGTCATGGCCGTAGATGAGCTGTCCGTTGGCAACGATACCGCTACCCACACCTGTACCAAGTGTTATGTACACGAAATCCTTCATGCCCTGTGCCACACCGTACTTCATCTCGCCGATAGCCGCAGCATTGGCATCGTTGGTAACCTTAGTAGGCACACCGGTCTTCTTCTCAATGAGCCAGCCCAGAGGTACGATACCCTTCCAAGGGAGGTTGGCTGCGTTCACAATCTCACCTGTATAATAGTTGGCCATTGGGGCACCTACACCCACACCCTCAATCTTGCCTACACAACCATGCTCCTGAGCAAGTTTGTTTATTACCGATGCAATAGAGTCGGTATACTCCTCGATATCGGGATGAGCCTGAGTCTTTATTGAATCATCCTTTCCAAGAATATTACCTTTGGCATCTACAAGACCTATCACGGTATTTGTACCGCCAAGGTCAATTCCAATTACATACTTCTCGTTCATAAACTTATATCTATTAAATTTTATTCTGTTTGCGAATGTAAACAAAAAAAACAACTTTCGCCACATCCCCGGCGAATTTTATATTTTTTTTAATATATCGTTTACAGTTCGGGAACAAATGCGTATCTTCGCGTAACATTACGGAACAATAAAAAACAGAGATACAACATGCTAAAAAGATTATTTGCACTGGCATTTGCAGTGTGTATTACCCTTACAGGAACTGCACAGGAAAGCGCAGTACCATCCATTCTGCCAAAGCCCTCAAAAATACAGATGGGCAACAGCAACAGCAAGTTCGAACTCAACAGGGAGACAAAAATCGTATGCAAGTTCGACGACAAGGAGATAAAGTCGGCACTGGCCGAACTTGACCGTTTTGCAACAGACATCTTCGGCAAGAAACTGTCAAGGAGTTCAAAGGTCAAGGAGTACAACCACATAATCATACGCCACGACGGTTCAATAAAGCCCGAGGGCTACATGCTTGACATCACACCCGAGAATATCATCATCAAGGCAGGCAATGCAGCCGGTGTATTCTACGCCGTGCAGACACTCAAGCAGATTGTCCCTGTACAGGCATACGAAACACCGCTTGACCTTGAGAAGGTGAAACTTCCACTGATGAAGGTTACCGACACACCGCACTTCGGTTACCGCGGTTTCATGCTCGACTGTTCACGCCACTTCTGGAGTGTAGAGACCGTGAAGGAGGTCATTGACATCCTTGCCCTGCACAAGATGAACCGTTTCCACTGGCACCTTACCGAGGACCAGGGCTGGCGCATTGAGATAAAGAAGTATCCGCTGCTCACCGAAATCGGCAGCCTTCGCGAACAGACCACAACCGGACACAACGAGGGACTCGACGGCATCCCTTATGGCGGCTACTACACACAGAAGCAGATAAAGGAGATTGTAAAATATGCCCAGGAACGCTTTGTCACCATAGTTCCCGAGATTGAGATTCCCGGACACTCACTTGGTGCACTTAGTGCGTACCCATGGCTGGGATGCGAGGGCGAGAAGGGCAACTACAAGACTTGGGCTTATTGGGGTGTATCGAAGCAGATTGCATGCGCCGGACGCGAGAGCACATTCAAGTTCTGGGAGGACGTATTGTCCGAGGTCATGGACCTTTTCCCCGGCGAATACATACACATTGGCGGCGATGAGGCTCCACGCGACATGTGGAAGGAGTGCCCCGATTGCCAGAAACGCATCAAGGAGAACAACCTCAACAGCGAGGCCGAACTGCAGTCATACGTCAACAACAGAATCGAGAAGTTCCTCAATGCCCATGGCCGCAAACTCATCGGTTGGGACGAGATTCTTGAGGGCGGAGTGAGCCAGGGTGCGACCATCATGTCATGGCGCGGAACCGAGGGCGGCATTGCTGCCGCAAAGAAGGGCAACACCGTAATCATGACCCCCGGTAGCTACTGCTACCTCGATTACCGCCAGACGACCGACCGCAAGGACGAGCTCGACAGCAACGGCAGCTATGTCCCATTGCGCAAGTCATACTCATTCAACCCGTACGACCAGTTAAACAAGGATGAGCACAAATATATCCTCGGCGTTCAGGGCAACCTGTGGACCGAGTATGTAACTACCCCAATGCAGCTGCAGTACAAGGCTCTGCCACGTCTTGGCGCCATCGCCGAGATTGGCTGGAGCAACCCCGACCCAGCCACAAAGGATGTAGAGGAGTTCATTGGTCGCGCAAAGGAACTTGCACGCTATTACAGTGTATTCGGCTGGAGCTTCGGCCGCCACTTCTACGAGGATGGCGTACAGGTAGGCTGGTAACAGCGTACATGTTTAGCCTATTTACGCTAAGCAAATTATAACATATACAACAACAGAATTATTTTATTAAGCATTAAATAATTTTAAGAAAAATAATAGAGACTTGTTAATGGCAAGTCTCTATTTTTGTAGGCACATAAAACTTTAATTTTGAATAATTTTATAAACAGACAACTAACCACAATTTTCATGATGAAAAAATTTACGACATTCCTGTGCCTGTTGTTACTGGCAGCAGTCACATTTGCCGATGAGCCGTTCCGCAATCACCGTTACGACTCGTTCAAGGTACTTGCTCCCCAGGATGGAAGCATTGTATTCATAGGCAACAGTATTACCGACATGCATTGCTGGCCCGAGGCTTTCAAGACATCGGACGGAAACTATCTGCCCATTGTTAACCGAGGCAACTCGGGCACATACTCTACCGAGCAGAGCAACAATCTCGAGAGTTATATTGCGGGCAAGCCCAAGAAAGTGTTCATGATGATAGGCACTAACGACATCGCCACATCGGGCGGGCTCAACTTCAGTGGCGAGCAGGTTCTGCAGTATGTAAAGAGCATCGTAGAACGCATCCATGCACGTTCACCACAGACAAAGATCTATCTCTACAGCATTCTCAACAACAAGACAAGCAACCGTGTAGAGGCTACATGGCTGCACACAAACGAGATTGTGAAGAACTACGTAGAGACTAAGAATGTCGAGTGGCTCACATACATTGACCTTTATGACAAACTCACAGGCGTTGCACAGGGCGGCGTTTGGAGCTATGACAATCTTCACCTCACAGCAGCTGCCTACAAGGTATGGTGCGAGACAATCTGCCAGTACCTGCAGGAGGGCGAAGAGTACACCGTTTCAACAGTGTACCCCGAGAATACATCATCGGTTCAGGCAAACGGCGGACTTGGCAGCGCACACGGCATGCGTGCCACATACTTCAGCATGATGCCGATAAGCAATGACGACGTGCTTGTATTCGGTGACGAATTCATCAAGAACGGCGAGTGGCAGGAGCTGCTCGGCAACCTCAACGTCAAGAACCGCGGTACAGGCTGGGGCTATGGCGGCGACATCGCAACCACAAGCAAGCTTGTTGATGCCACATATGCAAACACCGGCGTGGAGAAGAAGGATGCAAAAGCAATCTTCATCTACACAGGTACAGGCGACTGCAACGGCAACACCGACATTGCAACAGTAAAGAGTAACTACAAGGCTCTCGTTGACAAGGTAGCGCAGGAGTCACCGACATCAAAAATTTACCTGATGGCTCTATGCCCTACAAACAATGCCACAACAAACACATCGCGCATTGCTGCGTTGAACAGCTACATGCAGAGCATTGCTACAGGCAACATCCGTTATGTAGACACATACACTCCAATGCTAAACGGCAATGTTGCCAACACAAAGTATTTCTACCCAAGCAACTACCTTGGCGGTTTGGGATATGTTGTGATGGCAAATGCAATGAAGGATGCCCTGAAGGCTGATTTCCCCAATGATACATATACTGTAATAAGCGAGGCTGATGCCGAGGTGCGCTATGCACAGGCAACACTGCGCAACACCCTTTCACAGGCCATTGCTCAAGGTCTTACGATGGAACGCGGTACAGCTATGGGACAGTACGACCCGGAGAAACTTGATGCATTCAATGCCGAACTTGAGAATGCATATGCACTGCTCGCCAAGGACAACATCACCGAGGGCGAAGTCACTGCGCTTGTAAACCGCCTGAACTCATCTATTGAGGGTGCACTTGTAATGCCAAAGGCAAGTACTGCCAATGAGGAGTTCTGGTATCAGATAACATCACTGCGCAGCCCCAACCTCTTCATCAGCGCCGAGGGCGAGGCTACAGGCGTTGTGGGCAAGGAAAACACCGCAACATCGGCTGTATCAATGTGGAAGTTCGTTGACCGTGGCGACAACACATACGACATCGTGAACCGCCTGTATGGTTCATACCTGAGCCCTGTTGCAAGCTACAATACACAGATTACAACAACCAAGAGCAAGCCTGCAAACGGCTGGACAGTAAGTTATGGCAACACACCTTCGTACTACATCATCTCATCGGGTGATGTCCAGTTGAACCAGACAGGCTCGGGACAAAGCTACAAGCTCTACAACTGGAGTAACAGCGCCACATTGGGCAGCGACCGCAGCGACACAGGCTGCCAGCTCTCAATAACCGAGGCTGCAGAACTTGCAGAACAGCCCTCTACAATTACATATACTGTTGACAAGACGAACGGAGCTCTCTACCGCGGTACATCGGCCAACCAGAACTGGAACAACGTATGGAAGAGCAACGCTACTCCACAGTTGCAGTTCGGTTGCGGTACAATCAACAACATGAACTGGCAGGGCAACAACGTGCAGATGATGACAGGTACAGCAGGTAGCTCAGCATATGCTATCACGCCTCCTGCGGGATATGTGATCACCGAGTACAGTTTCACATTTGCCAACAACGGACACAACACAGGCCTTACCCTCACAATGGACAACGGTAAGGTGTATACCACATCTACCACAGCACAGACCATCAGCGCCAAAGCACAGAAGGCAAGCAGCGTATCGTTCGTACTCGCCGGCAGCAACGGCAACGGTGTCGTGCTGACAGACTTTACGGTAAAAATCAAGGAGGACAAGATTGAGGGTCCTTCAATCAGCACCGAAGGCGATGAGCACTGGTACTACATTACAAGCGCATCAACCAAGGCATACTGCGCCGGCAAGGTAATCTACTACGACGGCGACATGGAGAAACTCCGCTTTGGCGACAAGACATTCAGCGCCGACCGCGTATGGAGCTTCTGGGAGAAGAACGGCAAGATAGCCATCAAGAACTACAAGGGCGAGTACTTCGGTACAGCAGGTTCAGGCACAGGTGGCAGCACATCGTTCGGTGTTGTAGACACCCCTAATCATATCTACAATATCCAGAGCTCATACGGATTCTTCATCATCAAGGACAACGCAGTAGAATTGCACGCACAGGAGGCCAACAGCGTCATCGTACGTTGGGCAGCGGAAGCTAACGGAGCATCACTGTGGCGTTTCGACGAGGTAGACACAAGCAACGCCATGGCCGAATTCTCATCATCAAACGTTGTACAGGGCAAGGTGAGCACAGGTATCGGCAACACCGACCAGCCAATCGTGCGTTCAACAATACGCATCAGCGGCCTTGAGGGCGACGTTGAGTTCCAGGGCGTGAAGGGTGCTTTTGTAGGAAGCAACAAGAACGACATCACAAACGTAAAGGCATATTTTGCGACCAACTCACGCGAGCTGTTCGTTGACCCCGACAAGAAGATGACATGGCGCGAGGAGAACGGCGAGCAGTTCGGCGAGACAGTCACACTTGCAGCCGACGGTACATTCACCATAACCGGCAACAAGACCCTGGTTCCAGGCGACCACTACCTGTGGATTACATATGACATTGCCGAGACAGCCAAGGAGGGCAATACCGTGGATGCGAAGATTACAGCATACACAATCGACGGCAAAGAGGTAACTGAGACCAACGGCAACCCGGCACACAGCGTTACTGTATTCCTTTCAGAGGGTGCAGTGCTTATGCCAATGGACAAGGGTTCACTCTACTACCGCATTCCTGCTATCACAGTGACAAAGGACGGCAAGCGTCTTGTGACACTCACCGATGACCGCAAGCAGCACAATAGTGACCTCCCAAGCCACTGTTACCTTGTTGCGCAGTACTCCGAGGACAACGGCCGCACATGGAGTGACCCTGTGACAGTTGCAGGTACTGCAGAGAGAGGCGGCAACTACGGTCATGGCGATGCGTCAATCGTGACAAACCGCGAGAACGGCGAGATTGTGGGTATCATGACAAGTGCCGGAACATACGGCCACGGTTTCTTCGCCGGTACAGCAGCCGAGCCTCCACGCTGGAAAACAATTACCAGCCGCGACGGCGGTCTCACATGGGAAACACCTGTTGACCACACCGATGACCTCTTTGGCGCAAACTGCTCTAACCCTAAGACAAACACTTGGAAGAGTGGATTCTCGGGCTCAGGTGCAGCACTGCAGAAGCGTGACGGAACACTTGTTTCAAGTTTCGTGAACCGCCAGGCCGACAACAGCCAGCACTTCTACTTCTTCATGAGCAAGGACGGCGGACAGAACTGGTACGTAAGCGGTACAAGCGGTACAAGCGGTGCCGACGAGCCAAAGACACTTGAGCGCAACAATGGCGACCTTGCCATCAGCGTACGTGCAAACGGCTACAACTACTACAACTACACATCGAACGACGGTGAAACATGGCACTTGCCTTCACAGACCCGCTTCACAAGCGGTATCTCGGGCAACGCATGCGACGGCGAGTATATGGTATGGTGTTCAACTGTTGAGGGCAACCCATGGGACATCGCGTTCCAGACATTGCCTAACAGCAGCAGCCGACAGAATGTGAGCATCGCACTCTCAACCGACGAGGGCGCAACATTCGGCACGCCAAAGACCATCTGCCCCATCGGCTCGGCCTACAGTGCAGCCGTAGTGCTCCCCGACGGAACACTGGGTGTATACTATGAGGAGAACGGCGTGTTCGGTGGTTTCACAATGCGTTTCGTACGTTTCTCACTCGACTGGGCAAGTAACGGCACATACAAGTTCACCGAGGATGCTCCATTCTACCCCATCAAGTCGACCAACCCGACTGCGATTGAGGAGGTGAAAACTGAAAGCGGAAAGGTGGAAGGTATCTACGATTTGCAGGGTAGAAAAGTTGACACTCCAAGCAAAGGGCTGTACATCATTGACGGCAAGAAAGTACTTGTAAAGTAAATGACACACGATAAAAGAAGTTAACCAAAAGTGGGCGACCCAAAAGAAAAACGGGACGCCCACTCTTGTCATGAGGTTGAATAAAAAAAGTTATTTTTTAGGTGTGCGAAGCCTGAAAAAACGGAACCGACGCTGCACGCGAGAGCAGAGAATGCTTGCATTCTATGCCGAGCAGCGAGGAGGAAAAGCCACTTTAGTGGATTAATTTACTAAGCGTAAATGAGCATTTTGAGGGCAAGCACAACAACAAAAGAGCCTTTTTAGTCATCCTCTCTTTTTTTATGTATGCTCAACAACAAATCCAAAATAAAAGCCTATATTCGCAATTCATAATGTAAAAACAAGCAGTAATCAATGAAAAGAGTTTTACTTGCCCTGTTGTTGGCATTGCCACTGATTGCCACAGCACAGGAAAAGAAAAAAGTTGCCTGCAT
Source organism: Bacteroidaceae bacterium (assembly GCA_045634085.1). Taxonomy (GTDB): domain Bacteria; phylum Bacteroidota; class Bacteroidia; order Bacteroidales; family Bacteroidaceae; genus HGM04593. The sequence continues at coordinate 20,576 of JAZQZM010000006.1, forward strand.
CGGCAACAGTGTGACATACGGTTACGGGCACAAGACACCGGGCGAGACATCGTACCCCAGCCAGCTGCAGCAGTTGCTTGGCGAAGGTTACGAGGTACGCAACTTCGGGCACTCAGGCGCTACCCTTTTGAGCAAGGGACACCGCCCTTACATAAACCTGCCCGAGTACAAGGCTGCGCTTGAGTTCGCACCCGACATTGCTGTCATCCACTTGGGACTGAACGATACCGACCCGCGCAACTGGCCCAACTACCGCGATGAGTTCTATGGCGATTACATAAACATCATCAAAGCTTTGCGCGAGGCAAACCCGGCTGTTGACGTCTATGTATGCCGTATGACCCCAATATTCCATTGGCACCGCCGTTTCAAGAGTGGAACACGCGACTGGTACTGGCAGATACAGGAACTCATCCCGGCAATTGCCGAATGGGACAACCTTGAGATTATTGACCTTAGACGTTATCTCTACAACCGCCCGGACCTGATGCCCGACGCCCTTCACCCCAATGCCGAGGGAGCCGGTATCATAGCCAAGCAGGTATACTCGGCAATAACCGATGACTTCGGCGGCCTGTCAATGCCGGCAATCTACAGCGACAACATGGTAATCCAGCGTGGCAAACCTTTTGTCGTAAAAGGTACGGCAAACACCGGTGACAAGGTAACCGTAAAACTCGGCAAGCATAAGATAAAAGCACAAACAAACGACCGTGGCGAATGGGAAGTGACCTTTGACCCCATGCCGGCCGACGGCAAGTGCTACACAATGACCGTTGAGTGCGGCAAGGAGAAAATCACATACAAGAATGTAGTTGTTGGCGAGGTGTGGTTATGTTCGGGACAGTCTAACATGGCATTCATGGTAAAGGAGAGCTCACACAAGGAGCAGAGCCTTGCAAACATGGAGGGCAAGGACATACGCCTCTACGACATGAAACCGCGCGTGCTTACAAACAACATTGCGTGGGATTCCATAGACCTTGTAAGGCTCAACAACCACGACTACTACCTGCCCACTACATGGCAGTTGCAGGACAAGGAGAACGTAAGTGGTTTCTCGGCCGTCGCATACCACTTCGGAGCCATGCTTGCCGACTCGCTTGGCGTCCCTGTGGGACTCATATGCAACGCCGTGGGCGGTGCGCCTGCCGAGGCATTCATCGACCGCAAGACACTCGAGTTCCACCCCGTGCTTGTAGACATATTATATAACTGGAAAGAGAATGACATGATACAGGACTGGTGCCGTGGCCGTGCGAAGCAGAACATTGCCAAGAACAGCAACAACCAGCAGCGCCACCCATATGAGCCATGCTATCTCTACGAGACCGGCATTATGCCCATTGCCCACTACCCCATTAAAGGAGCAATATGGTATCAGGGCGAGTCGAACGCACATAACGTTGAACTGCACGAGGTTATTTTCCCGACACTCATTGACAGCTGGCGCAGGACATGGAACGATGAGGAAATGCCGTTCTACTTTGTCCAGCTCTCAAGTATCAACCGCCCGTCATGGCCGCACTTCCGCGACTCACAGCGACGCATGGCAGCCGGAATACAGAATTGTGACTTTGCCGTGTCAAGTGACAAGGGACACCCCACCGATGTCCATCCCAAGGAGAAAGCCCCTGTGGGCGAACGCCTTGCACGCCTTGCACTGAACCAGACATACGGTATGAGCCACGTGGCCCAGCACGGCCCGACACCAGTAAATGCAAAAAGAGTGGGCAGCAACATTGTAATTGAATTCAGCAATGCAAAGGAGTTGAAGACAAGCGACAGCCAGCCATTGCGTGGACTGGAGGTCGGTTCCATCGGAGCAATGGAGAGTGTACAGGACAAAGACATCAGAATTGAGGAGAACCGCATCATCATTGAAATATGCGGGACTGTACAGCGCGTGCGCTACGCATGGAAACCCTACACCGATGCCAACCTTGTGAACGAAGCAGGCCTCCCGGCAAGCACGTTTGAAATTACCGTAGAATAAAAAAAGGCGCTCATGCGCCTTTTTTTATTCTACGGTAATTTACTTTATCACTCCAAGTTCCTTACCAACCTTTATGAAGGCTGCAATTGCCTTGTCAAGGTGCTCCTGCTCGTGGGCAGCAGAGAGCTGTACGCGGATACGTGCCTCGCCCTTTGGAACTACCGGGTAGTAGAAACCGGTAACGAAGATACCCTCCTGCGCCATCTTCTGCGCGAACACCTGTGACAGCGGAGCATCATAGAGCATCACCGCACAGATAGCCGACTGGGTAGGCTTGATGTCGAAACCGGCAGCCAGCATCTTGTCGCGGAAATAGTTCACGTTATTCTGCAATTTAGTGTGGAGTTCGTCACTCTCGGCAAGCATCTTGAACACCTCAATTGAAGCACCGACAACCGAAGGTGGCAATGAGTTTGAGAAGAGGTAAGGACGTGAACGCTGGCGGAGCATGTCGATAATCTCCTTGCGACCGGTTGTAAAGCCACCCACAGCACCACCGAACGCCTTGCCCAGTGTACCGGTGAAGATATCCACGCGACCGTAGCAGCCGAACTGCTCGGCAACGCCATGGCCTGTAGCACCAACGACGCCGGCTGAGTGAGACTCGTCGACCATTACAAGGGCGTCGTACTTCTCGGCCAGGTCACATATCTTGTCCATTGGGGCAACATTACCGTCCATTGAGAAAACACCGTCGGTAACGATTATACGGTAACGCTGTGCCTGAGCCTCCTGCAGGCAACGTTCAAGGTCGGCCATGTCGGCGTTGGCATAGCGGTAGCGCTGAGCCTTGCAAAGACGCACACCGTCAATGATTGAAGCATGGTTCAAAGAGTCGGAGATGATGGCATCCTCGGCTGTGAACAGAGGTTCAAACAGACCGCCGTTGGCATCGAAACAGGCCGCATAAAGAATTGTATCCTCAGTCTTGAAATAGTCGGCAATCGCCTTCTCAAGAGTCTTGTGATAGTCCTGTGTACCGCAGATGAAACGCACCGATGACATACCGAAGCCACGTGCCTCCATTGCCTCCTGCGCAGCCTTCATCAGGCGTGGGTTGTTCGACAGGCCAAGATAGTTGTTGGCACAGAAGTTGAGAGCCTTGGAACCATCCTCAAGAGTAATCTCGGCAAACTGTTGCGATGCGATGTTTCGTTCTCTCTTGTAAAGACCGGCCTCGTCAATGGCAGCCAGTTCGTTCTGCAAATGCTGTTGGAATTTTCCGTACATAATTAGTGTATTTTATATTTGTAACATTATTCCGTTTATTGAAAGCAAATGTACCCTTTTATCAAAGAAGTCGCAACATATGCTTAGGAAAATTTCTCTTTTTATGTAAAAAAGCAGCCGCAGAGGGGGCTGCTTACAAAAAATAACTGTAACTTTGGAAAAACAATATACACAGCTAACAAGAACAAAACAATATAGGCTTATGAAAAACGTACTGATTATCGGCTCTACTGGACAGATTGGTTCAGAGCTTACAATGAAGTTGCGTAACATGATTCCCGACGGCAACATCGTAGCCGGCTACATTCCCGGAGCCGAGCCCAAGGGAATACTTTTGGAGAGTGGCCCTGCCGAAGAGGCAAACGTAAAGAATGCCCAGCAGCTTGCCAACATTGTGGAGAAGTACAAGATTGACACCATATACAACCTTGCAGCCTTGCTGTCTGCAGTTGCCGAGTCAAAACCGCTACTTGCATGGGATATACAGATGAACGGTCTCATCAACATCCTCGAGATTGCACGCGAGAAGAATTGCGCAGTGTTCACTCCCAGTTCAATAGGTTCGTTCGGCCCCAACACACCGGCCGACAACACACCACAGGACACAATACAGCGTCCACGCACAATGTACGGTGTAACAAAGGTTGCAACCGAGCTGCTCAGCGACTACTACTTCATCAAGTATGGCGTCGACACACGTTCGGTACGTTTCCCGGGACTCATCTCAAACGTGACACTCCCAGGTGGCGGAACAACCGACTATGCAGTGGAGATTTACTACGCCGCAGTCAAGGGAGAGGATTTCGCATGCCCCATCCAGGCCGGCACATTCATGGACATGATGTACATGCCCGACGCCCTGAATGCAGCGGTAGACATCATGAATGCCGACCCCTCACGCCTTGTTCACCGCAACGGTTTCAACGTGGCATCAATGAGTTTCGACCCAGAGATAATAAAGGCTTCAATCCAGAAGTACATCCCCGACTTCAAGATGCACTACGAGTTCGACCCTGTGCGCCAGGCAATTGCCGATTCATGGCCCAACAAGCTCGATGACTCATGCGCACGCAACGAGTGGGACTGGAAACCAAGCTACGACCTCGACAGCATGACACAGGACATGATAAAGACCTTGCGCGAGAGATTCGGGAAATAAACAAAGACATCATATACAGCATTAGCGGGAATTGCCAAGGCAATTCCCGCTAATGCTGTATATGAACTACTGAACATTTATAATACCGGGCACGTTACTTCATAAGACATTCTGAATACTAGCTAAAAGAATCAATTATGAAGAAAACCTATCTTTCACCAAAGACCGAGAGCATCAATGTAGAGACAGTCCTCCTCGCCGCATCGACTACACGTAGTATAAGCACACCCGCAAACAATGCCACGCGCAACAGCGACTGGGGGAACATCTGGGACGAATAAAAAGAGCTGTTTTTAGATCTCTTTAGTCAATCATATATTAACGTCAGTTCGATATAAAGTACATGTCATAAAAAGCTCAGGAATAGGAATATATCAATTGAAAACAAGCAGTGAAAGCTGTCCCTCTTGAAGAGGGACGAGAGATTTTTCCTTGGAAAAATCTCGGAGGGAGTTCTAATGTCTTGCAAACGGCAAATATTCGCGAGAATAGAACTCCTCCGTCTTTAGAGCAAGCTCTGAATCCTGAGGTTGAATAAAAATAGCTCCTTTTATTCAAACCTCAACAAGCGAGGCTAACCCATTTTACTTTTGGGTCAGCCTCGCTTTTGTAATCAATTGAAAGACTAGCAAAAGCACCTATTCTATAGAAAAAAGCCCTAAATTTACCAGCACAGAACACTATGCTCCTTATATCGAACTCACGTTATATTACTTTGAGAGTTCGAGCATCCTAACAATAGGCTTCTTCGCTTCCTGGCGCAGAGTCTCGTCAAGTTCAACCGCCGGCCACTCATATTTGAGAGTGTTGTAAAGCTTTTCAAGAGTGTTCAGACGCATGAACCCGCACTCATTGCATGCACATCCGCCGGTCATTGGAGGCACAGGAATGAAGTTCTTCTCGGGACAGCGCTTCTGCATCTCGTGCAGGATACCACTCTCTGTTGCAACAATAAAGTCAGTTGCCTCGCTTTGCTGGGCATAAGAAAGGATTGCAGCTGTTGAGCCAATGAAATCGGCAAGCGCAAGCACACCACTCTTGCATTCGGGGTGGGCAAGCACCTTTGCATCGGGATTGGCACTACGCAACTCAACAATCTTCTCAATTGAGAACTGCTCATGCACATGGCAGCCACCGTTCCACAGTAGCATGTTACGGTGAGTTATGGCATTGAGATAACCTCCCAGGTTCTTGTCGGGAGCAAAGATAATCTTCTCGTCTTTGGGGAAACTCTCTACCACAGCACGCGCATTGGTCGATGTAACCACAATATCAGTGAGTGCCTTTACTGCTGCCGAAGTATTCACGTATGCCACCACCTTGTAACCGGGATGTTCAGCCTTGAACTTTGCAAGTTCCTCGGCCGGACAGCTCTCGGCAAGTGAACAGCCCGCATTCAGGTCGGGGATAAGCACCAGCTTGTCGGGTGAGAGAATCTTGTTCGTCTCGGCCATAAAGTGAACACCGCACATCACAAGAATATCGGCGGTTGTCTTCTCGGCTATCTGCGCAAGGGCAAGACTGTCACCCACAAAATCTGCCACGTCCTGCACGGCTCCATCGGTATAATAGTGCGCCAGCACAACAGCATTCTTCTCCTCACACATACGGCGGATTTCGGCCTTCAGGTCAACACCATCGGGGATTTTCTCATCAATGAATCCCTTCTCAATCCATTCTTGCTTTATCATGACTGTAACTGTTTATTCTTGAGTTTACGCGAAGATACAAAAAAAAATATCAAGGCAAAACTTTCAAGGCAGATATAACCTTTTATCACATCAGAATTTCATTGACACATACACTCCGCAGGTGCCTTCAGTGGTAACTGCAGGCGATACCACAAGGTCATGCTCCTTGGCAAAAGGCGTCGTGAACAGCAGGCCGCTGCCAACACCTATCGCTGCGCCGGCAAGGACATCCCACACATCGTGACGACGGGCATGCACCCTGCCCCATGCCACATAACTGCTGACAACATATGCCGGCACGCCCCACTCCCAGCCATAGCGTTTCTGCAGGAATGTGGCACCTGCAAATGAAAAACCGGTGTGGTTCGAGGGGAAAGAACGGTTGTCACTACCATCGGGGCGGGTCTTTTTTACCGTGTACTTGAGGGCATAGCTTGTGGCGACCGAAACGGCAAGCGCCTCGCCCAGTTGCAGCAGGCCTTTATAATCACCTTCGACAATGGCAATGCCGGCACCAAGCGCGGCAGGCGCGAACATGGCAATGTCGGTCGATGTCTCTACAGCCTTACGGCTTTGGGCACACACTCCCTGCAGGCCCACAAGTACAAGTAGTATAATGATTGGAATGCGTTTCATAAAGATTCATCTCTTTTTGGCCCAGGTATTTGCGAGTACAGTCATCACAATTGAAAGCAACACTACAACTGAAGTAAAAACACCTATTCCCACTTCGCCCGATTCGAGTGCCGTTATCAACACCAGACCCGCCGACACCACAAGCAATTCAAGGAATATGAGCATGCGCAGACGCGGCATGTCGTACTTCGCCTTTTCCTCTTCGGAAGCCGTATTGTAACCCGAGATAAGGAAATCGCCCTTGCCCAGCAATATCACAAACGAAAGTGCAAGAAACAGTGCAGCCACCGCATACATAACCATTGCGGGCGTTTCATTTACTGTAATACCAGATGCGAACATAATATCTCAATTATTCAGGAACCGCAGGGGGTGGGTCCTGTCCGTTATTCTCCTTACTGTTCTTGGGCAGCCTGCCGACCTTGCGCAGGGCATCGGTTATGATATACTCCAGCTGGCCGTTGACACTGCGGAACTCGTCGGCAGCCCAATGTTCGAGTGCCGACATAGTTTCGCCGTTTATCCTGAGTATAAAGGATTTCTTGTCCTTAGCCATGAAGCAAGCGTATTATTGGTAGAGTGAACCGGCATTGACAACCGGTGTAGCAGCGCGGTCACTTGTAAGCACTACCATGAGGTTGCTCACCATTGCAGCCTTCTTCTCCTCGTCGAGTTCTATAATTTCCTTCTCCGAGAGCTGCTCAAGCGCCATCTGCACCATACCCACAGCACCCTCTACAATCTTGTGGCGTGCAGCAACCATCGCTGTCGCCTGCTGACGCTGGAGCATTGCGCTGGCAATTTCGGGAGCATATGCCAGGTAGCTGATGCGTGCCTCCATTACCTCAATACCGGCAATTGCAAGCCTCTCGGCAAGCGACTTCTCGAGCAGGTCGTTAACCTCCTCGCCACCGTTGCGCAGCGTGATGCTTGCGTCCTCGTCCTCGAGGTTGTCATAGGGATAGGCACCGGCAAGGTTACGGATAGCTGCCTCACTCTGTATATCAACGAAACGTGCATAGTTATCGACCTCGAACGATGCCTTGAAGGTATCCTTCACTCTCCACACAAGCACCACACCAATCATTATGGGGTTACCCATGAGATCGTTCACCTTGATGGGCTCGCCGTTGAGGTTACGGGCGCGCAATGATACATTCTTCTTTTGGGCAAAAGGATTCATAAAGAAGAATCCGTTATCAACAACAGTGCCCACATACTTTCCAAAGAATGTGACAACCGCACTTTCGTTAGGGTTGACAACAAAAAGACCGCACATGAAAATCAGTGAAACAACAGGGATAATGAAACAGAGTCCCCACCAGTCCGACTTTTCATTGGCGAGCATATATATGGGCAACGCCGCGCCGGCAACCAGCCCAACCAATGACAGGAACAGAACCAACCAACCACTTGCAGGGCGTACGAACTTCTCCTCGCCCTTTACCATTGCATTAACTTTTTCAGTACTCATAAATTCTATAATTTAATAATGTATGCCGCCTTTGATATCAATTTGATATCGCAAAGATATACACATTTTTAAACCATGCAAGCATATGCACACTTTTTTCATCAAAAAAGAGAAAATGAGGCTGAATTTACGCGGTTTATCCCTATCTTAGCAGACTGAAAAAGAGACATCCAATGGCACTGATAAATACAATACTCGACTGGTTCGGCAACATAACGTTGATTCAGATAATAGATTTTATTGGTACATTCGCCTTTGCCATAAGTGGTATACGCCTGGCATCGGCCAAGAGGTTCGATTGGTTCGGTGCATACGTGGTGGGTGCAGCGACAGCCATAGGCGGCGGAACACTACGCGATGTAATGCTCGACCAGCCGGTATTCTGGATGCACAACGGCATCTACCTCAGCTGTACGGCACTTGCTTTGCTGTGGGTTATTATCTTCCGCAAGAGCCTGGTGCACATGCACAATACCTTCTTCATTTTTGACGCCATTGGTCTTGCGCTGTTCACCATTGTGGGCCTGCAGAAATCACTTGACTGCGGCATGACAATATGGGTAGCCATTATCATGGGTGCCATGACAGGTGCTGCCGGCGGTGTTATACGCGACGTGCTCATAAATGAGGAACCGCTTATATTCCGCAAGGAAATATATGCAATGGCATGTGTGCTGGGCGGTATTGTGTTCGGCATATGCGACTGGCTGGGTGCTCCCACCGAGATTACCCTGCTGCTTTGCGGTACAACGGTGTTCCTCACCCGTGTGCTTGCCGTGAAGTACCACATATGCCTGCCCACCCTGCGCCCCGAGGAAGACTAAAAAAAACGGAGAACTGAAAAGTGAAAGGTTAAAGGTATTGCCCCCTTGTTGCCCTTCAAACCCTTTCAGACCTTTGCCATTTGAAAACAAACCAACCATAAAGGATATGAAAAAAATCACTCTATTGCTATTTGCAATCATCATTGGCTTGCCAATGACAGCAATGGCCGACGGCGACATCAACCTGACGCCGGTGCCAATGAAAATGACAAAGGGAAGCGGCACATTAGCCCTCCCGCAGAACTTTACCATATCTACCGGAGACCTTGACGAGGGGTGCCGTGCCGAGGCCGTGAAGTTTGCAACCCTTTTCAGCGAAGTAACCGGCTACACCGTTGAGGCAAAAGCCCAGGATGCCAATGCTCTGATAAAAATGTCAATGTACAACGGCAGTGAGGCTTTGGGTGCCGAGGGTTACACTCTCAACATTACAGCCGACGGCATTGCCATAGCCGCAAACGAAGCACAAGGTTTCTACTATGCATTCCAGAGTATAAAGAAGATGCTTCCGGCAAATGTAATGGCCGAGGTAAAGGATGCCAACGTGACTGCATACACCCTACCGGTAGTGAACATTGTCGATGCCCCACGCTTCGAGTACCGCGGATTCATGCTCGACGTAAGTCGTCACTTCTTTGAAATAGAGGAAATCAAGCGCATTATTGACGTAATGTCATACTACAAGCTCAACCGATTCCACTGGCACCTTACCGATGACCAGGGATGGCGTTTCGAGGTAAAGAAATACCCACGCCTTACAACCGTGGGCGCAACACGTAGCAACAACTGGATAACCGACCGCGTATATGGCGGCTACTACACAGGCGAGCCTTACGGCCCATACTTCTACACCCAGGAGCAGTGCCGCGAGATTGTAGCCTATGCGGCCGAACGCCACATTGAAGTGGTGCCCGAGATTGAGTTCCCCGGCCACTCATGTGCCGTGAATGCAGCATACCCCGAACTCAGTTGCAACCCTAACGCAAGCCACAGTGTACAGAACAGCGGAGGCATCTTCAGCGACGTGCTCAACGTTGCAAGCCCATTGGTATTGCAGTTCGCCAAGGATGTACTCGACGAGGTCATTGAGGTATTCCCTCACGAGCAGATACACATCGGCGGTGACGAGACACCTACAAACGCATGGCAGAACAACGCCGAGTGCCAGGCACTTATGCAGAAGATGGGCTTTACCAACTACCGTCAGTTGCAGTGGCACTTCGTGCGCCAAGTATCGGACCACGTAACATCAAAGGAGGGTGACAAGAAGCGTACCGTAATCATGTGGAACGAGAGCCTCACTGCCGGCGGAACCGACGAGGAGGCAATCATAGGCACAGGCGGTACAATGATGTGCTGGGAGATTGGCAACGCACAGCCCTGCGCGCTCAAGGCAGCACAGCATGGTATGAAGTCAATCATCACCACACAGGTACCATACTACATTAACCGCAAACAGAGCACCGATGCCAACGAACCCCCTGTTGCCGGTTATGGAACCGACAATGTAAAGGCCGTGTATGACTACGCGCCAATACCTGCAAGTGTTCCCGCAGAACTGCACAAATATTATGTAGGCGTACAGGGAACATTCTGGACCGAACATGTACAGCACAACGACCTGCTTGAGTACCTTGCACTTCCACGCCTCATTGCCATTGCCGAGACAGGCTGGACACCGGCTGCCAAGAAAAACTTCAGCGACTTCCAGGAACGTATAACAAAGGACACTCTCCTGCTCAACTACAACAACTACGACTATGGCCGTCATTATATCCTTGGCAACAAGGAAAATGACAAGGTGATGCCAAAGGCTTCTACAGATGAGGAGAAGACCTGGTACCGCATTGTCACAACAGCCACCGACACACGCGCCGGACGTTGTATACAACTGCTGCGTGAAGGACTGAACGTTACCGACAAGACAGGCACAGCACCCGCAAACCGTCTATGGAACAGTGAGGTCATAGAGGACGAAAACAATGAGGGCTACAACTACCAGCTCTGGGCATTCGTGCAGGACCCTGCCAACCCACAACGTTGGGCTATTGTGAACAAGGCTAAGCCTAACGGTTCTGTGAAGGGCACACCTACAGCCGAGAACAACACTGGACGTTGGGATTATGACGAGAACAACCGTCACTACGACTTCATCCTTGGCGACAAGGCCTATTCAAAGAACGGTAACGGCAACTACAACTACAGCATACGCAGCCAAAAGGTATCCAATACCTCTATGTGCCTTAACTATGCAGGCCCGGGACAAAACCACTCAATTAACCTGTGGAGCGACCCTGCCGACGGCAATGGTGGTATATGGGAGTTCCGTCCTTTGGTAGCCGACGAACCAAGCATTGAGATAGCATACCCAACCGAGGGCACAGCCTACCGCATTGTCAACAACACCGAGCGCTTCAAAGGGTGGACAATGTATGACAACAACGACGGCAAGGTAACTGCAGCACAGCAGCAGTATGGTGCCGATGTATGGGTGCTCACCGATTGTGCCATAACAGACGCCGGACAGACATTCAAGCTACAGAACGCAACAACAGGCCGCTACATCAGCAGCACTGCAGCACCAATAGCATTGGGTGACAATGGCGTAACACTCACCAATGTATATAACACAAAGAGCGATGACTTCAGCATCAAGGCCGGCGATGAGGCAATGCGCCCCACATCGGAACGTGCAGCTACCAACCCCAACACTCTCGACAAGGGCGGTGTCTACCCGCTTGGAACAGGCTGGGTATTCGAGAAGGCATGCATTATAGGCTATGTATGCCAGGATGAGGAAGGCAACATCCTTGGCGAGGCAGTACAGTCTGTTGCCGAAGGCAGCACTGTAACAGCCGCAGCACCGGCAATCGTAAATTATGAGATTGTAAAATACAACGACACAGTGGAGGCACCGGTATTCGAGAACATCAGCGAAAGCAAGAGTGTAGTTGTCACATACAAGCGAGTATCGAACAGTGTGACCTACCGTTGCGTGACACCAGACGGCTACCTTATTAAGGAAGTTGTCACTCCATGCACCATTGGCCAGGCACACACCGTTGCAGCCCCCCCGGTAGAGTTCTTCAGTTTCGAGAGCATTGTTTGGGACGGCGAGGAGAGTTTCGTCCCCGAAACCGACACAGTAATTGAGGCTGTATACACCACCGAAGGTATCATGGGTGCAGCAGGCATTGGCCAGGCTGTTACCGAACTGCAGGGCGGTGCATCGTACCTTATATATAACGCGAAGAACGAGACTGCACGTAGCGGTTTCCTCAGCGTTACTAACGTGGGCGACGGCATCACAACAACCAACGGCGTAACCGACGCCAACCCCGGCTTCGTTTGGAACCTTGAGGGCGAGGGCAACAAGTTCACTGTAGTAAACAACTACGGCGTGTACATACCCAAGCTGTTGCGCGGTTCACTGGTAACCGGCGGCAGCACACCTGAACGTTTTACCTTCACTCTCAACAGCGACGGCAAGACATGGAGTGTAAAGGGCACAAGCAACAGCTACTACTGGAACGGCAATGCCAACAACACCTTCACAGGTTGGGACGACGGCCACCCGTTCATCATCTACACCTACAAGCCACACCCTTACTTTACAGTTGCATACAAGTGCGTGGATGAGGATGGCAACGAACTCTCAAGCGGCACACGCTACGTAAAGGGCGGTGAAATGTTCACCATGCTCACTCCAATATTCGAGGGCTACACACTCAAGGAGAGCAGCGCCGTGTACGAGGAACTTGCATTCGTCAGCAAGAACATCGAGTTCACACTCACCTACACCAACGGCGAGACTGGAATCACTGAGGTGAAAACGGAAAACGGAAAGGTGAGAGGTATCTATGACCTGCAGGGGCGCAAGGTAGAGAGCCCAAGCAAAGGTTTATACATTATCAACGGTAAAAAGGTGCTTGTAAAGTAAGGCCTAACCCACCCCGTAATGGGAGGGGGATATAAACTGAGAAAATATATTAATCAATAAAACAAAACCTGCCAAAATCCTCCCCTTATGGGGAGGTTAGGTGGGGCTTAACCATGAAAACAATAACCTACACAACAGTGGGCACATGCTCACGTTTCATTGAACTGACAGGCGATAACGGCGTCATTGTCGACGTAAAGTTCTACGGAGGCTGCAACGGCAACCTGCAGGGCATCAGCAGCCTTGTAAAAGGCATGAAGTACGAGGACGTAATTGCACGCCTCAAGGGCATCAGCTGCAACGGCCGCCCCACATCGTGCCCCGACCAGCTCTGCTGCGCAATAGAGCAGCTGATGACGGAGGAGTAAAGAAGCATTGATTATAAAAAAGACACCAAGGAACATTAAGGACACTAATGTTTTTTCCTTAATCACCCTTAGCCCCCCTTTAAAAGAAACATGGCAAAGAAACAACCTAAGAACCCCGAATACAAACTAAAGAACGAAGCCTTTATGCAGGCTTTGCGCGACGGCGAAGAAGAACTGCTTGAAATTTCGCAGGGCGTGCTTGTAAAGATACTTAAGCAGGGCGAGGGCGACCGCAGTCCACGTGGTGGCAACGTAGTAACAGTAAACTACAAGGGCAGCCTCATCAACGGCAAGGTGTTCGACAGCAGCTACGAACGCGGTTACCCCGAGGCGTTCCGCCTCAGCGACCTCATTGTAGGCTGGCAGATAGCACTCACCCAAATGCACATTGGCGACCATTGGATAGTATACATCCCATGGGAGGCAGGCTACGGTTCACGCGCCAACGGCCAGATACCGGCCTACTCCACCCTCATATTCGAGATGGAACTTGTGGCAATAATGTAATACAAACGGAAAACTTGTGCAAGCGAGTGAGCGGAAATTTATTTACGCACTCAACGAGTACAGCCAAGTTTCAAGCACGCGCAGCGTGGTTAAAACGGAAAACTTGTGCAAGCGAGTTAAAGCCAAGTTTACTTGAGCTTTTGCTGGTTTATTCGCAGCATTGTCGAACCCTCGGTTATTGTTTAGCTTTGACAAAGCCAACTAATCGCATCCCGCGGGGCACAAACTACGGCTGTGCTACCCGCGACCAACTGCTGTTGGCTCCGTCGAACCCTCGGTCCTTGACCTCGGATTTCACCTTTCAGTTTTCACTTTTCACCTTTAAATTGAAGCCCTACACAACACATTATAAGGACCTCACACGGTTAGGATTGCCCATTGTCATTGGACAGTTGGGTATAATCTTTGTGTCCTTTGTGGACACATTCATGGTGAGCCAACACGGCACCAACGACCTTGCAGCTGCAAGTTTCGTGAACAACATGTTCAACCTTGCCATAATCTTTGCAACAGGATTCTCCTATGGTCTCACCCCCATTGTGGGCAAACTGTTCGGCAAGGGCAAGCAAGAGGAAGCGGGCGGCATGTTCAAGAATGCCCTGCTGGCAAACGGCACAACGGCAACACTGCTGATGCTTGCCATGTGGGTGCTCTACCTGAACATCGAGAACCTTGGACAGCCTGCGGAGCTTCTTGGGTTCATGCGCCCCTACTACCTTGTGCTGCTCATATCAATACCGTTCATTCTGCTGTTCAATGCATTCAAGCAGTTCGCCGACGGCATAACCGACACCAGGACATCCATGTGGATACTACTCACCGGCAACGTGCTCAACATCGTGGGCAACTACCTGCTCATCTACGGCAAGTGCGGCTTGCCCGAACTTGGCCTGCTGGGTGCCGGCATCTCTACCCTGCTGTCGCGCATGGCAATGCTTGCGATATCACTCATAATCTTTTTCAACAGAAAGAATTACCGCGTATATGCAACCGGGTTCTGGAAAACCGGCATTTCACGAATGCGCCAGAAGGAACTGTTCCGTCTGGGCCTGCCCATAGCCGCGCAGATGGGCATGGAAACTGCATCATTCAGCCTCACCACCATCATGGTAGGCTGGATTGGCACAACCGCGCTTGCCGCACACCAGATTATGTGCACCGTTGGGCAGATTGGCTTTATGATGTACTATGGTATGGCAGCAGCAGTGGCAGTAAAGACAAGCAACTACTGCGGCACTGGCGATACGTTGAACATACGCCGCACAGCAACAGCCGGATTTCATCTCATATTGATGATGGCTATTGCGGCATCGGCACTCATATTTGTGACACGCCAGCACATAGGCGGCATATTCAACGACAACGCCGAAGTTGCAATGATGGTAGCACAGCTCACCACCCCGTTCATCCTTTACCAGATTGGTGACGGCATGCAGTGCAACTACGCCAATGCCCTGCGCGGCATAACCGACGTGAAACCCATGATGTTCTTCGCTTTCATTGCCTATTTCGTAATCTCGCTGCCGGCAGGCTACATATTCGGTTTTGTACTCGATTACGGGCTGCCCGGTGTATGGATGTCGTTCCCCTTTGGACTCACCAGCGCAGGAGTGATGTTCTACCTGCGGTTCCGCCACACATTAAAGAAAAAGGCCGCAACCGCAACACTTGCACAATAACATTGAAAGCATTATCTTAGCACATCCATTAACCATAAAACAGATTATTATGAACGATTATACAAGAGTAAAATTTACCGTTACCCCCAATGAGGAGATCGCTACCGACGTACTTGCAGCACTGCTTGCCGAGGTTGGCTTCGAGAGCTTCCTGCCCGAGGAGGACGGAATGTCGGCATACGCCCCACAGGCCCAGTACGATGCCGATGCCGTAGCCGCCGTCGTAGACACATTCCCGCTTGAAGGGTTCGATATCGCATACACCGACGAGTTCATCGAGGGCGAGGATTGGAACGCCGAGTGGGAGAAGAACTACTTCCAGCCCATTGTCCTTGGCGAGGACTGCGTTATACACAGCACCTTCCACAAGGATGTACCCGCAGCACGCTACGACATACTCATCGACCCCAAGATGGCGTTCGGCACAGGCTATCACCAGACCACATGCCACATGCTGCGCGCTATCCTTGCCCAGGACATGACAGGCAAGAGTGTGCTCGACATGGGTTGCGGCACAGCCCTGCTCGCAATCCTTGCACGCAAGCACGGTGCCACAGACGTCGTTGCCATTGACATTGACGAGTTCGCCTATGAGAATGCCAAGGAGAACATCATCCTCAACAACACCCCCGACATTGAGGTGCGCCTTGGCGGTGCCGAAGCCATTAAGGAAAGCGACAGTTTCGATATCATTATTGCAAACATCAACCGCAACATCCTGCTTGCCGACATGTGCAACTACGTGAAAGCAATGCAAGCAGGCTCGTTGCTCTTTATCAGCGGTTTCTACACCGAGGACATGGACGTTCTCAAGGCCGAGGCAGCACAGCACGGCTTACGCTACCTCGACTATGCCGAGGACAAAAACTGGGCAATGATGAGATTTGCAAAAGAGTAACACGCGAATCAAATAAATTGTCCCTCTAAGAGGAGGAGTAATTTACACTCAATAGTAGAGAGATTAAAAACAGTAGGGGCAGACCGATGTGTCTGCCCTCTGTCGTACACAGAACTAAACCATGTACTCTATTGTTATGAAATAAAAACGACAATGGAACAATCAACCCTTTACACAATCTGTGGCTATGTGGCAAGCATTGGACTCATTCTCGGTTTCCTGCCACAGGCAATTACCACCATACGCACCCGCAACACCGACGGCATATCAGTACCCGCATTCCTGCTCATGGCAATAGGTGCCTTCGCCTTTATGTTGCAAGGACTGCTGCACCAGCCAAATATCATCTGGTCCATGTTCATCACAAACGCAGTCACCGGCACATGCAGCTGCATCATATTTGCAATAAAAGTTTACAATGACTATTTTAAAAGGAATATTAAGGATTTAAAGGAACACTAAAGAACATTAAGGGAAACTAAAGGGCACTAATGTTTTTCTTTATAACCCTTAGTCCCCTTAATAGCCCTTAGCTCCCTTAGCCACCTTAATAGCCCTTAGCTCCCTTAGTAGCCCTTAGTAGCCCTTAGTAGCCCTTAACACCCTTAGCTCCCTTAGTAGCCCTTAGCCCCCTTAACCACCCTGCTTTTTAACACTATTTAACTTATGGGGGGGGGTAATTCCATTACTAATAATTAAATTTGCGCCAAATGTTGACTTATTAACGCAAAATTTTAAAATATGAAGAAACTTTTACTTTCAATGGCCGTAACACTCCTTGCAATGGGTGCAATGGCACAGAATGCAATTGACTTGACATTCTCAAGAAACAACAGTGCGGCAGGCACTGACGCAATTGTTACAGTGACAGGCACTGGCGATGTTGATGCAACTGGCATTACATCAACAATTGCATGTAACTACAACTGGAAAGCATTTGGAGCAAACAGCGAAACATTCCCTAATTCAAGCATCCTTTGCCCCGACAAGAACACAAAGGATATGACCGGTAACGCAGCCGGTGTCATCACATTGACCCTTGCCGGTGTACCCGACAACTAGGAATTCACAGCCATCACGCTAAAGAGCGTTGCTTTGAATGGCGGTGGTGCATTTCAGGGCGACAATGCGAATGCACAGCACATCGATTTCATTCTAAAGCAGGGTGACGCCACAGTAGCTCAACATAACGATGTTGCAATCAAGGTAAACTCAAACGGCGGCGAGAGCGTAACTGTAAACCTTGTTCCAACTACTCCAATCAAGGCCGTGAATGGTACAGTAACACTCAAGTTGAATATTGTCAACAACTACACAGCCTATGGTTGCTTCTATGGTTTGTTCAAGGTGACTATTGACACTGAGGTTGCAACTCCCGAGCTCCCTGAAGAACCCGCAGAAGTTTCATACCTCACTCAAGTAACAGCAAGTGATTTGATGAACAGAACTGCACCTACAAACATTGCTATCAAGAACCTCTCTTATACAAACAACCGTTGGTTTGTTGGCAACACAGGCGCAGTGCCTTATAGCGCAGAGGAGTTCACAAACGATGCAATCTTCGTTTGGGAGCCTGTACAGGCTGGTGTTGCAGGTTCATACTATTTGAAGAAATTGGACGGCACATACATGCAAGCATCATCACCAAAGGATTTTGGTACTATTGACAATGCTGCAGTATTCACAGCAACAGCTCCCGGCGTTGACGGCACATTCAACGGCGACGGTGACTCTAACATCTACATCACAGGCAGCAACGATGCCAACCTTGTACGCTTTGTAAAAGGCAGCAACTGGATTAACGTCCAGAATGGCGCAGGCGGTACTCCGACATACAATACAGGTACCGGCGGTTGGACTATCCACTATGTATATGAGGTTACAGAAGTAGCTTCATTCAAGGCAAACATCAGCAACGCAGGCTATGCAACATTCTATGCACCTGTCGAGGTTACAATCCCCGAGAATGTAAAGGCATACTACATTACAGCAGAAGGCTTCAATGGTGAGAAAGTTACATTGACACAGATTGAGAATGTAATCCCTGCAAACACAGCCGTTATCCTTGAAGGCGCAGAGGGTGAGTACACTTTCAATGTATCAGAGACTGGTGCAGCTGCAGTAAGCGGCAACCTCCTCAAGGGAACAATCATCAACACCAACATCATTGGCGATGCTTATGTACTTGGTGTTGTTGATGACGAGACAGGCCTTTACAAGACACAGATGAGCACTGTAGCCCTCAGCCAAGCTTCAGGCTCAGTAAAGGTATTCCTCAACAACGCCAACAAGGCATACCTGCCTGCAAGTGCAGTTCCTGCAACAGCCAACAACGCTGCAAGCTTCAGCTTCCGTTTTGGCGAGGGTACAACAGGAGTTGAGAACGTAGTTGTTGAGAACGAGGTTAAGGCTATCTTCGACCTCACAGGCCGCCGTGTTGAGGCTATCACTGCTCCTGGTATCTACATTGTAGGTGGCAAAAAGGTTCTTGTAAAGTAAGTGGCCTCCCCTAACCCCTCCCTAATGAGGGGAACTGGAAAAAGTGGCCTCACCCTAACCCTCTCCCAAGGAGGAGAACTGGAAAAAGTGGCCTCACCCTAACCCTCTCCCAAGGAGAGGGAACTATAAAAAAGTAAATTAACAAATTTTGAAAAGTCCTCCAAACTCTCCCCTATGGGGGAGACGGAGGGGGCCTCTATAATATGAAGAAGACTTATGTATCACCTCTCGCAGTAGAGGTAGCTGTAGAGGCATCACAGATGCTTGCAGCTTCATTGAAAATGGATGGTAACAAGACAGTAGATACCTCAAACGGTGGTCAGCTCTCAGGCGGTCACCGCGGTGAGTGGGGTAATTTGTGGCAGTAATTCCACAAATTACCTTATCGACGAGTTTTGCAGCCATTGGTCACGCGCAGTGTGGCGTTAGTCACACCGCGTGGGTGGCGAGAGCAAAACGAGTCAGCGATCCTTTGACAACACGCATTTACTTTTCGAAGTAATTTTTTTCATTATTTTTAGGTGCAGAGTGGGCGACCCAAAAGAAAAACGGGACGCCCACTTTTGTCATTAGGTTGAATAAAAAGAGTTATTTTTAGGCGTGCGAAGCCTGAAAAAGCGCAACCGACGCTGTAATGCGAGAGCAGAGAGTGCCCGCATTCTATGCCGAGCTACGAGGAGGAAAAGCCACTTAGTGGGTTAATTTACTAAGCGTAAATGAGCATTTTGAGGGCAAGCACAACAAAAGAGCCTTTT
>JAZQZM010000007.1:0-16921 GCA_045634085.1 Bacteroidaceae bacterium
TTAGGGAGAGGGTTAGGGTGAGGCCACTTATTTAACAAGCACCACTGACAACACTTGCTTTTCGCAACCCACACGGCGCGAACTGCGCCCGCGCTACGCGTGACCTTTTGCTGCAAGTGTTATCGAAGTTTTGGTGATTACCTCACCAACACTTTCTTGCCATTTACAATATAGATACCAGGAGCTGTGATAGCCTCAACACGGCGACCTGTGAGGTCGTAGATAGCCTTAACCTCGTTCTCAACAACTACGTTCTCAACGCCTGTTGTGCCCTCGCCGAAACGGAAGCTGTAGTATGCTGCGTTTGCACCAGTTGGGAGTGCACTAACAGGCAAATATGCCTTGTTTGCATTGTTCAAGAATGTGCCTTCTGTCAACTTAGCCTTTGCGAAAACAACGTCTGTTGTACCCTCGGCATAGCCAAGAACGTATGCTTCACCTTCTACTGTTGTTGCTGCAACAGAACCTGTGAGGAGGTTGTTCTCTACTGCTGTCGCTACAGTAGCATAGTTAAATGTATAGTCACCTGCATTTGCCTTAACGATGATACCTGTATTTGCTGGGAGCACACCCTCAACTTTTTCCAAATTCAACCAATTGCCATCCTTTACACCTGTAACAATGTATGCACCGGCATCCTCGCCTTCAAATGGAGGGATTGTAGCGTTGAAACCAAGATACAATGTTGCCCAACCTGCATTGGTTACATTGAGAGTGTGTGGAGTGTAAATTGAAGCAAGAGCTGTAGTCAAAGCGTTTGTAGCCTCAACGTATTCATTATAACCATAATTGGCGTTGTCGGATGCATTGTCATATGCTTCTTTAAGAGCTGCTATTTCATCTACAAGGTCTTCGTATTCTTCATTGATGCTCACTTCTTCAGGGATGACGATGTCAAATTCAGACATGTGCCAAAATGTTTTTTCAGCAGTCACATTAAATCTCAAATAACGATATCCACTATTCTCAACAACTGTAGACTCCCAATACATACCTTGACCCTGAGGGAGACCTTCATTAAATATAGCAAGTTGTGTATATGTTCCATTTTTTTCATTGCTACCAACAATTTCAATAGCATCCGGGAAGTCTGCAAGAGTTCCAGCTGTATTGATACGGGTTGAATATCTTATAATGAATTTGTCAAGGTTGCAATTCTCACCCAAATCTACCTCAATGTAATGAGGGCCGTTAGGTACTGGATTACTCCATTGTGTGTGGAAAAAGTTCTGGTTTCCTGTGTTGCCGTCAACAAGTTGAGATATTGGACCCTCGGTTGGTTCTTGAGCGTTAGTCCAAATGTAGTAAGCTGCACTTGAATCTGTTGTCTGAAGTGGCAAATCCTGGGTTTCAGTAGCAGCATATTCCGATGCAGTTATGATCTCGGCAGCTGCCGCATATGCAGCGTTGAAAGCCTCACGTGCTGCAGCAGTTTCTTCTTCTGTTGCAATTTTTACCTCTTCAAGATAAAACATGTGGTTCTTGTTTGTGTTATCCTTCCATCCAAACAAGTTGTTGTTACCGTCATTCCACAAATAAGAACGTGGTTCGTCAATATTTGTGTGATAGAATGCAATTCGTTCACCGTCTTCATCATATACCAAAGCATAAAGCATTGCTGCTGATTGATCAACGAAATGAACTCCGGTATTTCCTCCTACACCATCCAAGTATTTTCCTAAATCAACATTGTAAAGGTAATATTTTCCTTCACCTGCATCAACAAACTGCCACAACTGTGTATTATCGGCAACATTGTAGGATTTCAAGCACGCTCCACCTGTGGCGTTGTGTGCCATTGCTTTCCAAGTGGCATCTCCTTTATCCACGGCTTTGTTGTAGATACGATAAGTTTTGGTCGCGTCAAAATCGGCCGATTTAATAGGCGTCTGCGCCATTGCACCTACAGCGAGGAACAACGACATGAAAAATAAAGTAAATTTTTTCATTTGTGTAATATTTAGGTTAATAGTCTGTTTTTTATTTTTTGCTTTTCGCAAAGTATGCAATCTGTCGCAAAAATAGTTAAACTTAAATAAAATGCAAAGTTATTTACTTGGTTTTATTTAATGTGTAAAGAGATTGTTCCATAAAAACGGTTGAACATGGGTAAAAAATGCTATTCTGTTGAAAATCAGTAACGCTTTCAGGGAATGTGAAGGAAAACTACCGTAGAATAAAAGGCATCATCGGGTGGCTCAAACGAGCCACCCGATGATGCTTAAATAGTCCTTATATTTACTCTGCAAAGAACTTCTTTCCGTTCTTTATGTATATGCTGCCACGCTGTGGCTCTATGATGCGGCGGCCTTGCAGGTCGTATATGGCATTGTCACCGCTGTCTCCCGTCACCTCGGTGATGCACTCGATTGAGGTTGCATCCTCATAGTTGGCATCGAGGAACTCGGTGTTGTCACGTTCGAGTACGAAACTCTGTATTGTAAGGCACTGCTTGCCGCCGAGGTTGACAAGGAGACCCAGTGAGACTTCTGTCTCGCGGGTTATGTTGAACTTTACGCTGTTCGACATTGCACTGCCTTTCTCCACCATGCGGGTGTATGCCAGGGCGCTGGCAACGTCGGCTGTGTTGGGTAGTCCTGTACCTTCGTCAACGACTACGTAACTTTCGCCGCACTGGCCCTCCCAAGTGCTGTGGTATTTGGCTGTGAATGTGTAGCTGCCCTCGGGCAAGGTAATGGTCTGATATACCTTGTGGTCGGCGAGTGTGCTGAATCCGTCCCAGGTTGATGTGAATGTCATGCAGTTGCTCTTCTGGTTGTCTACGTGTGCACCGGTTGTGATGTTGCCCGATACTACGCAGTTCTCCAGTGTCCAGTTTGCTATGGCATAGAAACGGTTGCTTACGTTTGGGTTAATTATCCTGCCGTTGTCGGTCTGGAACGCTGTCTGGTAGTTCTTCAGGTAGTCGGCTGTCACGTTTCCGTTTGATGAACCGGCTTCGGTGTTTATACAGAATACTCCCTTTGAGAGTCCCCATGCGTCGCCGTCGGGACCAAAGCCGCTACGTACTCCGTCGTAACCGTTGCCTGTGCGGTCAATGACATTGCCGCCCGACTGGTTGAAGTCGTAGTAGAAGAGTAGGTCACTCATGCCTGCGGGGTTCTCAATGGGTGCGTTGCACACGGCAAGCAACTCCTCATATTTCACGGCCTTGCTCCATACGCGCAGTTCATCAATCTGTCCGTTCATCTTTGCGTTGTCGGTGCCGATGGAGAATGAACCTATTGAAGGGATGTATGCGTTGTGCGAGATGTAGCTTGTTGAGAAGTACTGCCCGTCGCGGAAGAAGTCGGCATATCCGTTGTCTATGATTGCTGCGTAGTGATGCCACTCGCCGGGGATTACCATTCCTGAGGCACTCTTGCCGGCATAGCCGTTCACGTGGAGTGACATTATTCCGTTGGCATCACTCTTTACCATGAATGTGCTTGAACTCTCGCCAATGCCAAGGCAGCTGCCGGTGAGTTCATCGGGGCGCATCCACCACTCAACGGTCATCACGCTTCTTGTGCCCGATGTGAACGGCGCTGTTACCCTTGCATTCTCGCGTCCGCTGAAGCTGAGGCCGTTCTTGCTGTCGGCGTTGCACACGATGAGTGCGCGTTCGCGTGTGGTGCTGCCAGCGCCTGCTTCATTGCTTGCCCTGAGTGTCACGTTGTATACTCCGCACACGTTTGGTGTGAGGCTACTGTTCTGTCCGTTGATGACGTAGGCCTTTGTGCCGCTTTCAACGGTCCACAGCCACTCGGTGGGGTGGTACTTTGACATGTCCTTGAGGAATGTCTTCTCGCCCTTGAGGATGACGGCGGGGGTTATCTCGAACGCCGCTACAGGCTCCGATTCAAGGACGTTCACGGTGACAGTTGATGCTGCACTGGTTATTCCTGTGAGGGAGGTGACCTTCAGCGTCACGGTCTGTCTGCCGGTGTCATTGAACACTGCGCTGCCGTGCAGGCCGTAGACCTTCTCCTCCTCGGCACCTGTGACGGTCCACTCGTACATCTGCCCGAATGAGGGATTGTCGACAATGAACGATACCTTCTCGCCCATGACAACCTGCTGCTTGCTTACGTGGAACGATGCGTCGAGAGCTTTCTCGGGGAGCACGTTTATTGTGGTCTCGGCTGTCACGCTGTTGCCATTGCCGTCCTCGGCAACGAGTGTCACCTTCTGCTGGCCGGCACTCTTGAATGTCACGGTGGGTTCAAGAACGGCAACGTTGTTCATGCCGGCGTCGGAAATGCTCCAGCGCAGGGCCGATACCGCATCGCTGTAAGTTGCCGACAACTTGACTGGCATGCCTGCATATACATCGCCGCTGACTGCGTTGATGCTTGCAGTGAGGGTGCTTGTGGGGCGTGTGAGTGAGACGCTGCTTGTTGTGGCGCTGTAGCTGGTGTTGAGTATTTCGGCATGGTTGCCGCTGATGTAGTCGCGAATCATCTGCTGCCCGTCAACGGTAACAAGGTCTCCCTTGTAGTATGCGATGAGGCCGTCGGGCATCACGCCACCCGAGTACTGGAAATTCCTGCCGTTGCGCACCTCGCTTGCTGTACGTGCCTTGTTCCATATACGTATCTCATCAATGGCTGCGTCGGTGTATGCATTGTTGTATGAGCCTACATCGGCTGTGAAGACAAGGTCTCCGAAACCGCCTATTCCTCTGTATGTGCTTGAGGTCACGTAGCCGCGGTTCTGTCCGTCTACATATATTGTCATCTTGTTGCCCTGTACAACCACTGCAACATGTGTCCATTTGCCTGTTTTGAGCAGGCCGCTTGATGATATCTTGCGGTTGTTGGTGTCCCAACCGGCGGTGAAACTGCCGTCTGAGTCGGCGTGCATCATGAATGTTCCCCAGCCGGGGCCTGCACTCTGGTTCCACGATACAAGCGAGTTGGGCTTTATGTAGAACTCTATTGTTGCGTTCTCGTATCTGGTGTTGAATATGCCGGGGATTCTGAAACCCGATTTTTTCAGGTCTACCGCCACGTTGCTTGTCTCAAAGACTACGGGCGCTGAGATATTTAACTTCTGCGATTCGTAACCGCCCTCGTAAAGTGCTGTAATGCTGTAGAGGCCTTCTACCGCGCCTGCCTGTGACACGTTGTAGCTGTGTGTCTCCTTTGACACCTCGGCAATCTTTGCGTTGTTGTGGTATATGATGTATTTCTCTATGCTGTTGTTCGATGGCAGCGGTGCATTCCATACCAGCGTGTTGCCGTTGAACGATGCATTCTGCGGTGCGTAGTAGGGCTCGCCATATACTACAACCGAGATTATGGTCTTGTTGCCGGCACTCTTTATCTCAACCTTGCCGCCTGGGAGTGTGAACGGTGTCTCAACTCCGTCGCGGTCGTGCTCATAATCCATTATGGATGCATTGTAGATGTTGCCATTACCTTTACCCCAACTCTTGGTCTCTACAATGAAGAAGTATTTGAGTGGCATGCTGCGTTCGTAGCCGTCGGTGAGGTCGGTGAGGTCATATCCGAACTCCATGGGTTCGCTGTGCAGCTTGCCGTCGGCCCAACGTCCCAGCATAGGAATCTCCGGGGCGGGGTTGCTGTTTCCGTAGTTTCCGTCACCGGCATATTTGAAGTGTTCGAACTCAATGACCTTTTCGGGTGCAGTGGCGTTGATGTCGGCCGATACGCCTGCCGAGAGTTTTATCTCGCTACGGCGTGAATAGTCCATCTCGAGTTTTATTGTACGCAAAGGGCGGTAGTCTTTGCGCACCTTGTAGATTTCCGGTGCCCACCAGTTCTGTGCAAAGGTTCCGTTGCTGTTGAACGACGCGCCGCCGTAAGCGTATGGGCAGTAGATGAAGCCGTTGTTGCCCCACCATGTGCCCCATGAGTTCACGATAATCCAAGCGCCTACTTCGTCTTTGCTTGTTTCGCCGGCAACGCCGTTGCCGTCGAGGTCGAATTGGATGCGGTCGTCATAACCGACGATGGTGAGTGCATGGTCAACCTGTGTACCCCATGCCTTGACATATTTCTTGCCCACAACGCCTGCATTGTTGTTGGCTGTGGTGTTGGGGATGCTGCCGTTGTAGTTGCCGTCGGAACTGGCAACTCCGATACCGCATATACCGCCGGCCTGGAAACTCTCATCTCCGTTGTGGTTCCACAACCAGTTCTTTACAGCCTCGCGTCCCTCTTCGGTACCTACGTTGACGGGGAAGTTAGAAGGTGGTAGCATGCGGTTGTGCATGGCCTCGAACCACTTGTCATATCCCTGCATCCAACCGAAATCGTTCTGCTCGCAGGTCTGGTTGCCGAGTGTTGCCGAGTAGGTCTGTCCGCCGTATGTTGCAGCCGACGGAACACCGATGCTTGTCACGAACTCGTTCTTGCCTGAGCTTGTGTTGGTGAGTAGCCACACGAAGTGCGAGGGGTAGTAGTTTGTTGCAACCTTACCGTCGAGGTTGCGGTATGCGTTGAGTTCATATGTGAACATGTAGCATATGCGTGATGCCGAGCCGCATGAACCGCCGTCCTGGTTGAACACGGGCGGGAAGAATTTCTTTTCGGCGTTGTTTACGTATGCCGGGCGTTGGCTTCTTGTGGCCGCATCGGCACGTTGTGCTTTCTTTGCTCTCAGGCTTGGCATCAATGTCCAGTCGGGGTTGAGTTTGTCGCTGTAGTCGGGGTACTTATCTCTGTTTACATCGACCTGTGCACTCAGACTCATTGGCAGTGCTACGGCCAGCGCCAGAATGCTCTTGAAAATGTTCTTTGGTGTCATAAGTCTTTCCTTTAAGGGTGAAAGGTAAAAAGTGAGAGGTTAACCACACTGCTTCCCGTTTTCACTTTTCCGTTTTTACTTTACTGTGATTTCATCAGTGAAGAGCCAACCGCGTTGTGGCCCGCATTTCGCCTGGTATCGTATGTAGCGTGCCTTGGTGTTGCCACTCCAGCCGTAGTGCTTGAAAGAGAGTCCTTCGTCGCGCACTACTTCATGCTCTATTCTTGTAAGTTCGCTGTACTCATCTCCGTCACATGAGGCGCTGATGATTACCTCTGCCGGCATCCATACGTCGGGGATACACATCTGCATGAAGTCGGCCGATACGCCGCTTATCTCCTTCTCCTCTTCCAGGTCGATGACTACGTCTACACCGCCTCTGATGAATCCCTGCCACTTCCCGTCGGTGTAGGTCCAGCCGCCGTGTACGCCGTCGGTGAGTGCTGTGGCGCCGCCAGCGTTGTAGTGGTCATTGAATGGAGAGGCGTCGGCGTATGTTACAGGCTTGCCTTTGGCAAGATGTTCATCGGGCTGCTGTGCCTCTTTGCGCTGGCCGAATTCGTTTTCAAGGTCGAATGCGTTATAGCCCTTGGCGCGCAGTGCGTTCACTGCGGTTATGGCTCGCTGCCTGAACTCGCCGTAGTTGCGTTCGGTTGGGTTGCTCCAGCCTATTTCGGCAATTGCGAGTATGCGCGGGTATATCATGTACTCGACCATCTCCTCGGTGGGGATATACTCTACCCACAGGTTGCCCTGGATTCCGTAGATGAGCTGTGCCTGAAGGCTGTCGAGTCCCTCGCGCGGGTTGTATGAATATACTTTCTCAAGCGGCATGTAGGGGCCGAAGGCCATTGGTTGTGTGTGCGGGGCGTCCTGATATGAGTCCAGGTAGCAATAGCCACCGGGGGTCATCACTGCCTTGTGGCCGCTGTTTACGGCTGCAAGACCACCCTCGGTGCCGCGCCATGACATTACGGTGGCGTTAGGTGCAAGTCCGCCTTCGAGTATTTCGTCCCAACCGATTATCTGGCGTCCCTTGCTGTTGACGAATTTCTCTATGCGTTCAATTAGGTAGCTCTGCAGCTCGTTCACGTCCTTGAGCCCCTCCTCCTTCATGCGCTTCTGGCACAATGGACATGTGGGCCACGATGCCTTGCCGGCCTCGTCGCCACCGATGTGTATGTACTCGCTGGGGAACAGTTCGATGACTTCACTCAGTACGTTCTCAAGGAACTCGTATGTCTTTTCGTTGCCTACGCAGAAGTCGGCCTGCTTGTATGGCTCATGGGTACATGAGAGTTCGGGGTATGCAGTAAGTACCTCCTCGCTGTGTGCCGGCATCTCAATCTCGGGGATTATGGTGACGTAGCGGTCGGCTGCATACTTTACAATCTCGCGTATGTCGTCCTGGGTGTAGTAACCGCCATACGCCTCGGGGCTTCCCTCCTGGGCATAGAGGCGGTCGCAGAACCACCAGTCTTTCCAAAGCGCGTGGCTGCGCCATGCGGCGAACCGGGTGAGGCGCGGGTACTTCTTTATCTCTATGCGCCAGCCTGCCGCATCGGTAAGATGCAGGTGCAGACGGTTCATTTTGAAGTGTGCAATGGCGTCAATCTGTTTCTTGATGAACTCCTTGCCGAAAAAGTGGCGGCTCACGTCGAGCATGAGTCCGCGGTATGCAAACTCAGGTTCGTCGACGATGGTTCCTGTGGGGATGCTTCCCTCATTGTCAAGCAACTGAATCACGGTCTGCAGGCCATAGAAGAGACCCGCGCCGCTTTTGGCTGTTATGTTTACTTGGTTGCGTGCAGTCTCAATGCGGTAACCCTCGGGTGAAGCAACATCCTCGAGTTCTGCAATTTCAAGGTTCAGGCACTTCGTGCCCTCTGGGCTGAACTCAAGAGGAAGGGCTGCGATGTACCCGGTAAGTATCCTGCTATCCTCTTCGTTGGCCGAGATGCTGAGTGAGACATTGTTGTCGAACGTGAAACGGGTGTTGTTGTAGAGTTCGGCATTTTTTGTGAACGGCAACACGTTGCATATGCCTGTGGGTTTCTCTTCTGTGCACGCGCATGCGCATAGAAGAACAAGGAAAAGCGCAACTGCGCTATTTACGGTTCTTTTCATATTTATGGTAAGTTAACTGTGCGAAGATAAGTATTTTTTTGAAAAAAATATTGAATTCATTTGGAAAGTAGAATGAAGGTGCTTTATATTTGTGGTGTACTAATAAACTAATACACTATGATTGAAGTCAAGAATTTGTCTTTTGCGTATTCCAAGGAGATGGTGCTCGATGATATAAGCACCACCTTTGCTCAGGGAAAGATATATGGTCTGCTCGGTGCCAATGGTGTCGGTAAGAGTACCATGTTCAAACTATTGTGCGGCTTGTTGACAACGAAGTATGGAACTATTGATATTGACGGATATTCGCCTGTAGGCCGCAAACCGGGTTTCCTGTCAAAGATATATTATGTGCCCGAGGATTTTGAGGGACCGGACATGGTTGTTGGGAACTTTGCTTACGGCATGGCTCCGTTCTATCCGAATTTCGATGCAGAACTGCTTGCCGGGCTATTCAAGGATTTTGAGATTGATGCCAATCGTAAGTTTACATCGCTTTCGCTGGGTCAGCGTAAGAGGGCGATTCTTGCGATTGCACTTGCCATGAAGACCGATTATCTTTTTCTTGACGAGCCTACCAATGGTCTCGATATTCCAACCAAGGCTCTGTTCCGTAAGGTGGTGGCTGCTGCAATGGATGACAGACGTACCATAATAATATCTACTCACCAGGTAAGGGATGTGGAGAATCTGCTCGACCATATAATGTTGCTTGATAAGCGTGCTGTGCTGCTCGACAAGAGTGTGGGCGATTTACAGCGTGAGTACAGGTTTGAGGTTTCGGCGTCAGCACCTGCCGATGCCCTTTATGTGGAGCCCGGACTTGGCGGATGCTGTTCGATAAGCCCTAACAATACAGGAGAAGAGAGCCGCATAAACATAGAACTGCTGTTCAATTATATAAACTCTAAAAAGTAAAGATTATGAACGATGTATTCAGTTTTGGCCGTTTTGCCAAGCTTTTCAGATATGAGTGTATAAATTATCTTCCACGCCACATAAAGGGTATGGCTGTATATTCGGGTATGATTGTACTTTTTTGGCTCTTTACCTGGACCATGAATACGGAAATGACAGACAGGGCGCCTTTTGTGGGATTTCTGTTCTATGTAGCCGTGGCACTGGCACCTTATTTTGTGTATGGTGAGTTCAATCACCGCAAAAGGGGCTACAACTATGCAATGCTGCCGGCAAGTGTTCTTGAAAAGTTCCTCTCGATGCTGCTTATGTGTCTGGTTGTAATTCCGGTTCTCACATATCTGTTGCTAAGCTTCACTGATGCTGCGTTATATTGTGCATCATATATCGGTGGCGGCAAGTTTACAGGATTGGTGTTCTACAATCCTTTCACTGATGACATTTTTTTAATGGGTAACTATAACTGGTTGGAAAATATCCTGATTCTTACAGGTACCGTGTCATATATAATGATGTTCAATGCACTGTTCCGCAGGTTCAAGATTGTAAAGAGTATGATAGCGCATGTGTTGTTGACTTTCCTGTTGCAGATTGGGGCGTTCTTGACTGTCCTCCTTTTCACATTTGACTTCTTCGATTTGTCAGATATTGGCCTGCTCTTAGAAAATTACGAGGGTAAAACAATATACCATGCACTTATCGTCAGTTTCACGCTTCTCTCAATCCTTGTATTGCAGACAATAGTATATCTGCGTATAAAGAAAGTCAATTATTGATTATGGAATACAGTGGAGATAAACCTATCTATCTGCAGAATTTTGACTTCATGCAGGAGAAAATAGTCAACGGAGAATGGCTTGAAGAGGACCGTATACCTTCGGTGCGTGAAATGGGAGCTAATCTTGGAGTGAATCCTAACACTATTGCACGTTCCTATCAGTTGCTTGAGCAACAGGAGATAATATACAACAAGCGCGGGCTCGGATACTATGTCAAGGAGGGTGCCGTTGAACGGATTAAGGAGAATGTAAAAAAAGAGTTCATTGATAATGAATTGCCTAAGTTCAAAGCTAAGGCTTTGATGCTGGGGATTACGAAGGAGGAGCTGATGAAGCTGCTGTAAATAATACGTAAAAAGAGTGAACCGCACGGTTCACTCTTTTTACGTATCAACTGCAATAACTTCTCAGCCAGTTGCCGAAGAGTCTCTGTGCAGTGTGCTGCCACAGGTTGACCGGTTCGTTGGCGGGGTTGCCGTCGCGGTAGTAGTTAAGCGGCAACTCAATGGGCAGTCCCTTTGCCACGTCGCGCTTGTACTCGCCGTCAAGGGTGTAGAGTGCATACTCGGAGTGTCCGGTAATGAAAAAATCGCGTGTGCCTTTCTCCTGCATTATGTATACTCCCGAGAGTTCACTCTCCGACAGCAGTTCAATCCTGTCGCATGCGACTACATCCTCACGGTGTATGGCTGTGTGGCGGCTGTGCGGTACGTATATGGTACTCTCCAGCCCATTGAACAGCGGATGCTCGGGGCGTGCGATGCTGTGCGGGAATATGCCGAACATCTTTGCCGGGAGAAGGTGTTTCTGTATGCCGAACTTCTGGTACAGGCCTGCCTGAGCTGCCCAGCAGATGAAGAGGGTAGAGGTGACGTTGGTCTTGGCCCATGCGAAGATTTCGCACAGTTCGGGCCAGTAGGTTACCTCCTCGAACTCTATCTTCTCAATGGGCGCGCCGGTTATAATGAGTCCGTCGAAATGTTCTCCCTTGAGCTGGCTGAACGCCTTGTAGTAGCGATTCATGTGTTCGGGGCTTGCATGCTTAGGCGTGTGGGTGTCGAGCTTCATAAGTGTGAACTCGACCTCCTCGCCTGTTGCTGCGAACAGGCGTATGAAGTCGGCCTCGGTGGTCTCCTTCATGGGCATGATGTTGAGCAGTGCTATGCGATAGGTTTCCGCGGTGGATTCCTTAAGAATCTCTACCGCGTTACCTTCGTTTATTACTGCTTGCAGTGCCGGCAAGCCGGCAGGAACTTTCAGAGGCATGGTTTATGTAAAAACTGAAAACTTGAAACTGAAAAGTGAAAGGTTGAAACTTGAAACTGAAAGGTGAAAGGGGGAAACTTGTGAATGTTTCTCCCTTCTCCTTTCTTGTTTTTTACCAGATGTTCAGACGTTCCTCTTGTGGCACGAACATTGGGCTCTCCTCGGTGATGCCGAATGCCTCGTACCATGCATCGATGTGCGGGAGTGTGCCGTTAACTCTCCAGCGTGAGAGTGAGTGTACATCACTCTTGGTGAGGTTGCGGATCTCCTCATCGCGTACGTGGCCGGCCCACACTCCTGAATATGAGAGGAAGAAACGCTGCTCGGCTGTCAGTCCCTCAATCTGGGGCAACGGATTCTCCTTTGTCGCGTTGCGGAACGCCTGGAGTGAAATCATGATACCGCCGTGGTCGGCAATGTTCTCGCCCAATGTAAGCTTGCCGTTGGCGTTGAGGCCCGGGAGAACCTCTATTTTGTCGAAGAAGTCTACAATGACCTGTGTGCGTTCGTTGAACTTGGCTGCATCCTCATCGGTCCACCAGTTTGCGAAGTTGCCGTCCTTGTCGAACTGACGGCCCTGGTCGTCGAAACCGTGGGTCATCTCATGGCCGATTACAACGCCTATGGCACCATAGTTGAAAGCGTCGTCCTCCTCCATGTCAAAGAATGGGTACTGGAGGATACCTGCGGGGAAGCAGATTTCGTTTGTTGTGGGGTTGTAGTATGCATTTACAGTCTGTGGTGTCATGTGCCACTCCTCGCGGTCTACTGGCTTGCCCCACTTCTCCTCGATGTGCTTCTTCCAACCGAATTCTGACATGTTGCGGCAGTTCTCGGCATAGCTGAGTGCTGGGTCAATGGTGAGTGCGCTGTAGTCGTCCCACTTGTCGGGGTAACCAATCTTTACTGTGAAGGTGTTCAGCTTTTCGTGAGCAGCCTTTTTGGTAATGTCACTCATCCACTCCTGTGCGTCGATGCGTTCGCCAAGTGCGGTCTGCAGGTTCTTTACAAGCTCTGTCATGCGTTCCTTTGCTGCAGGTGGGAAATACTTGGCTACATACAACTGGCCAATGACGTCGCCCAGTGCACCGTCAACAGCGCTTACTGCACGTTTCCAACGTGGCTGCTGAACCTTCTTACCACTCAATACTGTGCCGTAGAATGCGAATGTCTCCTCTTCGATGGCGTCGTTAAGTTCGTTTGATGTTGAACGGATGATGCGCCACTCAAGATAAGCCTTGATGTCGGCAAACGGTGTGTCGTTGATGATGGCTGCTACCTCCTTGATTGCCTCGGGGTGGGCAAGGTTGAGTATCTCGATGCCGTTGATGCCAAGGATGCTGTAGTATGTGTCCCAATCGATGCCGGGGATTGTCTTCTTGAGCTCGTCATACGACATCTTGTGATAGCTGTTCATGGGGTCGCGGCGTTCTACGCGGCTCAGGTGCTTTGCTGCAAGGCGTGTCTCGATTGTCATTACTGCTTCCATCTTCTTCGCTGCCTCCTTGTCGCTGTTACCGAATAGCTTGAACATGTTCACTACATGCTCGCGGAACTTGGTACGTATGTTGGCTGCGACTTCGCTGTCCTCGCTGTAATACTCCTTCTCAGAGAGTGAAAGGCCTCCCTGGTAGATGCCGAGCTGGTTGGCGTTGCTGTCCATGATGTCGGTGCCGATACCTGTGCCGAAGAAACTGCCAAGACCTACACGGTAGTTCTGTGCAATCAAAGGAATGATTTCACTCTTCTCCTTCATTGCTGCAATTGCATCGATATATGGCTTTACCGGTGCTACGCCCTCGCTGTTGCGGCGTGTGCTGTCCATTACAAGCTTGTATAGGTCGCCAACCTTCTGTGCGTTGCTGCCCGGTTCATTCTCCTTGGCTGCCTGCTCGAGCACAAGCTCCTTGAGCTGTTCGCGGTTCTTCTCGCGTAGGGCGTCGAACTGGCCGTAGCGTGCGTACTCGTCGGTTATGGGGTTGGCATTCTGCCATCCGCCTGTTGCATACTGGAAAAAGTCGGTGCCCGGGTTCTGGGTTGTGTCCAGGTTGGCCATCAGTTTTGTTTCCATAGTTTCGTTGGTTGTGTTGCATGCGGCAAGGCCTATTGCCATTGCCGAGCAGATAATTAATTTTTTCATTTCTATTATTATAAGTTGTAATTTGTTCCTTAGCCTATACTGTCGAGCTCCTCCATGCTATTTTCCCACTCGGCAACAGCATCGTCGAGCTGCTTCTTGAGGGTTGCATACTTTGTGAAGTTCTCCTGTGTGCTTCCCTCGGCTGTACTCATCAGGGCCTCGAGTGCCGCAATTGCACCTTCGAGCTCGTTTATGGCTTTCTCGTTATCCTCGACCTGCTTCTCGAGCTTGCGGCGCTGTTTCTGAAGCTGCTTCTCGGCCTCGTAGCTGAGTCTGTTCTCGTTGGCTGGTCTTGTTGTCTCGCTTGCCTGTGTGGGGCTTTTTGTGAGTGAAAGGGCTTCGTTTATGTTGTTTGCATTCTTCTTTGCAAGGTAGTCGTATATGCCTCCAAGGTGTTCGCGTACCTTGCCCTCGCCGAACTCGTATACCTTTGTCACAAGGCCGTCAAGGAATTCGCGGTCGTGGCTCACAATGATTACCGTGCCGTCAAAATCGCGTATGGCCTCCTTGAGGACATCCTTTGACTGCATGTCGAGGTGGTTGGTGGGCTCGTCAAGAATGAGCAGGTTCATCTGGCGTAACAGCAGGCGTATCATTGCCAGGCGACTTCTCTCACCGCCAGAGAGTACTTTGACCGGTTTGTCCGACGCTTCGCCACCGAACATGAATGCGCCGAGTATGTCGCGTATGCGCAGGCGTATGTCGCCGGTTGCAACGTTGTCTATAGTCTGGAACACAGTGAGGTTCTCGTCGAGCAACTGCGCTTCGTGTTGTGCAAAGTATGCTGTCTCTACGTTGTGTCCTATAGTTATGCTGCCGTTGTGGTCAAGTTCTCCAAGTATGCAGCGCACCATTGTGGTCTTACCCTCACCGTTGCGGCCTACGAATGCAACTTTCTCGCCACGGTTTATGGTGAAGTTGACGTTGCTGAACACGGTGTGGGTACCGAAACTCTTGGCTGTATCCTCGCATATGACCGGGTAGTTGCCGCTGCGTGTGGCTGGGGCGAATTTCAGTCTAAGGCGGCTGGTATCCTCCTCGTCAATCTCTATGGGAACCATCTTCTCGAGCTGTTTGATGCGGCTCTGCACCTGAACGGCTTTGGTGGGTTTGTAGCGGAAACGTTCAATGAACTCCTTGGTATCGGCAATCTCCTTCTGCTGGTTTTCGTAGGCACGTATCTGCTGCTCGCGGCGTTCCTTGCGGGCCTCCATGAACTTGTCATATGGCAGCCTGTAGTCATATATTCTGCCGCAGGATATTTCAATGGTGCGGTTTGTCACAGCGTTGAGGAAGGCACGGTCGTGACTCACCAGCAGAACTGCGTTACCGCTGCGGGCCAGGAACTGCTCGAGCCACTGTATGCTCTCTATGTCGAGGTGATTGGTGGGCTCGTCGAGCAATAGTATGTCGGGGTGCTGCAAAAGCAGTTTGGCAAGCTCGATGCGCATGCGCCAGCCTCCGCTGAACTCTTTTGTGGGGCGTGTGAAGTCGGTACGTGAGAAACCAAGACCCTGCAGTGTACGTTCAATCTCGGCCTCGTAATGGCTGCCGCCCATCATGGTGTACTGTTCGTTAAGGTGGGTATACTCCTCAATGAGCTGGTGATAACTCTCGCTGTCGTAGTCATCGCGTTCGGCAAGCTCGTTGTTCATCCTCTCGAGGCGTGCTTCCATCTCGTGGATGTGCACGAATGCCTGCTCGGCCTCCTCGTAGACGGTACGTCCGTCAACATGGCGCATCACCTGGGGCAGGTAGCCGATGCTGAAATCCTTGGGCTTGGAAATGGTTCCCGAAGTGGGGGACTGTGTCCCAGCGATAATCTTCAGCAAAGTACTTTTGCCGGCACCGTTCTTGCCCACAAGTGCTATCCTGTCGCGCTTGTTTATGATGAAACTGACATCGTGGAACAGGTTGGTTCCTCCAAAGTCGACCTGTATGTTGTCTATCGAAAGCAAAATTCCTATTTATTATATAATGTATAAAACCTCTTGAATAATGTGGTGCAGCTCTTGATGTTGTTGCAAAATGCGGAACCCGTGTGCTGCGACCTCGGTCGCAAAGGTAACGATTTAGGCCGATAATTGCAACTGCAAGGGCTTCCCGTGTGGGTGATAGGGCGCTTTTGACAAGTTTTCCAAAAGAATTTTATATTTTTTATGAAAAAAAATGAAAAAAGCTTGTGAGATTTATAAAACGTTTCTATATTTGCAATGATTTCAAAAATGAAATAACGAAACAGCAAGTGTAAGCAGATATGGTATCACGAGCAGATTTGAAACAGGAACTTATAGATGCAGGCATACGCCCATCGGTGCAGCGTTTGGCGATATTTGAATATGTGCGTCAGAGTTGCCAGCATCCGACAGCCGAGGTTGTTTATGAGGCTTTGTGCGATGAACTGGGTTCACTCTCTTTGACAACGGTCTATAACACCCTTAAACTGTTTGTGGATGCAGGGCTTATCTCAATGCTTACCATTGACGACACCTTCCGCTGTTTCGACGGCAACCGCAACTATCATGCGCACTTCCGTTGCAATCACTGCGGCTGCATTGTTGACATGGAGATGAAGAAGGATTTCATCTCGCTTGTAGAGGGTGTTGAAGGGTATGAGGTAACCGACGCACAGTTGTATCTGAAGGGTCTTTGCCCTGTTTGCATTAAAAAGATGAAAAAATAAATATAAATATTAACGGCTAAAAAATATAAGATTATGAAAAAGTACATTTGTTCAGTTTGTGGTTATATACATGAAGGTGAATCGGCTCCGGAACGTTGTCCAATGTGTAAGGTTCCTGCCGAGAAATTCAACGAGTTGCAGGAGGGACCAATCCAGTTCGTTCAGGAGCACGTGATTGGTGTAGCCAAGGGTTGCGATTCCGAGATGATAAAGGACCTCAACAACCACTTCATC
>JAZQZM010000008.1:0-14642 GCA_045634085.1 Bacteroidaceae bacterium
GTGTGAGAGGCATGTGTCCTAGCCACCGTTTTTTGCC
Source organism: Bacteroidaceae bacterium (assembly GCA_045634085.1). Classification (GTDB taxonomy): domain Bacteria; phylum Bacteroidota; class Bacteroidia; order Bacteroidales; family Bacteroidaceae; genus HGM04593. The sequence continues at coordinate 38 of JAZQZM010000008.1, forward strand.
GTATTTGCCATTTTGTAGCGCCTACGGGAATCGAACCCGTGTTCCATGCGTGAGAGGCATGTGTCCTAGCCACTAGACGAAAGCGCCATGCAAAAATAAGCGGAAGCTGGGGGATTCGAACCCCCGGTACGGTTACCCGTACGGCAGTTTAGCAAACTGCTGGTTTCAGCCACTCACCCAAACTTCCTTTGAAATTGACTTACGCCCTTATTTTGCGATGCAAAGGTAGTGCTATTCCTTGGAATACGCAAATATTACAAGGAATATTTTTAAAGAATCTGCGATTTTGTCATATTCTTCAACGAAAACCGCACCACGACAAAGCAAAATCAGTATTCAACCTTATCATCCTTCTCACGCCAGGCCACAAAAGGCGCAAGAGCTTCGTCATGAAGAATATTCTCTACAGGTTTATGTCTCTTCTCGGGCTTGAGTTCCAATTCACGATATATGAAAGAGTCGTCAAAATCAACCGCAGCTGCATCGTGCTGGTTTGCGCCATAGTAGATTTTGTCAATATGGGCCCAATATATCGCACCAAGGCACATTGGGCACGGCTCACACGATGTATATAACACACACCCGCTAAGGTCAAACGTGCCTAGTTTAAGACATGCAGCACGGATGGCACATACCTCGGCATGCGCTGTGGGGTCATTGTTTGCCGTCACCCTGTTGGCACCCGTTGCCACAACATTCCCGTCCTTGACAATGACCGCGCCGAAAGGACCACCGCCATTCTTCACATTCTCAACAGCCAGGGCAATTGCCTGACGCATAAAATCTTCATGTTTCATAACGCAATCGTTTTTACATATAAAACACAAAAACAGAAGTACTGTTCAATAAAACTGCAGCACCCCAAGTTTCCTTAACGTCCCTTACCTACAAAGTATTTATCAATGTACTCAAAAAACGTATCCTTGTACATATCACCTATGGGCACATACACATCGCCACCGTATACAATACGCATTTTGGAAACCTCTCTTATCCTGTTCAGGTTAACGATATATGAACGATGCACCCTCATAAAACTTTCTACAGGAAGAGCCTCTTCAATTTTCTTCATGCTCAAAAGTGAAATTATAGGTTTCTGCTGTCCGTCGACATATATACGCACATACTCACTCATACTCTCGACGTACACAATGGAATCTATGGGCACGCGCAAGATACGATAATCGGATTTCACGAAAAGCGAATCGCCGCACACACCCGTGTCAGACGACACCGGCTCCGAAAGCGAAACCGAGGCGCCGCGCAAGGTGTACATCTCATTGACCTTGTTTGCCGCCTTAAGAAAATCGTCAAAACCAATCGGTTTCAACAGATAATCCACCGCACATACCTTGAACCCCTCTACTGCATACTCGGGATAGGCGGTGGTAAATACCACCATAGGAGGATTGGTAAGAGAACGTACCAGCTGCATGCCGTTTATGTCGGGCATATTGATATCAACAAACATCACATCGACATTGCCGCCAGCCAGCACCTCCATGGCTTCGGCTGCGGATGAGCACGACCCCACATTCACAAGGAACGGCACACGTTCTACATACTTCTCCAATTGAGTCACCGCCAACGGCTCGTCATCAACAATTATACACCTGATCATATCGTATCGGGATTTTCAGTTCTACACTATACCAATTACCATCGTTGCTTATATCCAGACTGGCCTTCTCTCCATAGAGCAGGTCCAGACGTTTTCTCGCATTCTCAATACCTATTCCGCCTGACGCCGGCAAGACCGCAGACCCATCAGCCTCAGGAAGAGTATTGCGGCAGATAAAGACTACATTCCCGCTATCTTCATCAACGTCAAATGACACATATATCTGTGACTGTTTTTTGTAAGTGACACCATGCTTGAAGGCATTCTCCACAAACTGCAAGAAGAGCAGGGAGGGGACATACACGCCTTGCGGCTCCGATGCAAATGAGGTCTTTATCTCAAGTTTGTCGGTATAACGCAGACGCATGAGGTCAATATAGTTGCCGAGGAACTGAATTTCTTTTTCAAGAGGCAGGAACATGGACGACTTGTCATAGAGCACATAACGCATAAGTCCCGAAAGTTCTATGACAGCACTCTGCGCCTTCTCCTTGTCAATATCGATGAGAGCATGGATATTGTTAAGGCTATTCATGAAGAAATGCGGATTTATCTGGAACTTGAGATACTCAAGTTCAGAACGTAACTTTTCCTTCTCAAGCTCCTTGAAGTGCTCGTCACGCCTTATCGTAAAGAAGAAAAGCCTGATACAGACATTAAAGACAAGGACAAACAATGTTATCAATATCTGTACGTTACGTGGGTCTACAAAGAACACCCACACCCCTGGCGGTTCAGGCATATGACGGGGAACACCATCGCTACTCGGCACAGCCCAGACAAAAGGAAGTTCATCACCGTTTCCATCAGCAGGCACATCCGCCTGCACTGCCGGAGGCACTCCACCTACAGGCCCGAACATAGACTTCGGGGGCTCACCGACCGGATATGATATGAAGATTATGCTGCACGCGACAATCACACACAGCAGATATAACACAATAAGCCTTCCCCTCTTTTTATAAAGAAGGAAAGGCATAAGAATATTATTGTTCAGGAAAAACAATATCAATGCAGGAAGCAGGAATGCCCAGAACGAGAGCATCTCCTCCTTTGTCGGCCAGAAAGCGATATCTTTGAGAAAAGCACCGAATAACGGGGACAGCAACAATACACCCCAGAAGAAGAGGTATATCAAATACTCTGTGTATCTTTTTCCAAAGTTCCTCGCCATTTTACAGTTCAATCAAACAGGGACAACATTAAAATTTGCCCGCAAGATAGCACTTTTCACCTTAGATGTAAACTAAAATCAGCAGACACCAAGGATGCCTCAACAAAACCGTATCACTGTACAGCCTTGAAACTCATATCGAGCCCCTTCACCGAGTGTGTGAGAGCACCGACAGAGATAAAGTCTACGCCACAGAGTGCATAGTCGCGCAATGTGTCGAACGTAATACCGCCCGAAGATTCGGTCTCGAAGCGACCGGCAACCATCTCAACCGCCTTACGAGTCTTCTCGGTATCGAAATTGTCGAACATGATGCGCTGTATACCGCCCATGTCAAGCACCTTCTGCAAATCCTCGAGTGTACGCACCTCAACCTCTATTTTGAGTTCTTTGCCACACTCCTTGCAGTAGTCCTTTGCACGCTGCACGGCCTGCTCAATACCACCGGCAAAATCGACATGGTTATCTTTGATAAGAATCATATCGAAAAGACCGATACGATGGTTCACTCCACCACCGATGCGCACAGCCTCCTTCTCCATGATGCGCATACCCGGAGTAGTCTTGCGGGTATCGAGCACACGGGTACCAGTTCCCTCAAGTTCCTTTACATAACGGCGTGTCATTGTAGCGATACCACTCATTCGCTGCATCACGTTGAGCATGAGACGTTCGGTCTGCAACAGCGAACGCACACTACCAGTCACATACATGGCAATGTCACCCTTCTTCACCTCAGCACCATCCTCAATGAGAACCTCAACCTGCAGAGTCTCATCAAAACGTGCAAAAATGCGCTTCGCCATCTCAACACCGGCAAGCACGCCATCCTCTTTAATGAGCAACATGTTCTTGCCCATAGCCTCGGCCGGAATAGTAGAAAGAGTTGTGTGGTCACCGTCGCCGATATCCTCGGCAAATGCAAGGTCGATAAGTCTGTCGATAAGTTCTTCTTTAACGTTCATAATATTTGAATTTTAATATCAGTCATTGTCAAAAGGGTGCATAGACGCCCCGCTTTTGTGCGAAGATATACAATTATTGTTTCCCGAGCAAAAGTAAGACAGTTTTTTATTGCACCACACTCCTGCTCAATTATAGCAGATTCTTCTCACGCAGATATTCCACGCACTCTTCATTCCCTGCAGTAGCTCCCTTTCTCATATATTCAAGCCGCCGTTCTTCATAACCGATGTTCGCATACACCATAGCAATCTTCTAGCAAACATCCCCCACCAATGGATGGCACTCGTCGAATACTTCCAAACGGATATCAAGAGCCTTACTGTAACACTCTAAAGCGGCGGGATGGTTGCCCTGGCTATCGTAAACAGCACCTATATTGTTGTAGCTGGTTGCAACATTAGGGTGACGTTCGCCAAAGATTTCCAAACGGATATCAAGAGCCTTGCCATAATGCTCCAAAGCGGCGGAATAGTTGCCTTGGCAAGAGTAGACATAACCTATATTGTTGTAGCTGGTTGCGACATTGGGCTGACGTTCGCCAAAGATTTCCAAACGAATATCAAGAGCCTTACTGTAATACTCTAAAGCGGCGGAATAATTGCCTTGGCTATCGTAAACAGCACCTATATTGTTGTAACTCATCGCAACATTGGGCTGACATTCGCCAAAGATTTCCAAACGAATATCAAGAGCTTTACTGTAATACTCTAAAGCGGCGGAATAGTTGCCTTGGCTATAGTAAACAAAACCTATATTGTTGTAACTCATCGCAACATCGGGGTGACGTTCGCCAAAGATTTCCAAACTAATGTCAAGAGCCTTACTGTAATACTCTAAAGCGGCGGAATAATTGCCTTGATGAGAATAGACAGCACCTATGTTGTTATAGTTTCTTGCGACTTCAGCAGTACGTTCTCCAAAAACTTTCCTGTCAAGTTCAAGTTTTTCTTGAACAATGGGCATTGCCTCATCATATTTGGCATAGTTATAAAGGTAATTATAATATTCACCCAGCACCTTTGAGAGTTTTTCATTTTTAACACCGCACTCACGGGAAAGCGCAAGTGATTTTTTATACAGGTTACCTGCATTTGTTACGCGTTCCTGGACAGAGAACGCGGTATCAGCAAGCATGACAGAAGCCTTTAGAAGAAGCTCATCAATAGAAAAAATTACATTCTCCTTTGCATGATGGTAAGCAGCCAACATAACATCGGCATCACGTTCGGCCTCGTCAAGGACTGCGTTTGCTTCACTCACTCTACCCTCCTCGAAGAGTGCCATTGCACGCCGAGTACGTTCCGACACCCGTTGACCGGCATAACGAGCCATGCGCATTGCTGTATCAAAGAGTGTCTGCTCATGGTTAGAAAGTTCTTGGACAAGAGCATTACATTCGGCGCGTTTACCGTTTATCATTTGCGCAATAATATCATTGGGAGTAGCCTTATAAGCACTCTCCAACCCATTTATTTCTTCTTGCAGCATAGAAAGGCGCTTTTTCAGTTCCCTGCTACGTTCGTTGTTGGCGGCAAACGGCACATTGCCAAGATTCACCAAGGGCACACCATCGGCCATAACCTGAGAATCTTCAACCTTTATAGCGCCACTGCTCTGGTAACCCTCGAGCTGAAGAAGGAGACGCAGTTTGAGGGTATCTATATTCTCATACTTACCATAGAAATGACCGTAACGGCCTTCGAAACATTCCTTGAACTCTGCAACTTCCGGCAATACATCCCCCACCTCCTTGAAATATATATAGAGTTTGTAAGGCTTACGACCTGCCTGCAGTTCATTGTAAGCGACCTCAAGTTCCTCACGAGTGTAATCACCTATTCTCCTCCAATAAAGGACAACACACATGTCACAGCTCTTTATTTCGCGATTATACTCCTCCTGTTTGCGTTCGCGACCCATGGACTCGTCAAGATACTCCCATTTGGATATTTCCAGTTCAATGCCACGACATTTGAACACACGGTTAAGATGCGCAAAAAGGTCGGCCAGTTCAAGACGTTCCTCACGCAACTCTTCAGAAGAGGCAACAAAAACTTTTATGGTTTTCATAGCAGAATCACTTTAATATAGTACGAAGATAAACAATTCCGTGAATTAGTGCAAAGAGGGAACGGTTTTTTATTGTATCTTCGTGGCATAAACTGGAACATGGAATGAAGATAACACTACTCGTTGTCGGACGCACCGTAGACAACAACATAATTGCGGGAATTAAGGACTACACCCAGAGAGTGAGCCACTTTGCACAATTTGAAATGGAGGTTATTCCCGAGCTAAAGAATGCCAAGAAACTTAGCGAGGCGCAGCAGAAAGAACAGGAAGGCGACCTCATACTCAAAGCCCTGCAGCCCGGCGACCGCGTAGTGTTGCTCGACGAAGGCGGCAAGGAGTACCGCAGCACAGAATTTGCAGCCTGGATTGAGCACAAGCAGAACATTTCCACCAAAAGATTGGTATTCATTGTAGGCGGCCCTTACGGATTCGCCCCTAAGGTCTACGAGGCAGCACATGAGAAACTGTCACTCTCAAAGATGACATTCTCGCACCAAATGATACGCCTGCTCTTCATCGAGCAGCTTTATAGGGCATATACTATCATAAACCACCTTCCCTACCATCATGAATAGCCGCAAAGCGGCTATCGACCAGCCTGTTGAGCAATAGTCACGCGAAGTGCCGCGGCAGTGGCACCGCGAGGGTGGCGGTTGTGAAACAACAACAGGCGGGTCAATAGCAAAAAAGATACCCGGCCAAAATGCCACTCACGCGAAGTGCCGCGGCTGTGTAAAAAAAAGACAAACTTTCAAATCTCTTCTTCGGGAAGTTCAACAAACTGATAGCAGCCAGCATCAACAGTTCCTGCTTGGCGCAGCACCCCGTCGAGGTCATATGGCAACGACTCGAGATATTCATCCGAACCACGACTGTAAGCCATTGTATCACTGCTCAAGTGAAAATCGTAATAGAAGTTATCGTGGTCAATTGTACGGAAATGCTCCTTTCCATACGGAGTATTATCGTAAGAGATATTCACGAAGCAACTATCTTCCGTTGGCTTGGTATTTATGAGTGAATTTTCAAAACGATAGTTCATGCAGTTGGGGACAGTATCGCCAAGATTGGACATATACCCCATTATCTCATCATCCCTGGAACCCGAAATGATACAGTTTGCAAACAGCGCTTTACGCAGCGGAGCAGCCACTCCCTCGTAGCTGTTGTGTAGTGCCAAAGCCACATCACGTTGCTCCCACACATAGAAATTGGCTATTGTACAGTGTACGAAAGAGACATCGCCACCTACAACCTTCACACAGTTCCCCTGCGCATTGGCAATGAGAGAGTTGTCCACCGTAGCACGGGACATATTCAGTTCAAGGGCATTCCCCTCGAAATTATACAATTTTGAAGACTCAATAGCAATTCTCATCACGGCGGTATCGCCCGGTTCTACCCTCACGCCATATTTTGCGCTGTGTATATCGCAATGAGACAGTACATTCCCGTTACTTGTGGAGGTTAAAGTCACACCGCCCCACTGCCCAGGCACGCGGTCATAAGGAAGATATGAAAACATATTATCGGTCCTGTCACCGCGCATGACAACAGGCCTCTCCTGCGTTCCCTCGACAACCAGAGTGCCACCGACCTTCATATATGCCTTATCATGGAAGTAGAGAGTTGTTCCGGCACCAAGCGTCAATGTAACACCCTGTTCAACCACCAGACTGTCATACACCACATGGTGTCCGCCGGATATTGCCCTGTCGACAGCCACGACCTCGCCACGCATGAATACCACATCCCTGCCATAGGCAAGCAACGAAACATGCTGCTGTACCCCGCTTTCAAGGGTAAATATCAAGGAATCCTCAACGACAACGGGTACATCGGCACCATTGCGTTCAAGTTCAACCGAAGCAAAGACATAGATACTGTCCTTTCCCCTCACTTCAAGACCGTTCATGCTGGGGCCGTACTGGCCATCGACAAGCACACTGAAGCCCGACTCACCGCCACTCGCAAGCCTTACATTGCTTATGCGCAAGCCATCCTTGTTACGGTTGCGCACGACAAGTCCCGACGTAGGCGAACCCACTGCCGTAAAGACAGTATCAAAGGCAATTGTATCGCGTGAGAACTCAAGCCTCAGCAAAGGTGATACAGAAAAGCCGGCATCCTCGCTGCATGATGCAACGAGGAATACCGACATTATAAAGAATAGCAGTATACTGTAAATTGTCTTCATTTCAGATTCCGTTTTTCCCTTAACGGAGAAACGGACATTTTATTACACACGCCTACAATTACCATCACTTTACAGGAGCCTGCTCAAGCAAAGCCTGCAGATGACGCCACCAACGTTCGGTCGAAGCAATATCAAGTCTCTCATCGGGAGAGTGCACGCCACGCATTGTGGGACCGAATGAAATCATGTCGAGATGCGGAGCCTTCTCAAGGAACAGGCCGCACTCCAAGCCGGCATGAATAGCCTTTATCTTGGCCTCGGCGCCAAAGAGTTCCTTGTACGTATCGCAAGCGACCTTAAGAATCTCCGATTTCATATTGGGTTTCCAGCCCGGATACTGTCCCTTGGTTGTCACAGTAGCGCCACCCAACTCAAAGGCGGTACGTACTACCGATGACACATTGTCCCTTGCCGACTCAATTGAGCTGCGCTGGCTTGTAGTAACCATAATGGTATTGTCACCTGTACGTTTTACCGAAGCAAGGTTGCTCGATGTTTCAACAAGTCCGGGAACGTCCTGACTCATTGCAAACACGCCGTTGAATACAGAGTGTAGAGAACGCAACAGATTGTTGGCAACTACAGGATCAATGACACGTTTTACAGGGTCAGTGCTCTGCAGGGTAAAGCGCATGTCGGGTTCGGTAACACTGAACTCATCCTGCACCTCGGCTGCAAAGATATTGAAATCGACACGCACCGACTCCTTGTCGGCACTCTGCACGGCAAATACTGCCGAAGCATCGCGTGGAATAGCGTTATGCAGACTGCCGCCGCAGATATCACAGAGATAGAACTCATACTTCTGCGAGATATTCAGGAGGAAACGGCTCAACAGTTTGTTTGCATTGGCACGTCCCTTGCTGATGTCATCGCCAGAGTGACCGCCTGTGAGACCATTGATATCGACCTTCATGTAGAACATATCGCCCGAAACCATTGTCCACATATGCTTGAACTCGGCATAGTTGCACACACCGCCTGCACATCCGATAAAGATTTCTCCCTCATCCTCGGAATCCAGGTTCACAAGGATATCACCCTGCAGCAGTTCGGGCGAGAGAGCCTCGGCGCCGGTCAAACCGGTCTCCTCGTCAATTGTAAACAGACAGTTTACGGGGCCGTGTTTCATCTCCTTGTCGGCAAGCACAGCCATGGCAGCAGCCACACCGATACCGTTATCGGCTCCAAGCGTAGTACCCTGAGCCTTGAGCCACTCGCCGTCGACCCATGGCTTTATGGCATCCTTTGTAAAGTCATGCTCCACATCGGGGCGCTTGTCACACACCATATCCATGTGACTCTGCAGGATAATAGTCTTACGGTTCTCATATCCCGGAGTTGCAGGTTTCTTTATAAGCACGTTACCCACGCTGTCGGCAACAGTCTCATAGCCGAGGCCCTTGCCGAACTCCTGGAGGAAAGCCGAAATTGCAGTTTCATTCTTTGAGCCATGCGGTATTTCACAAATCTGCAGAAAATAATTGAACACAGATTCGGGTTGTAAATGCAGTTTTTCCATATCTTAATCGTTTGAAATTGTTAATTGTTTTTTCTATTTCTAAAAATATATTAAATAAGACTCAAAAACAGTCCTTTTTTACTTTTTTTACGGAACTATATTTTAGCCGAGCAAACAATTGGCATATATTTGCACCGCTAAAACAGCAATGTCAACCAATTGCAACATTTATAGATACAAATATAACCAAAATGTTCAAGACAATCATACTTACACTGTTAATAATTGCTATAAGCTTTGCATTGCTTGCCATAACCATCATTGTAAAGAAGAATGGAAAGTTCCCCAACATACACATTGGCGGCAACAGGGAGATGCGTAAGCGCGGAATTAAATGCGCCCAGTCGCAGGACCGCGACGCACGCAAGGACAACCCCATGAGGGTCAAGGAGGGGAGCAGATGACAGGCATGCTTCAAGGAACAGGACAAACCACGGAAACCACAGACCGACTATGAAAAACATAAAACCACTATTATCATTAATCGCTGCAGCATTATGCCTTTCGCTGTTCACACAATGCTGCGACGAGAAGCACACCGGAGGCGCCAGCAGTGCCGGACGCACAATAAACATAGACTCCTTGAACGGAATAAGAATCGTATATTTCGACATTGACACAGTAATGTACCGCTACAATTTTGCCTTGGACATAAATAAGGAGATGATAAAGAAAGAGGCAAAGATAAGCGCGACACTCAACAGCAAGCGGAAGAGAATCGAAGAAGAAGTTGCCCAGTTCGAATACCGTTGCAACCTAAGAACCTTCATTGACGAAGAAAGTTTCATCAGGGAACGCGACGAGATAATGCGCAAGGAGCAGGACTTCATAAAGCTGCGCGACGAGCTTTACTCAGAACTCGATAGAGAGAACCAGGCAAGAGGCAAGGAACTGCGCGATTCAATCAGCAATTTCGTACGCGAGCACAACAAGGAGAAGGAATACGATTTTATCCTGACAAAGATAGGCGACAACATTTTCTATGCCAACCAGGCACTCGACATCACGCAGGACATTGTGGATGGTCTCAACAGAAGATACAAAGCAAAAATACGTCCATAAATACTTACAAAGCAACAATTCGGGGGATACCGTCGGTATCCCCCGAATTGTTGTATACAAACCAAAGCATAACATGCGTGAATCTTGACACTACCTTGCATCGTGGTTCGGCAGATTACCCAAACCATACTCACTGTTTATCCTACGCATGGGCATCGGCGGCGGGAAAGCGCCGTTCATCATAGCGCTGTCACCCATGAAAGGAGGCGGCATCATACCTTTGGGCTTCTCCTCACCGGCCTTGACAACAGTCACAGAATCCCCGTCGGCAATACAATCCACAAAACCACTGGCCTTGAAAGAGACCGACTCCACCACATCTGTAGCTCTGCCGCCTTTATAAAGGCCATTGCCCACATAAGCAGCTTCCGCTACAGCATCGGACAAGGCAAAACTGTACTCCCTGCCTTTCTTGATTCCCGAAGAAGCGACAAGCACGGCATTCCCCTCCACAGTACGTGGCATTCTATAGGCAAAAAGCACCTCGCCGTCATCTTCGGCCAGCGACACCACACTGTTCTTCGCAGCGCCTACACCAGTCCACACAACCACAGGCACCGTACTTCCGTCGCCTAACGGCAACGACGGATAAGGGCCGAAAGTACCGCCCACCGTCAAGAGAGTACCACCACTCATTGTAAATGCCGACTGGTTATCGACATCAACACCCTGCTCGGGAACGAAAGAACCGTCGGCGACCAATGTTCCTCCACTTATAACGAATGTACCGTTACTGTCAGCGGCATCATTAGCTACAGAATAGATATATGTCATACCGCCCGAAACATCAAGGTCAACGGCATTCAAGGCATCGTCATAAGCATATACATAGAGTCTTGCATCGCCACCGATGTGCATGCACTTCTTGGACTCTACACCCTCGCTGCGTTCACCCTCGCCCAGCACGGCAACCTCAACATCGCCACCGGCAATGTATATATCACCGTCACACTTGATACCCTTGGAAGAGGCATGCGCATTGACATCGACCTCGTGGACCTTATCACCACCCTTTGTAACCACACCGACACGACCACCAACAATGACAAACACACTGTCGCAGCTGATTCCCTTGCCACCATCGCCGTCACTGAGAAAACTGCAGCGTCCTCCACTGATTTCAACCAGTGCATCACTCTTGAGACACGATGCCGAACTGTAATCGCTTTTCTTGGCATTGAACAGCGCGCCACCAGTAGCCACAACATCCACAACACCACCGGCAATACACAGGTTAGCTTTCGCCTTGATACCGTCCGAAGCTGCGCCACACACCTTCACTGCGGTAGCACCACCCGAGATGTAGACATTCCCTGCCTGCACTCCATCGGCCTTATCATTGGAAGACGCAATCTCAAGCAAACCGCCACACATCGCAAAATCGCCGTTCTTGCACTTGAGAACATCCTTCTCGGAATAAAGCGTCACCGAACCCGATGACAACACTATCGAGTTATTGGAAAGCAAAGCATTGTTAGGTGCACCGCTTACTACCAACTGCGTATCGGAGAGGTAAAGGGTATCGGTACAGAACACCGCACTCCTGCGACCGCTGCTCACCCAGAAGCTGCCGCCACAAAAAACTGCACGCCCCATAAGTTTTACAGCAGCCGACTGATTGTCAGCCTTGACGACACCCGCCTCATCATGAATGTGGCTTCCCTCCAAAGAACGCAGGAAAATAACCTCCTTAGACGAAACCTCCAATGCATTCCTATCACGCGCCACAAGATTGAGTGCATCAAGGGTCACAAGCGGAGAGAACTCGCTTGCAATGGTTATTGAAGCATCATTGGCAATACCACTTATAACATACTCAACACCGGGAATCTGCGAACGGAGGACGATAGAATTGACACCTTGTTCGCATAAGATACCATCGGGCAACTACGATACCGAAAAGCCCTCATCAGTACACTCCACATACACCTTGTTACTATAAGAAGCTATATCCAATAACGGCACATCATATACAGGAAACTCTGAACGTTCTACCGTCAGAACCGCATCGTGCCCGACACTGCCGCATGCCACCAACATAATGGCAGAGACTACCATACAGAGACCAGCAATAAATCCTTTAACCATACTTCTATTTATATAAACGTAATTTTTATGCAAAAATAGATATTTTCCACAATACTACCACAAAGCATTTCACATACAAGCGATATATCTCTACAAAAGGCATAAAGAGGAGCATCATACTCCTCTTTATGCCTTTAGACCTTTAGAGTTCCTATTTAGAATCAATATTTCTTGTGCGGCATCTTGTGCGGAGCAATCATATTCTCGGGACGCAACAGTTCGTCCAGTTCCTCCTGCGAGAGGAGTCCCTCCTCAAGCACAAGGTCATATACACTGCGGTTCTCCTTGAGTGCACGCTTCGCAATCTTGGCACTGTTCTCATATCCCAGTACTGGATTAAGCGCCGTAACGATACCAATGCTGCCCAACACAAGTTCCTTGCAGTGTCCCTCGTTGGCGGTGATACCGTCAACACAAAGCACACGCAGACGTGTCATACCGCGCAATAGCATGCGCACCGATGAGATAATGGCATGAACAATCACAGGCTCCATCACATTCAACTGAAGCTGACCGGCCTCTGCCGCAAATGTAACAGTAAGGTCGTTACCGATTACACGGAAACAAATCTGGTTCACCACCTCAGGAATAACCGGATTAACCTTGCCCGGCATGATACTTGAGCCTGGCTGCATCGGTGGCAGATTAATCTCGTTCAGGCCACAGCGCGGACCGCTTGAGAGCAGGCGGAGGTCATTACAGATTTTTGAAAGCTTTACAGCAAGACGCTTGAGAGCCGACGAGTACATTACGGTAGAACCCGCATCAGGTGTTGCCTCAACAAGGTTACCCGCAAGCACAAAGGACTTTCCGGAGATTACACGCAGGGCATCCACACACGCCTGAGCATAGCCTGGTTCGGTATTGATACCGGTACCTATGGCAGTTGCACCCATATTCACCTCAAGAAACAATCGCGCCATTTCATTCAGGCGGCTCACTTCCTCTTCAAGAGTAACGGCAAACGCCTCGAACTCCTGACCAAGAGTCATAGGCACAGCATCCTGCAGCTGGGTACGGCCCATCTTTATAATGCTGTCAAACTCCTTGCCCTTTGCACGGAAAGCCTTCACAAGACGCTTGAGTTCGCGCACAAGGTCTTCATTGTGAAGTATGAAGCAGAGCTTGAACGATGTGGGATATGCGTCGTTCGTAGACTGCGAAAGGTTAACGTGGTCGTTAGGGTGACAATACTGGTACTCTCCCTTCTGGTGGCCCATTAGTTCAAGCGCGCGGTTGGCAACTACTTCATTGATATTCATGTTGGTCGAAGTACCCGCACCGCCCTGAATGAGGTCAACCGGGAACTGGTCTACCAAGGCACCCTCCATAATCTCCTCGCATGCCTTTTTTATTGCAGCACCAATCTCCTCGTCAAGAGTACCAAGGGATACATTGGCATGGGCAGCCGCCCATTTCACCATAGCAAGAGCCTTTACATAATAAGGATGGTCACTGATGGTAATGCCCGAGATATCCTTGAAATTAACCATTGCACGCAGTGTCTGCACTCCGTAATAAGCATCGGCAGGGACCTGAATCTCGCCTAATGAATCATGTTCAAGACGTGTTTTCATGATGATATATAATTGTTTAAACCTTCTTTTAATATAATGGAGAGTGCGCGAAAATTGTTCACAGCACATCATCCACATGCGAAGATATAAATTAAAAGCGGTAACAAAGAAAAAAAAAGATTATTTTTAGAAAAATCTCAGTTCATCTAAAATAGTTTTTGAGAATAATAGAATGTCGGTAGAATATGGGCTCAACTCTAAAAGTTGAGGGGTAAAAATAATTGTTTTATATTTGCTGTCAAGAAATTTTACGACTATGAAACTTGACGGCTACTCATTACTTCTTCCCGAAGGCACACTAAATTATTTTGATGTTATAAACGTT
>JAZQZM010000009.1:0-40918 GCA_045634085.1 Bacteroidaceae bacterium
TCAAGATAATTGCTGAAAAAACTTTTTAACAATTGCTGTAGAAGTCTGTAATGCAGATTATGAATGTTTTTTGCTTGTAATAGTAGAGTGGCGACAAAATTTGAACAGGGTCTATAAAAAGATTTCTCCTCAAAAAATGTCGCCGTCTCATAGTTCAGAAGCTCAGACAATCATAGGTCTGTAAAATCTCCTCTTGTCTCAATCCAAGATAGCGTTTTGTAATACTTACGCTTGAATGGTTGAATAGTTCACATAATGTCTTCTGGTTTACAGATTGGTTTACACAAACGCAATAAAACCATATAAAAACCACCAAAAAACTATGTTTTTCAATATTAACAAAAGGCGTTTGCATAAAAAGAAAATCTCTCATAAATCAATGATTTACAAGAGATTAACCCAGTACTCGAAGCGGGACTTGAACCCGCACGGCGTTTAAATGCCAAAGGATTTTAAGTCCTTCGTGTCTACCGATTCCACCATTCGAGCGACCTTATGTATGTCATTGCCTGGCTGCGCCAAGCATTAACGGGTGCAAAGATAGGACAATTTGCCAAAATTACAAAGTACTGCGTAATTTATTTGTATTCCGGTGGTTTTGCACCCGGGTGTGTCAGTTCTGTATCATGAGGCTGTTGTCGGGGCCGAATATCCTGTATTTCCACATGGGGCGGGATTTTCCCTCTATGGCTATGCCGCCGCTGTTGAGGTCGAACTTGACTCCGCATGTGGGGCATGTTCCGTGTCCGTGTACCCTGTCTATGCTCAGGCGGTTGCTGGCCTTCTCGCAGTTGGGGCACGCCCAGTCGAAAGCCCACATGTTGCCGTCGCATGCCGTTGGCGTGCCTATGATGAGTCCGCCAAGACCGTAGTAGAATGGGCTCTGCTGCAGTTGTATCTGGGGGATGTTTACTCTGGTCTCGTTGCCCAGTGCGTCGATGAGCCTGTACTGTCCCGCGTTGGCACCACGGCGCACGCTGATGAACTGTCCGGGGCTTTTGGCCTGGTTGTACGGGTGTATGGTGGCATCGAAGATGAAGTTGGCTCGGTAGCTTGAGTATGGGTTTTCATCGTCGCATGCGGTGAGTACGAATGCCGATATCATGGCGAGTATGTATAATGCTCTTTTCATCGTTTGGCTGTTTATTGGACAAACGCAGCAGGTTGTGTCTTTATTGCACAATTCTGCTGCGTTTAATCTATTTTAGGTATTGTGTGTACGGCTTATGCCTTGAGTAGTGCCTCCTCGGCATTGCGTGCCTTGTCGAAATCCATTGCTTCGTATATGCCGTACATAATTTTTCTTATCTCTTCGTTGCACAGGTTGCCGATGCTGCCTTCGTGGGTGTGGTGCACGTCCTTGTTTGGTGTGAATGTGCCGGCTTCGATATCGAGGCCCACCTTCTTGTAGGCATCGCGGAACGGCATTCCCTCTGTGGCAAGGCGGTTCACCTCCTCTACGCTGAACATTGCATCGTAGCGGCTGTCGTTGAGAATCTCCTTGTTTACCTCAATGCGCTCAATGATGTATGTTGCCATTGCAAGGCACTCCTTTAGCTCGGCAAATGCGGGCATGAACAGTTCCTTGATGATTTGAAGGTCGCGGAAATAGCCGCTCGGCAGGTTATTCATAATCATTGTTATGTCCATTGGCAGCGCCTGCAGGCGGGTGCACTTTGCGCGCATAATCTCAAAGACATCGGGGTTTTTCTTGTGTGGCATAATGCTGCTGCCTGTGGTGCACTCGGCGGGAAGTTTTACGAACCCGAAATTCTGCGAGTTGAACATACAAGCGTCGAAAGCCAGTTTCGACAGTGTGCCGGCAACGCTTGCCAGAGCAAATGCAATGTTCTTTTCGCATTTGCCGCGTCCCATCTGTGCATACACTACGTTGTAGTTCATTGAGTCAAATCCCAGCAACTCTGTTGTCATTGTGCGGTTGAGTGGGAACGATGAGCCATAGCCTGCAGCCGAGCCCAGCGGGTTGCGGTTGCACATCCTGTAGGCTGCCTGTAGAAAGAGCATATCATCGGCAAGGCTCTCGGCGTATGCACCGAACCACAGACCGAACGACGATGGCATTGCCACCTGCAGATGGGTGTAGCCCGGCATAAGCACCTCCTTGTGCTTCTCGCTCTGCTCCTGCAGTGCGTCGAAAAGCGCAACTACTGCCTCGCAAACCTCTTGTAACTCGTGTCGGGTGAAGAGCTTCAGGTCAAGAAGTACCTGGTCGTTGCGCGAACGTCCGCTATGGATTTTCTTGCCTATGTCGCCAAGAACGCGTGTGAGCATGAGTTCCACCTGTGAGTGTACATCCTCGACGCCCTCTTCAATAACAAAGCCGCCTTGCTCTATTATGCCGTAGATGTTGCGCAGTTCGGCATGAAGGTTCTGCATCTCTTCGCTTGTCAGCAGGCCTATGCTCTCGAGCATCTTGCTGTGAGCCAAGGAACCCAATACGTCATAACGTGCCAACAGTAGGTCGAGCTCTCTGTCCCGGCCCACGGTGAAGCGCTCAATCTCGGGGTTTACGTCTATGTTCTTTTCCCAAAGTTTCTTTGCCATTCTTGTTCTTATCAGTACTGGATTACTGCAAGGACCTCGGCAACTTTCTCAATGCCGTCCTTCAAAGGTTTTTCTATCATGGAACGTATCATGAAGTTGAGCTCGGTCTTTACAACCACGCGCAGTTTCGATGCCGCCTCGCCGTCGGGGATAATCTGTATCCACATGTTGGTGGGGAACGGTGAACCGACTGCCTCGAGTTTGATGCACTTTGGCGCTTCGCGGTCTACAACCTTGATTGTAAGGTTGCCGAGTGGCGGGATTGTCGCACTGGCCTCATCGCGGCTGTATTTGAAGTCCTGCACCTTGTCGGTGGGGAGCTTGTCCTTTATAGCTTCGAGGTTGTTGAGGTCCTCGAGCTTTGCATACACTCTCTCCTGTGGAAAGGGTATGCATTTTACGCTGCTTTCGTACTGGTCCATGATGTATTACTTGAGGTCGTTTCTCCACTCCGATGGGTTTGCGCGCCACTCCTGGAGTGTAGGCATAACCTCCTCGGTGATGTAGTTTGTCTCCTTGGCAGCCTCGACTACAGCCTCGTAGTTTGTGAGGGTGATGAGTTTCACGCCGGCGTTCTCAAAGGCCTCGGCAGCAACACCGAAACCGTATGTGAACGATGCTACCATACCTACAACCTCCACGCCTGCAGCACGCAATGCGTCAACTGCGCGCAAGCTGCTGAGACCTGTAGATACAAGGTCCTCAACGACAACAACCTTTGCACCAGGGTAAACGTCACCCTCAATCTGGTTGCCCATGCCGTGGTCCTTTGCCTTTGGGCGAACATATACGAATGGCTTGCCAAGCTCCTCGGCAACGAGAGCACCCTGTGCAATGGCGCCTGTAGCAACACCTGCAACGATGTCGGCCTCGGGGAACTCCTCAAGGATGAGGTTTGCAAGACCCAACTTCACGCGTGTGCGCAAGCCTGGGAATGACAATGTCTTGCGGTTGTCACAGTAGATTGGTGACTTCCAACCTGATGCCCATGTAAAAGGCTGCTCGGGCTGCAACTTTACAGCCTTGATCTTGAGTAATTCTGCTGCAAGCAGCAATTCTGATTTGTTTGCCATAGTATTTGAAATTTAATAGTTCCTGAATGCGAAGATAATAAAATATCTGGTTATTTGGTTTGCGTGTAACCCTCTTTTTTAAGAATGTCAATGACTTTCTCCTTGAAATCGCCCTGGATAAGTATCTCGCCGTCCTTGGCGCTGCCGCCTACGCCGCATCTGGTCTTGAGCAGCTTTCCCAACTCCTTCATGTCGTCCGATGTGCCGATGAAGTTCTTTACAAGCGTCACGGTCTTGCCGCCACGGTGGTTCTTCTCAATGCTCACCCTCAGCTTCTGCTGCTGTTTGGGGAGTGTCTCGTTTTCCTCGATTTCATCGGTGGAATATTCAAAGTTGGGGTTAGTGGAGTATACTATGTTGAGCCTCTCCTTCCAGTCATTTTTCTTTGTTGCCATTGTGTGCCTGTTTTCTGTTCTCGTGTGCTAAGGTACAATATTTTTGTGACAAATTTTATTCCCTCGTAAAATAACACTATTTTTGTTACGTTATATTAGAAATTGTCTTGCTTTATAACTTAATATAAAGCCAATAATATCTTGCGATAAACTGCATGCGTGAAACTATGACAACAAATTCCAGAATAGAGAAAGTACCCGAACCTACCCTGCGCCGTCTTCCATGGTATCTGTCGGTGTGTCGTCTGCTCAAGCAGCGTGGCGACCAGTATGTCTCATCGACACGCCTCTCCAAGGAGACCAACATTGTCGCTTCGCAGATTGCAAAGGACCTTTCGTGTGTGAACATCGTGGGACGTACCCGTGTGGGGTATGAGATTGACAACCTGCTTGAGGTGCTTGAGGATTTTCTGGGCTTTACCCGTGTACACAAGGCGTTCCTGTTCGGCGCCGGTCGTCTGGGCGGTGCTCTGCTCAATGACAGCGGTCTAAAGCAGTTCGGGCTTGAGGTTGTGGCAGCCTTTGATACCAATCCACGTGTAGTGGGGCATAGCATTGCCGGAATCCCTGTGTACCACATCAATGACCTTGAGGCAAAGATAAAGCGCCATAATGTAAAGATAGGGATACTCACCGTGCCCATCGACAGAGCACAGGAAGTTGCCGACAAGATGGTGGTGTGGGGCATAAAGGCCATCTGGAACTTCACTCCGCTACGTATACGTGTCCCCGAGAATATCGTGGTGCAAAACACATCGCTGTATGCCCACCTGTCACTGATGTTCAACCGCCTTGAGGGTCTTGAGGATCTCCCCGGCGAAAACGAAAAACTGTTGAAATGAAGATAATAGCTGTTGGAAAGAACTATGCAGAACATGCATTCGAGTTTGACGGCACGGTAGAGAAGCCCGCCGTTCCCATGATATTCATGAAGCCCGATTCTGCCATAATCAAGAACGGGAAGCACTTCTATGTGCCCGATTTCCTTGGCCGTGTGGATTATGAGGCTGAAATCGTCGTGCGCATAAACAAATTGGGCAAGAGCATCCCTGTCCGTTTTGCCCATCGCTACTACGATGCGATAACTGTGGGAATTGACTTTACTGCACGCGACATGCAGCGTGCTTTTATCGAGGCCGGTGCTCCTTGGGAACTGAGCAAGGGGTTCGACGGTTCGGCTGTGCTGGGCGAGTTCCGTTCTGTGGAGCAGTATGATATTGACAACGTCCCTTTCTCGCTGACTATTGATGACAAGGTTGTGCAGAGTGCCACGACGGCAGAGATGCTCTTCAAGGTGGATGAGATAATTGCATACATAAGCCGTTTCTGCACCCTGAAGACCGGTGACCTCATCTTTACGGGAACCCCCGCAGGCAGCGGTCCGGTTGCAATAGGTACGCACCTGAAAGGCTTCATTGGCGAAGAGAAGGTGCTCGATTTTCATGTGAGATAATATTATGGGAATAAAGAGAATACTGTTTGTGCTGTGCACGTTGCTTCCGCTTGCTGCAAGGGCGCAGTTTGTGGATGTGGGCTGGTCTTCGGTGAAGAATGACTCACTGTTGCCGTTATGTACGTCGGTGGTTGACCTGTCTGTCGATTATGCCGCATACAGATATTCGGCCCATGTGGAGTATCCCGAATATGTGCGCATGACAGCCGAGGAGGTCGCACGCTACTCATTGGCAGCAAAGCATCCCTCGTTGCCAGGCGAACCTGTGGTGGAGTGTCATGTTGGTGTGCAGGCAAAACAACCGCAGCTCGATATCTCCTTTCTTCCCGTTGTGATGCGTGGCGGTGTCTATTACAAGATAAACTCGTACAAACTTGTTGTTGACAAGGTGCCGGTTCCTCAAAAAGCAAGTGGGGTGACACGTTCTGCCGCCGAACGCTATGCCGCGAACTCGGTGCTTGCGACTGGCAGGTGGGTGCGCATTGCGGTAAAGGAGAACGGCGTACACCAGATAACGGACAGTGAACTTGCCAAAATGGGATTCAAGAATCCGGCGAAAGTGCGCATGTATGGATATGGCGGCCACAAACTTCCCGAAAAGGGTCTTGAGTCTCTTGTCGATGATCTTTGTGAGATTCCTCTTTGGCGTGAGAACAAGCGTATTCTTTTCTATGCCTACGGTGTCGTGAACTGGAAATATGATGCCGGGCGGTATGTGCGTGAGAATAATGTGTATTCAGAATCAGGCTGTTATTTCTTGACCGAGAGTGATGAGGAACCTATGGCATTCCCGCGCGAGACTCTGCAGGATGCTTTGGCCGAGTATAATACGTTCAGGGATTATGCCTTGCACGAGAATGATGCAAAGAGCCTCTGCTCTTATGGACGTGAACTTGTCGACGACTACGATTATTCCCGCGGACGTACTGTAAAGTATAAGTTCCCGCTTAGTGGAGTTGTCGATGGAAAAGGAACTGTTGATCTCTCTTTTGCAACGAACGGAATAGAACGTTCTACTGTAGCGGTGAAGGTTGGAGACAAGGGTGCCGGAACTTTGGTTATCGGACGCTGCACTTCGGGCGAGCTTGGTAAGATTGTCTCAGGAAAGTTTACGGTAAATGAGGGACTTGCCGATAATCCGGTTGTGGAACTCACTCATTCAGTGTCGAACAGTTCTGTCAGTGGTGCACTCGATTATATTGCACTGAACTTCACACGTGCCTTGGCTCTTTATGGTGCGCAGACCCTTTTCAGAGGGGCGCTTGCCAGTGGCAATGCCGACTTTGTGATTTCGGGTTGCGATGCCGATACAAGGGTGTGGGATGTCTCCGAACCGTCATCCATCAAGGAACTTGGCGGTACTCTTGAAGGTGGCAGGTATAAAGTGACCGCCCCGGCAAACTATGATGCAAACCTCGTTGTGCTGAATGTGAAGGCGAAATTTCCTTCGGTGACTGTTGTCGGTGAAGTGCCAAACCAGAATCTTCATGCAATGGGGCATACCGATATGGTGATAATTGTACCGTCCAACGGTAAATTCCTTTCGGCTGCTGAACGTCTTGCCGAGGCTCATCGTGTAGCCGATGGGATAAGTGTGGCTGTTGTCGCTGCACAACAGGTGTATAATGAGTTCTCTTCGGGAACACCTGATGTCACTGCATACCGCAGGCTGATGAAGATGCTCTACGACCGTGCCCCGTCAGCCGATGAGGCTCCAAAATATCTGCTGCTCATGGGTGACAGCTGGTTCGACAACCGCCTGATAACATTCCCGGGACGTTCGCAGGATGATTATCTGCTATGCTATGAGTCGGTGAATTCGGTTGATGCCATACAGTCGTATGTGCTTGAGGATTATATGGGATTCCTTGATGACAATGAAGGCGCGAATCACAACCGTGACAAGGTTGATATCGGTATCGGCCGTCTGCCTGTGCAGAGTGTAGGCGAGGCAAATGATGTGGTCGACAAGATAATCGCATATATGGACAACAAGGAGGCCGGTGCGTGGCAGAACGTGGTGTCCTTATTGGCCGATGACGGTGACGACAGCATGCCCAACCAGCATATGAAGGATGCCGACGGCATTGCGGCCGTAATGGAACAGAACTACCCGTTATATGTTATAGACAGAATCTATTGGGACGATTTTCCCTGTGAGCAGTCGGCCACAGGCGTACGCTATCCTGCTGTGACACAGGCTATATATGACCGTCTTGAGAAGGGCGCGCTTGTTGTCAATTACTCGGGACATGGCAGTGCAAATCTTCTTTCGCATGAGATGACATGGAAGGCTTCGGATATGGCTGCGGTAAAATCGTCACGCGTACCGTTCTGGGTTACGGCATCGTGCGACATCGGTCCTTTTGATATGGGTGACAACTCGGTTGCCGAGAGTGCCATTCTTAATCCCAATGGAGCTGCAATAGGTCTTTTCACTACAACCCGTACGGTGTTGCAGAGTTACAATGCGGTAATCAACAAGGCCTTTATGAAGGAACTTCTCTCTTCGGTCAACAGTGGTGAGCCCGATGCTGTGGGCGATGCTGTGCGCCGTGCAAAGTGTAGCGTGATAACTGCCGGCAGCGACCTTAGTGTAAATAAACTGCAGTTTGTGCTGCTTGGCGACCCGGCATTGAGGCTAAAGATGCCGCAGTACAGGATTGTTGTTGAGGAGTTCAACGGTACCGCGGCCGATGAGGCTTCTTCGGCGTCGGCCGGTAGCCTGCTCAAGGTAAGCGGTTATGTCGCGGGGCGCGACGGCCGGTTGGCAAGTGATTTTGGCGGAACTCTCTATTCTACTCTCTTTGATAGTGCCGAAGAGGTCGGCACGCGTGACAATTCGGGTCTTGGAAGCTATGTGTACACTGCATATAAAAAGACACTCTTCTCGGGAAGCGATTCCATTTCAGGTGGACGTTTTTCAATAACCATACCGGTGCCTATGGATATAAGTTACAGTAACGAGCATGGTGCATTGAATCTTTTTGCGGTTGATTCTGCAAAGGTGTGCATGGCGCAGGGCAGGTTTGCCAACTTTACTGTTGGCGGAACAGCAGAGGAACTCATGAATGACGGTAAAGGACCGGAGATAAGTCTTTATCTTGATACACCGTCGTTTGCCGATGGTGACGAAGTGAGCAGCACTCCTTGTCTGTGGGCTGAACTGTACGATGAAAATGGAATAAATACAATTGGCTCAGGAGTCGGTCACGATATGGTTGCAATAATTGACAACAGCCCTAACCATACTTATAATCTCAACACCCTGTATACTCCTGCCGTGGGTGATTACAGGCGAGGAACGGTGATGCTTCCGCTTGATGTGTTGGATGAGGGTGAGCACTCACTCATATTACGTGCATGGGATTTGTACAACAACTCTTCAACGGCAAGAATCTCCTTTGTTGTCAATCCGTCGCTTGCACCCGATTTTGTGCAGCTGAAACTTAATCCTTCGCCTGTCGTGTACGGCACATCAGCAGTATTCGAATTGTATCATAACCGTCCACAAAGCGAGATTGAGGCGCGGATAGATATCTTCAACTTCCAGGGGCAGATTCTGTGGAGCAACAGTTATAGGGATGTTGCCGATGGGCTTGTGCTGCATTGTCCTTGGGATGGTACCGCGCAAGGAGGCCAGCCTCTCCCTACGGGTGTGTATCTTGCGCGTGCATACATCGTTTCCGGCGGTGTGGGCTCCTCTACGCGTACAATTAAATTTGTTGTAGTAAACAATAAATGACACAATTTCAAGTTTATATATACAGCATTATAAGGAAAAATATTACAACGATGATAAGGAACAGATTTCTGATTATACTCTTGGCGGCAATGCTTTCACTGCCGTTGTTTGCGCAAAAGGAGCAGTTTAACCCGATATACACGGGCGTGACCTCTCTTTCTATTGCGCCCGATGCGCGTGCAGGTGCACTTGGTGATGTGGGTGTGGCTACGGACCCCGATGTGAATTCCCAGTACTGGAACCCTGCCAAATATCCGTTTACAATTGCGCGTGCAGGTGTTTCAATGTCATATACTCCCTGGCTGCGTCAACTTGTGAGTGACATCGACCTTGTGAATCTTGTGGGTTATTACCGTATCGGTGACTATTCGGCTGTCAGCGGTTCGTTGACATACTTCTCGCTTGGTGAGGTGTTTGTTGAGGATGAGATGACTATCAAGCCTTATGAGATGGCGCTTGACCTCGCATACTCGCGCATGCTCTCCGAGACTTTTTCGGCGGCAATCGCGTTGAGATACATCCATAGCGACCTGCAGTATAACTATGCCGAGGATATGTCTCCGGGCAATGCGTTTGCAGCAGATATTGCATTGTATTACAATAATTACATTATGTTGGGTAACCGCGAGTGTTTGTTGGGTCTTGGACTCAATGCCTCGAACATCGGTACCAAGATATCATACGATGATGGTGCTACAAATGAGTTTATTCCTACCAACTTGCGTCTGGGTGCTTCGTTGCTCATCCCTATTGATGAATACAATACCATTTCGTTCAGTGCCGACCTGAATAAACTTCTGGTACCTACGCGCCCTACATATAGTCAGTTCCTTGAGGATAACGGATACGAAAAGGGTGACAATTCTTACTATTCCGAGTATCAGACATGGCTCGAGAGTACAGGATACAATGACATTTCCCCAATTTCGGGTATTTTCAAATCGTTCAGCGATGCTCCCGGTGGTTTCAGCGAGGAACTCAAGGAGATATATGGCGGTATAGGTGTAGAGTACTGCTATAACCAGCAGTTCTCTGTGCGTGGCGGATATCACTACGAGAACGAGTACAAGGGCAACCGCAAGTACTTTACTGTGGGTGCCGGTTTTCGCATGAATGTCTTCTCGCTTGATGCGGCCTACCTTATCTCTACCGCGCAGAGCAATCCGCTTGACCAGACACTGCGTTTTTCTCTCTCTTTTGATATGGATGGCCTGAAAGACCTTTTCCGCAGGTAAGTAATGTCGGTTTTGTAAGTGTGTGCGTTCTTCGTGATGTATATTAATGGCATTAAAATATTGATGTAGACATGATTAGAGTCGGTTTTGGTATAGATGTGCATAAGTTTGTCGAGAACCGCGACCTGTGGATTGGCGGTGTCAAGATTCCTTATGAATTCGGTTTGGCAGGGCATTCCGATGCCGATGTGCTTATCCACGCGATATGCGATGCACTCTTGGGTGCTGCCAACTTGCGTGATATCGGTTTTCAGTTTCCTGATACCTCGGACGAGTTCCTGAATATTGACAGCAAGATTCTTTTGCGTCGCACTGGCGAACTGCTCAAGGAGAAAGGTTATAGAATCGGTAACATTGATTCTACCGTAGCAGCTCAGGCGCCAAAGCTCAATCCACATATCCCGGCAATGCAGGAGACTATGGCTGCGGTGCTCGGTATTGACCCGGATTGTCTCTCCATTAAGGCAACGACAACAGAGAAACTGGGCTTTGAGGGTCGTAAGGAAGGCATAACAGCCTATGCGACAGTGCTGATAGAGAAAGATTGACACGCTTATGAGACGCGGTTTTCTTCCGCTTATATATGTTATAGTGTCGGCAGCAGTGATGCTGCTGACTTCGTCTTGTGCAACTCTCTCCCGCAATGGCGTGGGGCGTGTGAAGAGGTATACTGTGGAGAGTGAAAAACTGCCGCTTCAGTTCGATGGCATGAGGGTGGCTTTTCTCTCCGACCTTCATTATCCTAGCCTTTTTACAAACAGACGTTTGGGAAAGATTGTTACCTGTCTTAATAGAGAACAGCCCGATCTGTTGCTGCTTGGCGGTGATTACGTCACTGACAATGATTCCATTGATGCGCTTTTTGACGCTTTGGGCAGTGTTGAAACCGTGTATGGAATATGCGCTGTTTGGGGAAATCATGAAAGATGTAACAAGGAACAGATTGCAGTGGCGATGCAGATGAACGGTATTGCCCTGCTTGAAGATAGTGTCGTTGAGCTTTCACGTGAAGATGCTTCCATTTTCCTTGTGGGTATTAATAACAGTTTTTCGTGCGATTCTCTCTCCTGTTCTATGAGAAAGGAGATTCCGGCCGGGGCTTTTGTCATTATGCTTGCCCACACTCCCGATTATGCCGAACGTTCGTCCGCCGGGGCAGATGTTGTTCTCTCCGGGCATACGCATGGCGGCCAGGTGAGTTTGTTCGGTATTTATACTCCGGTGAAGAATACTGCTTATGGCACGCGCTTTCTGCGCGGGCGCAACAAGGCTACGTGCGGTTCAACAGTCATAACAACCAATGGTGTTGGTACATCCCGAAGGAAAGTTCGTTTTTGTGTGCCAAGCGAGGTGGTTGTGGTAACTTTAAAGAGCACCATGCTGCGCTGAACTGTGATTTTGTTCGTATCTTCATTTTTCGTATCTTCGCGAAGAATAGTTCCACCACATTTATTATTTTAGTAAAATATAATTACATTATGCAACGCTTTTCTTCCATGGATAGGCTTTATATGGAACGAGCTTTACAGCTTGCCCGTTGCGGTGTGGGCAGCACTTCGCCTAACCCAATGGTGGGCGCTGTCATTGTCAATAATGGAAGAATTATAGGCGAAGGGTTTCATCTACGTGCTGGTGAGCCGCATGCCGAGGTCAATGCCGTGAATTCGGTAAAGGAGTGTGACAGGCATCTGATTGAGGGTGCTGTCATGTATGTAACTCTTGAGCCTTGTTCGCATTATGGCAAGACTCCTCCATGCTGTGACCTTATCATTGCGCGCAGAATTGCTCGTGTGGTAATAGCGACAACAGACTTCAATGCCAATGTGAACGGCGAAGGTATCAGGCGTATGCGTGCATCCGGAATTCTGGTGGATGTGGGGTTGCTTGAGCAGGAAAGTCGCCGATTAAATGACGCTTTTTTTGCATTTCATCAAAAAAAGAGGCCATATATTACGCTGAAATGGGCGCAGAGTTCCGATGGTTTCATAGACTGCGTGCGTGGTTGTGAAGAAAAGCCATTGAGGGTATCGAATGGCGTTTCCCAGGTGGCTGTACATAAACTGCGCGCAGCTCACGATGCCATTCTGGTAGGTACGCGCACAGCTCTTCTTGACAATCCGTCCTTGAATGTACGCTGTTGGGCGGGGCGTGCCCCTTTGCGTCTGGTCGTTGACCGTAAGGGCGTACTGCCAATATCTCTGTCGCTTTTTGACGGCAGTTGTCCCACGGTCGTTTTTATCGGGAATACAGCGAGTGAATTTGGTAAAAAAGTTGAACATGTAATTCTGGATTCCTCAAAGGATTCTGTTCGGCAGATTGTGGATGTCCTCTATTCAAGAAATATCGGCAGCCTGCTGGTCGAGGGAGGTGCGGCATTGCTACAGTCCTTTATAGATGCCGGGCTGTGGGATTCGGCGCGCATTGAGGTCAATCCCTCCGTTGTGGCAGGTGGTGGTGTTGCTGCACCAACTCTTGCCGGTTGTGTGAAAGTTTCTGAGGAAAATCATTGCGGGAACATTATCTCTTTGTTTGAACGTCTCTAACAGATATCCCACCCATTGTGCCGGTTGCTGAACAATCTTTGTCTACAGTCTGTTTTTCTTTTTTATCTCCTTTCTTCTGCTGTTGTGGCAACATTCACTCTTAATTTTGTGTGATTTGTCATAAAAATCTCCTTATAAGTTTTAAAATAATATAAATAACGCGTGAAAAGGTGGGTAAACCAAAAAATGTTGCTAATTTTGCAAATTATAGGCAATATGAGAATCTATGAAAAAGAAATTTTCAACATATTTTGTGCTCCTTTTGTCGGTTTTTGCCGTTGTGTCGTGTGGTATGGGAGAAGAAGAGGCTGCACCTCTCTCGCCCTATGCTTATATAAAGTCATTCAGTATCGGCGGAATAAGGTGCTCTTATCACTCTTTCACCTCGGAGGGCAAGGATACGACTATTGTAAAGACTATGGACTTTAGTACTGTGGGCTTTACGATTGACCAGCATGCTGGCAGAATATACAATAACGATTCTTTGCTTTTTGGTACGGATGTTTCCAAGGTTGCGATAGGTATGTCGGTTGAGGGAGTCCCGGCAATCTATGTTGACAGTACTGAAACTTATGTATCTGCCTACAGCTCCGATTCAATTGATTTTACAGTTCCACGCAAAATGCGCGTATATTCATCGGATGCGCAATATTTCAAGGATTATACCGTGTCGGTGAATGTTCATCAAGTCGATCCGGAAATGATGGTGTGGACGAAATATCCGGCAGTTGAGAATGTTTTACCTGTGCGTGCTTTGGAGCATGATGGCGAAATGTTCCTGTTCGGTAGAATGGGTGACGGAACTCCGGTTGTTGCTGTAACTGCAGAGGGTGATGCGGCGGTGTGGAATGTGGTAGAGATTAAGGATATCCCGGCAGAAGCCCTTGCTACGGTAACACTTTTTGATGGCAAGTTCTATGCTGTTTCGGCCGGCAATGTGTATTCATCGGCTGATGCAAAGTCATGGGATGTCGTTGCAGCCGGAACCGATGCTGTTGCCATTGTCGGCGCATCGGAAGAGGATGGTAGGTTGTGGATTGCCGGTGAACAGGGCATCCTCTGCTCGTCGGATGGCATTTCATTCACAGTTTCCGAGCCCTTGCCCAAGGGATTCCCACTGTATGGCATTTCGGTGGCATCATATCCTCTCAGCCATAATCCGGGAATCATACGCTACATGGTTGTCGGTTATGCTAGTGAATCGGCAGACGGCAGTGCTACTGTGTGGAGCAGGTTGTCGAGTGAAGACAAGTGGGTATGCTACGACAATGAGGACAATGCGTTCTCTTGCCCGGCTTTGAATGGTCTGTCGGTGGTGCGTTACAACGGTTACCTGTATGCTTTGGGTGGTGCCGGAGTTATAGATGGCAATGAAATTGATGCTTTCAGTTCTTTTTATGTCTCAAAGGACAATGGAATTGTGTGGAAAGAGAATTCAAGCTATTATCAGCGCTTGCCAGAGGAACTTGCCGGCAACAATGCGCCATTTGCAGTGACTGTTGATTCGAAAAACTACATGTGGATAATAAATGCAGGCGAAGACGGCGGTGTCTGGAAGGGCATAATCAACCGTCTTGGTTTTGAAAGATGATTATGGCAATAAAGGTGGGTGTGCGTCTTTGGACTGTGTGTGCAATGCTGTTGTGCCTTGCATTGGATGTGCGCGCCGACAATCTTGAATATCGATATGAGGTGGGTGTTATGGCCGGCGGCAGCAGCTATTATGGTGATGCCAACTACAGTTCACTTCTGAAGAATATGAATCTGATGGGCGGCATTGTAGGTCGTTATAACATAAATCCGCGAATGGCTGTCAAAGGAACACTTGCTGTGGCGGGGATTTCGGGCAGTACGGCAGACTTCGATAACCGTTATCCGGGCGGCGATGTTGATTTCTCCCGTACCTTGTATGACCTCGGTGCGCAGTTCGAGTGTCATTTCCTGGCTTATGGCGATGGAACCGGATACAAACGTTCGCACCGTCTGTCGCCATACATCTTTGCGGGTATGGGCGTGACTTTTGCACCGGAACCTTCCGATAATGTCTTTACGCTGAACCTGCCAGTAGGCTTGGGGGTAAAATACAAGATTGCGCCGAGGGTGAATCTCGGATGTGAACTTTCATTCCGTTTTACGCTGAGTGATGACCTTGATGTTACAAAAGAGACGGCTCCGGTCCTGAATGACCCTTATGGCATAAAAAGCAGCGGGTTCAAGAATAAGGACAGTTATTCGTTCCTGTCGGTATCGGTAACGTATGACCTCTCGCCAAAATACAGAAAATGCAACAATTAGAACAATAGGATATGGATTACTTTGAAAAGATAGACAAGAATAATGTTCCGCAGCATGTTGCGGTTATTATGGACGGCAACGGACGTTGGGCCCAGCAGAGGGGACTTGACCGTTCACAGGGACACAAGGCTGGAACAAAGGCCGTACGTACGCTTGTTGAGAATGCTCTGAAATTGGGTATAAAGTATCTGACACTCTATACATTCTCTACAGAGAACTGGAAGCGTCCGGCAACGGAGGTTGCAGCTCTGATGTCGCTTGTGATGGAGGCTCTTGATGACGAGCTGTTCATGAAGCACAATGTGGGATTCAGGATAATCGGAGATTTGGGTATGTTGCCACAGAATGTGCGCGAAAGGCTCAATGAGTCGGCCGAGTCTACTGCCGGCAATAACAGCCTGGTTCTTGTGCTCGCATTGAGCTATTCGTCAAAGTGGGAGATTACTGATGCAGTACGTACTTTGGCCAGGAAGGTTAAGGCAGGGGAGATTGTGCCAGATGATATTACTGAAAGTATGATAAGCAGTGAATTGAATACAAAGTTTATGCCCGACCCCGATTTGCTCATACGTACAGGACGTGAGGTACGCCTGAGCAACTTCCTTTTGTGGCAGGCTGCATATTCCGAACTCTATTTTACCGAGGTGTTGTGGCCCGATTTTGGAGAGGCAGACCTGTGCAAGGCTGTGTATGAATACCAACATCGTCAGCGTCGTTATGGATTGACAGGCGAACAGGTTACAAATGAAGATAATAATGATTAAAAAGAATAGAATGAGACCCTTTTTCTCTTTGAAGTCTCTTTTGTTGCTGTTGCTTATGCTGGTTGCGATAACCGGTACAGCGCAGGAGAAGATTGAAAAACCGACAATACTATATACCAACAATCCGCCTAAATATACAATAGGTGGAATAAACCTGTCTGGCGTCGACAATCTGGAGCCTGCAGTGGTAATCGGTATTTCGGGACTCTCGGTGGGTGATGAGATTTCAGTGCCCGGCGATGCTGTAACTGATGCTATCAAGCGTTTTTGGAAGCATGGCCTTTTTGAAGATGTTGTGATAACTGCCGACAGTATTGTCGGTGACAAGGTGTACATCGGTATCAGCCTCAGGCAGCGTCCGCGAGTGTCGCAGCTCAATATTCTTGGAGTAAAGAAGTCCGAGAGGGAGGACATACAGACGAAAATAGGTATTATAAAGGGTAACCAGATAACTCCGGATATTATTGACCGTGCGACAAAAATCATCAAGAGCTACTTCGATGATAAGGGTTATAAGAATGCAGAGGTCAATGTTGTGCAGCGTCCCGATGTAACAGGGGACAATCGTGTAATAGTGGATGTCCACATAGACAAGAAGGACAAAATCAAAGTTCACCGTATATATATAGAAGGTGTCAATGCCCTGCCCGAGAACAAGGTGCGTTACGCGATGAAAAAAACACGTGAGAAGACCCGTATCGATAACCTTTGGCATGCTCTTTTCCGTTCAAAGAAATTTACAGATGACCGCTATTCCGAGGATAAGGAAAAGATAATAGAACGCTATAACAAGTATGGTTATCGTGATGCGCGTATTGTGAAGGACAGCGTGGTAATGTACGATGATAGCAGTGTCGATATCTATCTCGGGATTGAAGAAGGTAACAAATATCACATCCGCAGCATCAAGTGGGTAGGCAACAGTATCTTCTCTACGGCTTACCTTGATTATGTATTGCGCCTGAAAGCTGGAGACGTGTACGACCAGAAAGAACTTGAAAACCGTCTGCTTTACGATGAGGATGCCGTCAAGAACCTCTATTATAATGAGGGTTATGTGTTCTTCAATGCAATTCCTGTGGAGGCGCGTGTTGAGAACGATTCTGTAGACATAGAGCTCCGCATGGTAGAGGGTGTGCAGGCAAGTATTGGCCGTGTGACCATTTCGGGTAATGACCGTCTTTATGAGGAGGTTGTACGTCGTGAACTTTACACTCTGCCGGGTAGTCTCTTCTCTATGGATGCACTTGAACGTTCTTTCCGTCAGATTGCTAATATGGGACATTTTGACCCGGAGGCCATTGACCCGGGCGTTGTTCCTAATCCCGAGAATGGAACCGTGGATATGAACTGGAAACTCCAGACCAAGAGCAGCGACCAGATTGAGGTTTCTGCCGGTTGGGGACAGACCGGTGTAATCGGTAAACTGTCACTTAAGTTTACAAACTTCTCCATGCGCAACATGTTCAGGAAGAAGGCGCTACGTAGGGGAATCATTCCTCAGGGTGATGGCCAGACACTTACTATAAGTGCCCAGTCCAACGGTAGTTACTACCAGTCGTACAGCGTTTCGTTCTATGATCCATGGTTCGGTCGCAAGCGTCCTAACTCGTTCTCTGTGTCGGCATTCATGTCAATACAGACCGACGTTGCCGACAGCTACTACAACTCGGCATACTACAATAACTATACAAATTACTTGTATGGTTATGGAAACTATAATGGATATGGTTACGGATACAACAATATGTCGTCATACTATGACCCGGACAAATATATAAAGATGTATGGTGTGTCTATTGGATGGGGACGACGTCTACAGTGGCCCGATGATAACTTTACTTTGTCGGCCGAGCTTAACTACCAGCTCTATTCATTGAAGGATTGGCAGTACTTCCTTATCACTGACGGTAACTGTAACAACATTAACCTCACTCTTTCACTCGGACGCAGTACGGTAATGAACCCGCTGTTCCCCCGTGAAGGTTCGGAGTTTTCACTTGTAGCATCGGCTACACCGCCATATTCGCTTTGGGACGGCAAGGATTATGCTAATTTGGCAAAGAACACAAGCTCGCCGGCGTATAAGGATGAACTCCGCGAGAAGCACAAGTGGATTGAGTACTATAAGATAAAGTTCCGTAGCAAGACTTATACATCACTCACCGAAGGCAAGCATAACCTTGTGCTCATGACGCGTGCCGATTTCGGTATCCTTGGCAGCTATGACAGGAACAAGAAATCGCCGTTCGAGACATTCTATGTTGGTGGTGACGGTATGAGTGGCTATTCTTACAATTATGCAACCGACATGATAGCTCTCCGTGGTTACGAGAACGGTAGCCTTACTCCTTATGGTCAGGAGGGTTATGCTTATACACGTCTGGGTCTTGAACTCCGTTTCCCATTCATGTTGCAGAACTCTACCACAATCTACGGTCTTGCATTCATTGAGGGCGGTAATGCATGGAACGATGCTTCAAAGTTCAATCTGTTCGACCTCAAGCGCAGTGCTGGTGTGGGTGTCCGCATTTTCCTGCAGATGATTGGTCTTGTGGGTCTTGACTGGGCTTATGGCTTTGATAATGTGTTCGGTTCGTCACAGTATGGCGGCAGTCACTTCCACTTCATGCTTGGACAGGAGTTCTAAACATTTAAAACATACAATTATGAAGAAACTATTTTTTACGGCTTTTCTGTTCTGTATTGCGGTGACTGGCATCCAGGCCCAGAAGTATGCTCTTGTGGATATGGAATATATCCTTAAGAACATTCCTGCATATGAACGTGCCAATGAACAACTCAATCAGCAGTCAAAACGCTGGCAGGGCGAAATTGATGAGGTTGTTGCCGAGGCTGAGATTCTATTCAAGAAATATCAGAGTGAATCGGCTTTCCTCTCCGACGAGCAGCGAATGAAACGCGAGGAGGAGATTCTTGCAAAGGAGAAAGAGGCAAGCGAACTCAAACGCCAATATTTCGGTCCTCAGGGTGAGTTCTACAAGAAACGCGAGAGTCTTATGGCTCCCATTCAGGACGAGATATATAATGCAGTGAAGGAGATATGCGAGGTGAAGAAATACTCTATGGTAATTGACCGCGCTTCGGCTGCAAGCATCATATATGCATCTCCGGCAATCGACATCAGCAGCGAGGTGCTGACAAAACTCGGTTACTCCGAATAATGGCATGTGTAAATGATTAATGTTTAATATAAAATTTAAGAAAGATGAAAAAACTTTTGATTGTTATTATGCTTCTTGCTCCAATGAGCTTGTTGGCACAGAAATTCGGTTATGTGAATTCTGCGGAGATTGTACAGATTATGCCTGAATTCACAAAGGCTCAGAAGAAACTTCAGGATCTTGAGAAGATGTATACAGATGATTTCAACGCTTTGCGTACAGAACTTGAGAAGAAGGGAACTGAGTTCGAGAAACTGCAGAAGGATTCTGTACCCGAGAATATCCTTAAGCGCCGCTATGAGGAGTTGCTTCAGATGGAGCAGCGCCTGCAGCAGTATGGTCAGGAGGTACAGCAGAACCTTGCAAAAGCTGAGCAGGAGGAGATGATTGCTATTCAGTCAAAGCTTCGTGACGCACTTGATGCAATCGGTCGCGAGGGTGGTTATGTGTGCATATTCGACCTTTCAAGCGGTATGCCTTACATTAGCAAGACGCTGTGTGAGGATGTTACAACAAAGGTTCGCACAAAGCTCGGTATCCCCGCGAATGCAGTTCCTGCAAAGTAAGGAGTTATAGTACGATAGTGGGGGAGTGCATATTCCCCCTCTATTTTTTTTGATGACGGAGCCGGGTGCTCCATTGGTTGAATCGTTTTTATATATAGTATGCGTAAGATATTGTTATTGTTCTTTCTCTTTTCGCCACTCTTCCTTGCAGCGCAAGGAAAGTTCGGTTTTTATAGCCATCATGAGGTTCTGCTCTCCATGCCTGAGTATCTGCAGGCTGTAGAGGAGTTTGAACTCCTGAAACAGCGCTGCGAAACAGAAATCGAATGTAACGAACAGGAGCTGACACGTAAATATGTTGCATTCCTTGATGGTCAGCAGGACTTTCCGGAACCTATTCTCCGCAAGCGTCAGAAGGAACTGCAGCAGATGGTAGACAACAGCGTCGTTTTCCGTGACCGTCTCAAAGGGTGGCTTTCGCAGGCAAAGGATTCGTTGCTGGCGCCTTATAATGAACTTGTGGATGAGGCTCTTGCAAGTGTGTGCGAGAGAATGGAACTTGCATATGCCATCAATAGCGATGAGATAAAGTACAAATATATCAATCCCAAGTTCGGTGAAGAGATTACGGAACTTGTTATAGAGGAGATAAGGAACCCTTTAGTTGAAGAGGTTGAAGTTGAGTACTCCGCCGAGGAGGCCGGTGAGGCTAAATCTCATGACAGTAGCCTGGAAACAGTTGTAGACGAAATAACGGAGGTGGCCGAGGAGGTTACCGACAGTATAAAAGTTGCTACTGATTTTGAATGGAATGGTGAGGCTGACTAAAAAGGCTCTTTTTATTCAATCCCTTGCAATAAGAGGAATGACCTGTTTTACTTTCGGGTCACCCTTGATACGGGACACTATTTATAGAATTTAAAACAACGCACAGGTATTATGAGTGATTTTCTGCAGTTGTCAAGGAGTGCCGGCCCAATCGGAGTGTTCGATTCAGGCTATGGCGGGCTCACTATCTATGATGAAATAAAGAAACTGTTGCCCCAGTACGATTACATATATCTTGGGGACAATGCGCGTACTCCGTACGGTACGCGTTCGTTTGATGTCGTGTATGAATTCACACGTCAGGCGGTGCGTTATCTGTTCCAGCAGGGTTGCCAGCTGGTAATCCTGGCATGTAATACGGCATCGGCAAAGGCACTCCGTACAATACAGCAGGTGGATATACCCTCACTTGACCCTAACCGCCGTGTCCTTGGCATAATACGCCCTACGGTAGAGTGTATCGGTGAGATGACTGCGAGCCGCCATATAGGAGTTTTGGCTACCGAGGGTACAATAAAGTCACTCTCATATCCACTGGAGATACGCAAGCTCTACCCCGAGATTGAGGTGACCGGTGAGGCCTGTCCGCTATGGGTTCCGCTTGTCGAGACAAACGAGTATGCCAGTGAAGGTGCCGACTATTTCGTAAAACGTCATGTAGAAAGACTGCTGGAACGTGACCCGGAGATTGACACCATAATACTCGGTTGCACCCATTACCCGATACTCATTGAAAAGATAAGAAAGTATACTCCTGAGAACGTGAAATTGGTGACACAGGGTGCCGCAGTGGCAAGTTCGCTGAAGACCTATCTTGGTAACCATCCACAGCTGGAGGCTTTATGCACCAAGGGAGGTACAACGCTTTTCTGTACTACAGAGACCGACGGCAAGTTCGGCGACCAGGCTTCGCTGTTTCTGAATCATCCGATAGAGGTGAAGACGGTTACGTTGCTATAAAGAGACCGACTAAAAAGCCCACTTTTAAAACAAGCTACCCCTGTCAGAATATGCCCTGACAGGGGTAGCTTGTTCTCTTTACAAAATGACTTTTGAGTCACCCTCTTGTTCTTTTTTTTTGTTTATATATTCAACATTGGATAAGTATCGGGTTCTGCTACTGATAATGTTTGAATTTCAATTGAGATATTTTATAATTTTTAGAATAGAATTAACCTTGCTGAGATTCTTGTTCCATTCATTGAATATATCAGTTCCGTAAGTAGTATTTGCTAACGAAAGTATTTTGTATATAACTTCATATTCTTTACTGGAATATAATCCGTGCATTTCATAGAAGTATATCTCCCGGTCTCTATAATGTATAGTCACTTCAATGGGGGACAACTTGGCTTTCTGAAAATAGACTACCATGGATGATAAAGGAGCAGTCAGTATCGTGCCATTTTTCATGGTTAATGTCACCTGACCTTTATCATATAAGAATGATTTCATTATTCTGCTGTCATCATAAGCCAAGTTCAGGAATTTATTTATTTCTCCCAATTCTTTTCCTTTGAAATATATTCTGGGAAGTTTCTCTATTTCTTCTCTAACCTTTTGATGGTCTTTCTTGTCTGGAGTAAAGGATGCATACAATGCCCATATTACCAGTCCAATAATTAAAATAGTTATCATAAGACTTGATGTAAATTCTTATATTGCTTTTCTTGTCAATATCCTGACCGGCAGCCATACTGCTGTAATGCCTACGGCAAGTACGGTGATGAATGTGGTGGCAATGTCATTCAAGTGTACTTCTACCGGGTAACTGTCGACAACAAAACTTCCCGCGTCGCCCATTGACAGTACACCACAGTGCTGTTGCAGCAGACACAGTGCCAATCCTCCGGCAACTCCCGCCACAGCTCCTATTGCCGATATTATGATTCCCTCGTACACAAAAATGTTTGATATGGTATTGCGTTCGGCGCCCATACTGCGCAGGGTCTCCATATTGTCGCGTTTCTCTATGATGAGCATGGATAGTGAACCTACTATATTAAAGCATGCTACCAGCATTATAAAAGCCAGGAATATGTACGATATAAGTTTCTCAATCTGCATCACTTTGTATACGTCATCCTGCTGCTCGTAGCGGTCCTGCACGGTATACTCTTCACCCAACAACGCTTCAATATCCCTTTTGAGCTTTCGGATGTCTGTGCCTTCAACAGCCTTTATGTCCATATATGTCGCTTCATTACCGTTACGGCGGAACAGCTTCCGTGCAAAGTCGATAGAGGTAATGATGTATGCGGCATCATATTTTGGCTGGTTTACTGCGAAGATTAGTCCCGGAAGGTGCAACTGCTCCTTTTTGAAGTTGCGTGCCGGCATAGTCAGGTTTATCTTCTTCCCCCTGTTTGGTGCATACACCTCCAATGGAGCTGCCGCCCGTATGCCGCAACCGAGTTCACGAAGCAGTTCGGCTCCCATTATCGCGTAGAAGTTAAGAGAGTCCTGTAGTATGAACTGCCCGTCGCCGTAAAGGGCATCTTCTATGCTTGTGAGTCGTGTGAAGTTAGAGTCTACTCCCTTGACTGTTGCCATGACCTGTTTGTCATGCACGACGAGTGCCTTGTCCTCGATGCCGAAAGAAACGGTGTGTATGCCCTTGAGTGATGTCACTTTCGCTATCTCGGGGCTGTCACCGAGGAAACTCTTGCCTTTGGCTGCGGTAATCTTTATGTCCGGATCAAATGCCGTGAACTGCTTGGCTACAAGGCTCTGGAATCCGTTGAATACAGAGAGTGTACATATCATTGCCGCAGTAGCAAGTGCGATACCTGCAATGGCCACCCCGGATATTATGTTTATCACCTGGTGGCTCTTCTTTGAAAACAGGTAGCGCTTGGCAATGTACAGTGACAGGTTCATTACTCCGTTATTCCTTCAGCAACTTGTCGATATTCTCTATGTAGTCGAGTGAGTCGTCCACATAGAAACGTATCTCGGGGATAATGCGCAACTGATGACGCACTCTGTTGCCGAGCTCAAAACGTATGGCCTTTATGTTCTCGTTCAGGTGGTCAACTACTTCGTTCGCTTTGTCCGAAGGGAATACACTCAAATATGCCTTGGCAATACCAAGGTCGGGGCTCACGCGTACAATGCTCACCGATACCATTATGCCACGTGTCTCCTTTGCCAGGCGCAGCAGTATGTCGCTGAGTTCCTTCTGTATCAGTCGTGAAATCTTGTTCTGTCTTGTACTGTCCATATATTCTTATTTTTTTCTTATTATCGTAAGTCCGTCGCGTAACGGCAGTATTACAACCTCGACTCTGCTGTCGTTGCGTATGAAGTCATTGAATGCCCTCACTCCGTTGGTCTGTGCATCCTGTCTTTCCGGCTCTATCACGTGCCCGTCCCACAGGGTGTTGTCGGCGAGAATCCAGCCGCCTTCATTCAGGTAGTTCATCGCCAGTTCATAGTACTCAAGGTATTCACGCTTGTTGCCGTCCATGAAAACCATGTCGAACTTCTCTCCCATTGTGGGGACAATCTCAAGCGCATTGCCTATTATGAACTTAATCTTGTCGGCGTAATCCGACCCGTCAATCCATCTGCGTGTAAAGTCCTCAAGTTCATCCTCAACTTCAAACGTGTAGAGCTTGCCTCCTTTGTCAAGGCCTTCGGCCATACACAGTGCCGAATATCCGGTGAAGGTTCCTATCTCCAATATCCTGCGTGGGCGAATCATCTTCACAAGGAACTTGAGTAGCCGCCCTTGTATGTGTCCCGATGCCATCTGTGGAGCAAGAATCTCTATATGTGTGGCACGGAACAGCCTGTAGAGATATTCTCCCTCGGGACTGCTATGGTCGGCAATGTACTGGTCAAGCGGTGTTGTGAGGCTCATATTTGTGTTGTTTATAACAGAGTTATAACCATTTGTCCTGCGAAGATACAATATTTTGTCGAGTGGGCAAAAGGTTGTGCTTGTTGCTTCCCTTTTGTTCGCATTTTTTTTGCTAATTTCGTGGCAGTAACAGTAACTATGGCAAAAGAGGTTGACATTAATTCCAATTCGCCCATGATGCGTTATCGCGTCTATCTTAAGCTGGAGAAATCTCTCCGGCCGAATACGGTTGAGGCGTATCTCCGCGATGTTGAGAAATTGCGCATGTTTGTCGAGGAGTGTGGTGTGCAGTTGCTTGACGTCACTATTGATGATTTGCGTTCATTCCTTGCTTCCCTTGCCGATGTGGGTATCCATGCCCGTTCGCGTGCCCGTATACTCTCCTCGTTACGTTCTTTTTATGGCTTCTTGAAACTTGACGGTTTTATTGAAGATGACCCCACGGAACTCTTGAAATCGCCCAAGATTGGCGTGCATCTGCCCGATGTTCTCACTCTGCAGGAGATTGACGATATAATAAATTCCATAGACCTTTCAAAGAAAGAAGGGCAGCGTAACCGTGCCATGATAGAGGTCCTTTACAGCTGTGGCCTGCGTGTGTCGGAACTGTGCAGTCTCAAACTGTCCGATTTTTATCCCGACGAACAGTTCGTACGTGTTACGGGCAAGGGTGACAAGCAGCGGCTTGTCCCGATATCTCCCCGTGCCATAGCCGAGATTGAAGATTATTTCCCCGACAGGAACATGATACCTATAAAGCCCGGTTATGAGGATTATATCTTCATCAGCGAAAGGCTCAAGAAACCGCTTTCGCGTATAATGGTGTTCCACTTTATCAAGCAGCTTGTGCTGGCTGCCGGAATAAAGAAGAACGTAAGTCCGCACACATTCCGCCATTCATTTGCCACCCATCTGCTCGAGGGCGGCGCCAATCTGCGTGTCATTCAGGCCATGCTCGGGCATGAGAGCATTGCCACAACCGAGATATATGCGCATATTGACCGTACCCGTTTGCGTGAAGAGATAATAGAACATCATCCCCGTAACCGCAAGTTGTGAAAAAAATGAAATATTTTTGCTTTGCAAGCTGCTTTGATTTTGTGGATTGCGGGAGTAGAATTAACTTTGTGGAATATTGTGTATTGGCACAAAAACGACAGAATAACTATTAATCAAATAATCAATGTTGAAAAAATTATCACTAGTGTTCGCGTGTGCGGCTGTTGTCGCATTGAGCTCTTGCAGTTCAAAGATGGGCGCAATGAAATCGGAGTATTTTACTGTTACACCAGGTGTCCTGGAGGTTGTTGGTAGTGAAGTTCCAGTTACGGTTGACGGAAAGTTCCCGGCCAAGGTGTTTAAAAAGAAAGCCGTTCTTACAGTGACTCCTGTCCTCAAATACGAGGGTGGTGAGGCTATGGCAGAACCTGTTACTTTCCAGGGCGTGAAAGTGCGTGGCAACGACCGCGTAATCTCTTACGACAATGGCGGTTCGTTCAAGACAAGAATGAACTTTGACTATGTTCCCCAGATGGAGGATGCCGAACTTTATCTGCGTTTTGTGGTAAGCAAGGGCAGCAAGACATATTCACTCCCCGATGTCAAGATTGCTGACGGATGTATCGCTACTTCACAACTCTATCGTCAGACTGCAGCTACTGCAAACATTGCAATCGGTGAGGATGCCTTCCAGCGTGTCATCAAGCAGGCTAAGGAGGCCAACATCATGTTCCTTATCCAGCAGACCAACTTGCGTGCATCCCAGCTCACAACAAAGGAGATGGATGAACTGAAGGCGACTATGGCCGACATTGCCAAGGATTTTGAGAACAAGGTTATCGATGATGTGGAGGTTTCGGCCTACGCTTCGCCCGATGGCGGTGTCCTTCTCAATGACAATATCGCTACAGGTCGTGAGATAAATACAGCCAAGTTCGTGAAGAAAGAGATGAAGAAGGCCAAGCTCGACGGGTATGTCGACAGCAAATACACAGCAGAGGACTGGGAGGGTTTTCAGGAACTTGTTTCAAAGTCGGAACTTCCCGACAAGGAACTCATCCTCAAGGTTCTTTCAATGTATGACGACCCCGAGGAACGTGAGATGCAGATAAAAAATATCTCTTCAATCTACAGCGAGATTGCCGATGATGTGCTGCCAAAGCTCCGTCGTGCCCGCATCACACTCAACTACCAGCTTATCGGCCGTTCCGATGAGCAGATTATCGAGCAGTATGCCGCTGATCCTAAAGTACTTTCTCTTGAAGAGATTCTCTACTCTTCAATCCTTACCGAGAACCCTGCCGAGCAGGCCGAAATCTTCAACACTGCCATCAAACTGCATCCTGCCGATTACCGTGCATACAACAATCTCGGCGTAATGGCATATAATGAGGGTGATTATGCTACTGCTGCAAGTTACTTTGAGAAGGCTCTCAATGCCAATGCAGCTGCGCCCGAGGTGCAGTTGAACCTCGGTTATCTTGAACTTCTCCAGGGAAATGTGTCCGAGGCTGAGTCGCTTATTGCCCTCGGCGTAGATTCAAAGGCTGCAGCCGAGGCTCTTGGCAACCTTTACATTGCCCAGGGCGAGTATGGTCGTGCCGCTGTTCTTTTTGAAGACAAGTACACAAACAGTGCAGCCCTTGCACAGCTTCTTAACAAGGACTACAGTACTGTGCGCGAGACACTTGACAATATAAAGAACCCCGATGCTACAACATACTACATCAAGGCTCTTCTTGGTGCCAGAACATCAAATATCGCTTTTGTATACGATGGTTTGAAGCAGGCTATCAAGCTTGACCCGGCCATGGCAAAGAAGGCCGCAGGTGACCTTGAGTTCTCAAAGTATCTGCAGGATGCTACATTCCAGACTATAATCAAGTGAATTCAGTGGCCAGACTGATTTTGAATGAACAGGTTGCGATGCTTGCACTCTCGCGGGTGCAGGTACCGCAACTTGCTCTTATAAGGGAACTCATTGAGACTGTGGGCAGTGCCAAGGAACTGCTTGAGAATGCTTCCAATATACAGGATATATTTCCACAGGCGACGCCTAAACTCGGAGCAATGCTCTCGGACAGTTCTCTCGTTGAACTTGCCGAACGCGAAATGGAGTTTATTGAGAAGAATGGCATCAGGCTGCTCTGTCTTGGCGACGACTCCTATCCTTGCAGGCTTGCCGAGTGCCCCGATGCGCCGCTTGTTCTCCATTCGCTTGGCAATGCCGACCTCAATGCACGCCGCATTGTCTCTATTGTTGGTACACGCCATGCAAGCGAATATGGCAAGTCCTTGTGTGAGAGCTTTGTAGCCGACCTTGCACGTTTTGCGCCCGGTACACTCATCGTAAGCGGATTGGCTTATGGCATTGATGTGTGTGCGCACCGTGCTGCGCTGAAGGCGGGCCTACCAACCATTGGAGTGCTTGCGCACGGTCTTGACCGCATATATCCAAGTGCGCATCGTGCTACGGCAAAGCAGATGTTGGAGAACGGCGGTCTGCTCACCGAGTTTATGAGTGGAACAGAGTCTCTGAAACCGTTTTTTGTCCAACGCAACAGGATTGTTGCCGGCATGGCCGACGCTACTGTTGTCGTGGAATCGGCGTCAAAGGGTGGTTCACTCATTACAGCTTCGTTGGCCAGCGGCTATTCACGTGATTGCTTTGCTTTTCCCGGCAGGGTCAACGACCAGTATTCGCAGGGCTGCAACGAACTTGTCAGCCGCAACAGGGCTGCACTCATAACCAGTGCCTATGACTTTGTAGAGGCAATGAACTGGGATATTGCCGCAAAGAAAAAGAGTGTCGAGGAGTTGCAGACCGAGCTTTTCCCCGAACTTTCACCCGAAGAGAGTGCCGTGATGACAGCGCTGCGTGGGGACAGTGACGGTCTACAGGTCAACCAGATGGTAGTGCAACTGAATATCCCCATAAACAGGCTCCTTCCGTTGCTTTTTGAAATGGAGATGAAAGGTCTTGTCAAGGCTGTCGCCGGCGGTTGCTACAGGGCCATGATGATGTAATTCGTTTTTTAACCGCTTTCGGTTAGTCACCATAAGAAAATATCATTATCTTCGCGTAAAATATAATTGGATGAAAGAATTTGTTATATCGACAACTAAGAAAGAGACCGCCATTCTGGTGGGCCTGATAACCTCTACGCAGAACGAACGCAAGACAAATGAGTATCTCGATGAGCTCGAGTTCCTTGCGCAGACAGCCGGTGCCGAGGTTGTGAAGCGCTTCACTCAGCGCATTGACCACCCGCATCCAGTGACATATGTAGGAACTGGTAAACTTGCCGAGATTGCCGAATATGTCGAGATGCTGAAGGATACCGACGACGAAATCGGTATGGTCATCTTCGACGATGAACTGTCGGCAAAGCAGATACGCAATATTGAGAAGGAAATCAAGATAAAGATTCTTGACCGAACATGACTCATCCTTGATATCTTTGCTATGCGTGCACAGACAGCGCATGCAAAGGTGCAGGTAGAGCTTGCGCAATACAAGTACATGCTTCCCCGTCTGCAGCGTCTGTGGACTCACCTTGAACGTCAAGGTGGTGGCTCGGGTAGCGGCAAAGGCGGTAGCGTAGGTCTTCGTGGCCCCGGTGAGACACAGCTTGAGATGGACCGCCGTATCATCCTTGGCCGTATGTCGTTGCTCAAGGAGCAGTTGGCGCAGATTGACCGTCAGAAGAGCATACAGCGCAAGAATCGTGGACGTCTCATCCG
Source organism: Bacteroidaceae bacterium (assembly GCA_045634085.1). Lineage (GTDB taxonomy): Bacteria > Bacteroidota > Bacteroidia > Bacteroidales > Bacteroidaceae > HGM04593. The sequence goes on from JAZQZM010000009.1 coordinate 29,196, forward strand.
CGTGGCGCTGGTTGGTTATACAAACGTAGGTAAGTCTACCCTGATGAACCTGCTTGCCAAGAGTGAGGTCTTTGCCGAGAACAAGCTCTTTGCTACGCTTGACACAACCGTGCGTAAGGTCATCATAGAGAATCTGCCGTTCCTGCTTTCGGATACCGTAGGATTCATCCGCAAGCTCCCTACCGACCTTGTGGAGTCGTTCAAGTCTACGCTTGACGAGGTACGTGAGGCCGACCTGCTCCTGCACGTTGTGGATGTCTCACATCCCGAGTTTGAGGAGCAGATTGAGGTGGTTGAGAAGACACTTGCCGACCTTAACTGCGGTGACAAACCACTCATGGTGATATTCAACAAAATTGATGCTTTCACATATGTGCAGAAAGAGGAGGATGACCTCACTCCAAAGACAAAGGAGAACATCACTCTTGATGAGCTCAAGGAGACTTGGATGAACAGGCTTGCCGACAACTGCCTCTTCATCTCGGCACGTGAGAAACAGAATATTGAGAACCTTAAGGAAATAATCTACAAGAAGGTGTGCGAACTGCATGTGCAGAAGTATCCTTATAATGATTTTCTGTACCAGACATACGAAGACGTGATCGAAGAGTAAACAGACTACGCAAATGTCATCCTGAACGTAGTGAATGAGCTTAGAAATTTTTCGTTTCACTTAAAATGACAACGTTACACGATAAACCGAACAACATTTAACATATTAACATACAAAAACTATGGCAGCAATTCCTGAATTCAAGTATGCCCACATGTTCCAGCATGGCGAGGATACAACAGAGTACTATCTCTTGACCAAAGAGGGTGTTTCAGTAGGTGAGTTCGAGGGCAAACCAATCCTTAAGGTTACTCCCGAGGCTTTGACACTCCTGTCACGTACAGCATTCCGCGATGTATCGTTCATGTTGCGCCGTGCTCACAACGAGCAGGTTGCGAAGATCCTCAACGACCCCGAGGCAAGCGATAACGACAAGTACGTAGCACTTACATTCCTCCGCAATGCCGAGGTGGCATGCAAGGGTCAGCTCCCATTGTGTCAGGATACAGGTACAGCAATCATCCACGGCGAGAAGGGCCAGCAGGTTTGGACCGGTTTCTGCGACGAGGAGGCTCTCTCACGCGGTGTGTTCGATACATACACACAGGAGAACCTCCGTTACAGCCAGAATGCTCCACTCAACATGTACGATGAGGTGAACACAAAGTGCAACCTCCCAGCACAGATCGACATCGAGGCAACCGAGGGCATGGAGTACAAGTTCCTCATGGTTACAAAGGGTGGCGGTTCTGCCAACAAGACATATCTCTATCAGGAGACAAAGGCTCTCCTTAACCCTGCTACTCTCGTTCCGTTCCTCGTTGAGAAGATGAAGAGTCTGGGTACAGCAGCATGTCCTCCTTATCACATCGCATTTGTCATCGGTGGTACATCGGCCGAGAAGAACCTTCACACAGTGAAGCTCGCTTCAACACACTACTACGATGACCTGCCTACAACAGGCGATGAGACAGGCCGCGCATTCCGCGACATCGAGCTCGAGGAGCAGCTGCTCAAGGAGGCTCACAACATCGGCCTCGGCGCACAGTTCGGTGGCAAGTATCTTGCACACGACATCCGCGTAGTACGTCTTCCACGTCACGGTGCAAGCTGCCCTGTAGGTATGGGCGTAAGCTGCTCGGCCGACCGTAATATCAAGGCAAAGATAAACAAAGACGGTCTCTGGATTGAGAAACTTGATGACCAGCCTGCAACACTCATCCCTGAGGCATTGCGCAACGCAGGTGAGGGCGAGATTGTACGTGTTGACCTCAACCGCCCGATGAAGGAGGTTTGTGCACAGCTTTCACAGTATCCTATCGCTACACGCCTTTCACTCAACGGAACTATCATCGTTGGCCGTGACATTGCTCATGCAAAGCTGAAAGAACGCATTGACCGTGGCGAGGGCCTCCCACAGTACATCAAGGATCACCCAATCTACTACGCAGGTCCTGCAAAGACTCCTGCAGGTATGCCTTGCGGTTCAATGGGTCCCACAACAGCAGGTCGCATGGACTCTTACGTCGACCTGTTCCAGGAGAATGGCGGTTCAATGATTATGCTTGCAAAGGGTAACCGTAGCCAGCAGGTAACCGACGCTTGCCAGAAGCATGGCGGTTTCTACCTCGGTTCAATCGGTGGTCCAGCAGCTATCCTCGCGCAGAATAACATCAAGAGCATTGAGTGTGTAGAGTACCCTGAACTCGGTATGGAGGCTATCTGGAAGATTGAGGTTGAGGACTTCCCTGCATTCATCCTCGTTGATGACAAGGGTAACGACTTCTTCAAGCAGATTAAGCCACGTTGCAGCTGTTGCAAGTAAATGTAAACCTTTACAATAAAGGGCGACTGCCGGATGACCGGCAGTCGCTTGTTGTATTATGAATTTTTTGATTTACATAATGGCGGTTGCTTCATTGCTGGCATTCCTGCTTTTCGGCATTGACAAGCTGCTTGCAAAGCTCGGCGCATGGCGTATTCCCGAGGCGGTGCTTCTCTGTACAGCTCTCCTTGGTGGTGCAGCGGGAGCTCTGTTTGCAATGAAGATGTTCCGTCACAAGACAAGCAAAGGCCGCTTTGCAACAGGTGTGCCGCTGATGCTGGTTGTACATGCCGTTCTGCTTGTTCTGCTGTACAGTCTGTAGGACATGGTTATGTTTTTTTAGTGTCCTGAACAAGAGACTTTGCCCCATCTGTTTTGTTATATGAGAAATTGACCAGTACAACTAAAAACAGAATTATGGACAAATCATTGAAAGGAACAAAGACCGAAGCCAATCTTTGGGCAGCTTTTGCCGGCGAGAGCCAGGCGCGTAACAAGTATACATACTATGCCGGCAGGGCCAGGAAAGAGGGCTTTGAGCAAATTGCTGCAATTTTCCAGGAAACAGCCGACCAGGAGAAGGAGCATGCGAAGATGTGGTACAAGATGGCACATGGTATTGGCAACACCGCCGAAAACCTTACAGACGCTGCTGAAGGCGAGAACTATGAGTGGAGTGACATGTATCCCACAATGGCAAAGGAGGCTCGTGAAGAGGGTTTTGTTGAGATTGCCGCGCTTTTTGAGGCGGTTGCAAAAGTGGAGAAGGTGCATGAGGAACGTTACAGGAAATTGCTTGAGAACGTTAGGGACGGTATCGTCTTCAGCCGTGACGAGGAGTGCGTATGGCAGTGCCGCAACTGCGGTCACCTACATACTGGCAAGATGGCCCCAGAGATGTGCCCCGTGTGCGCGCATTCAAAGGCATATTTTCAGATTAAGCCCGAGAACTATTGATTCCAGGCATATATATGATGCCAGAGTGTGTGGCATCGCATGGAATATTAAAATATATGACGGAACCGAACGGTTCCGTCATATATTTTAATTGGCCTGTCTTTCAATTTGTTGTCTCCTTGAATTTCAGTTCAAACTTCGAGGAGACTACGCCATTTTCCTTTGTGACATGGGCTATGTAGTGGTCGGGCCCGAGTTCCTTTATGCCATAGGAGAGCTCTTCAGTGGCACAGCCCTCCTGCATGTAGGCGACGGTAATGTCCGTGATGTCGTGCCTGTTGATGTACTCTATGGGTAGTGCGTCAAGTATGTGCTCAATGTAGCGCATGCTGTTCATGTGTCCGTTGATGTCGATGTCGCTGTAGTGCGGTCGGCGTCTGAAGGAGACCTCTTCCACGGGTGTGCGGTCAATAGAAGGTATGCGTCGCAAGGTAAGTTGCTCGTCAGGGACAAGGCAACCGTTCATTGCTACTCCGATGTCACCGCTGAGGTCAACGGCTGTACGTGTCTTCAGGTCAATCATCGCAAATGTAAAAATCATGGAAGCAACCTCGTTCCCGTTCTCGTCAACCATTCGCGCGCAGCGGTCGGTAAAACCGTGGTAGAGGTTCCTTATCCATGTGTCAATGCGCAGATTCTCTTTTTTGTGGGGTATACGTTCAAAATGCACGCCCATGCGCACGATTACCCAACCGCACGATGATGTCGCACCGAATCCGCGTGTCTCGGCATGTCTGCTGCCTGCACTGAACATGCTGTTAAGCAGGGTGGTGGCACGCGCCCTTCCGTTACAGTCGGTAAGGATCGGTTCCACATAAAAGGGGAAACTGTCAATATTCCTGTTGTCCATAATCTGTTATCTTTGGCTTATGCAAATTCGCTCAACTCCAGCCAGCGCATGCTCTTCTCGTCAATAAGTGCTATTACCTCCTGTATGCGCATCGATTTCTTTACCAGCGTCTCGTTGTCGAGTGTGCCGCTGCTCATCTCCTGCTCAGTTTCGGTTTTCTCCTCTTCAAGTGCCATAATCTCCTCCTCAAGGCTCTCATACTCCTTGCGTTCCTTGAATGTAAGCTTGCGCTTGCTCTCGGTGCGGTAGCTCTGTTTCGGTGCTGCGCCCTTGGCACTCTTTTCTGCGGCCTCTTTTGCGGCAGCGGCCTTCTCCTCGTTACGCCAGTCGCGCCAGTCACTGTAGTTGCCCGGGAAATCCTTTATCTCACCCTCGCCACCGAACACGAATATGTGGTCTACGACCTTGTCCATGAAGTAACGGTCGTGGCTTACCACGATGACGCATCCCTTGAAGTCGCACAGGTACTCTTCAAGCACCTGCAGTGTCTCGATGTCCAGGTCGTTCGTAGGCTCGTCGAGTACAAGGAAATTGGGGTTCGCCATAAGCACAGTGCACAGGTAAAGACGGCGTTTCTCGCCACCACTCAACTTGTAGACATAGCTGTGCTGCTTCTCCGGCGTGAAGAGGAAATGCTGCAGGAACTGCGATGCTGTGAGCATCTTGCCTGCAACGGGAATTACCTCAGCAATATTCTTTACAACATCTATGACCTTCATTTGTTCATTGAACGAGAGACCATCCTGGCTGTAGTATCCCCATTTTACCGTTTCGCCCACCTCAATTGTGCCGCTGTCGGGTGCCACGCGCCCCATCAGCATCTTTATGAAAGTCGATTTTCCGGTGCCGTTGTTGCCAACGATGCCCAGTTTCTCATAGCGGGCGAATGTGTAGAAGAAGTCCTTTGTTATAACTTTGCTGCCAAAGGCTTTTGACAGTGCCTTGAGGACGAATATCTTGTTGCCGATGTACTGCGACTTTATCTCGAGTGAAACCTTGCTGTCGTCACGCATTGCGGCAGCCTTCTCCTCGAGCTTGTAGAAGGCGTCGATGCGGTACTTCGCCTTGTGTGCGCGTGCCTGCGGCTGACGGCGCATCCAGTCGAGTTCCTTGCGCATGAGGTTGCGGGCGCGTGCCGTCTCTGCAGCAAGGTTCTGCAGGCGTTCTTCGCGTTTCTGCAGGAAATAACTGTAGTTGCCTTTGTAGCGGTATACGCGCCGGTCATCAATCTCTATTATCTCATTGCACACATTGTCAAGGAAATAACGGTCGTGTGTCACCATGAGCAGGCTGCTGTTCATGCGTGCAAGGTACTCCTCCAACCACTCTACCATCTCAAGGTCGAGGTGGTTGGTAGGCTCGTCAAGAATCATCAGTTCGGGCTGCTCAATCAGTACTGCAGCAAGTGCAACACGTTTCTTCTGACCGCCCGACAGTTCCTTTATCGGCTGGTTGAAATTTCTGATTTTCAGTTTGCTCAGCACCTGTTTCGCACTGTTTTCATAGTCCCATGCATCAAGACGGTCCATCTCCTCCATGAGGTGCTGCAGTTGTGAATGGTCTCCGCTTTCAATCGCCGCCTCGTAGCGTGCGATGACGTCGGCCTTCTCGCTGTTGCGCTGCAGGCAGGCTTCAATTACGGTAAGGTCACCGTTGAAATCGGGTTCCTGTTCAAGATACCCTACGCGTATGTCATTGCGCATGGTTATTTTGCCGCCTTCGTGCGGTTCCTCTCCGGCGATTACCTTGAGCAATGTGCTCTTTCCCTTGCCGTTGCATGCAATGAGTCCAATGCGCTGGCGTTCCTCAATGGTAAACGAGATGTCATTGAACAGCACAAGGTCACCGAAACTCTTTGAAATATTCTCTATCTGCAGGTCAATTGCCATAAATTACATTTAAATTACTTCCGATTTCACGAATGTGAGAAGTTTGCATGCCTTTGCCGAGTGGAATGACAATTGGTCGAACAGTTGGTGCGTATTCAACTGTATGATGGCCGATTCAGCGTCCAGAACCCCATTCTCGTAAAGCGAAATGGTTACATACAGTTTATCGTTCGCAACCGGTCCCATTATCAAGTCAAACCCGTGGCTGGTGTTACCACGGCGGTTCCCGACAACAAAGTCAAGCCATTCTTTGGTAGCACCGTCAAAGTACATTGTATTGAATGAGCGGTCGTTTAGAATATCATCATCAATTTCAAACACCGATACCACAGCACGGGCATTCCCTCCCTCTCTGTCCCGCTTTATCCGGGCCCATTTCTCGGCTTGTTCACGACTTGTTGTGGTGTAGAATCCCTTTCCGAAGTCAGTATTTGCCCTGCCTCGCGAAACTGTCGGTTTGCGTACAGCCATGGTGGAACCGTGATACAACAACATAATTTATCGGTGTTTTTTAATGAACAAATCTATTTCGTGCAGAATATACTCCATGCTCTGCGAATGAAGAACTTCAAAATTCGCTGTCAGGAACTTGTCAAGCCCCAACTCGCAGAACATCGTCAGCACGTCGGCCGAGGACAAATTCCCTCTTAAACGATACTGCTCTATGCATGAGATGACAAACAGCGCCTCGTTCCTGCTTATCCTGAGCATACGTGAGGCTGCCTTTTCTTCCTCAAGATAATCAAAAAGTTGCAGCCCGCTGCAATACCATAGTTTCAAACTTGGATTGTCCAAATCATGGTACAGTTTGGAGTTATAGAGATAATACAACGCATCCTCAAATGACAGACGTTTTTTCTCCGATATAAGCCCCACCAACTCCAATACCTTAAATGGCAGAACCGCTGCTTCTGTTGTCTGTTTCATATACTCGCAGTTTATTGCAAAGATAGTAACAAACGAGCAAGATAGGCAAAGTTTACTTTGACATTTTACAGCGCGTGCAGAAAATCTTCGAGGTTTACCTCAAAGATAGTGAAAGGCGAGCGGAGAATAAAACAAGTTACTTGTTTTTTATTCTGAGCCGCATCCTGTTTTCGAAGTTTACCTCAAATATGAAAACAAAAGGGTGAAATAAAGAACAAGTATTTTAGAAATAGTACTCATAGTTCCCTTAAAAGAAGGAGCCTGCCAACGATTGTTGGCTAGGCTCCTTTGGTTTAGGAATATAGATAATAGGCTCAAACTGTTTGTCTTTGTATAATTTATTCTAGGCGAGTAGATAAATATCTCTCTTCAAAATCAATACGACGCTGTTGTCCTGTATAGATATTTGCAATTTTATTTGGAATAATGACCATTTTCTTAAAACTATAATACTTTCTACCTACTAATAGTGTTTTTTCTATCATTACTTCTTTGAGTGAATCCTTATAAGGTCCTGTACCTTCGATGTATGCTTTTAATAGGAAAGCGAACGATAATGGGGCTTCTATATCTTTTATACAGCAATTAATACTATATATCAATAATTACAATATCTCTTTTCAATTTTTCTTTTCTTAAAAATTCAATAATTCCATATGCTTTCTCCTCAAGCATCCAGCGGTATGTTGGAATTAGTATCTTCTCACGAGCTTCAGAATAGCCCCAATATTCGTTAATCCATAGCCCCTTTTTAAATTTTGCATCTTTCATGTTTTTGTCTTTTACGTAAAGCTGTTGCCATACTTCATTTACACTTCTAAGTTTAATGTTTGGAGTGTTAATAACGGGTATATTGCCGTGCATATAATAAGGTGAAAGTTTACAAAATACATTATTCTGGTATGCAGTTATAATATTAACTATAAGTGAGTTTGGATGTCTACTTATATTTTTTATTAAATCAATTTTTATCATAATAGTTCTTTATTCATTTTATCAATCTGTTCTATTGTGATTATAATATCCGCTTCAATTATCGTATTTCCACTACCAAAAACAACCTTTTTAATGTAGTATGTAGGGTTAATAATATTTGGAACTGTATTTTGTAAAGAAATACATATTTTATACAGACAGATATTTAATGATTCATAAGTTAATTTACAATCATAAGATACCACTTCAAGAATATTATCAATTCTTCCATCTTCAATACCTGATGGAAACATGTCTTCACAACGAAATGTGCTGCAACTTATATTTGAATCATAAGTTATTTTAAGAAACAAATATCTTTTCATGATTTTAAATTATATGTAATAGCAATTTTTGTAACTATCACAAGTTAATAATAAATAATCTGCTAATTTATAGTAGAATGAATGAAATGTAGCAAGAACTGAATTAGCAGCAGTAGTATGATAGATAGTATTATCAGTTCTTTTCTCTTATAGTAGAACAAAGTACACAAGAATGTGTATACGAAATTAACATAATAGGAAAACCATCAAAAAACTTCTTGTTGGTAGTATAAATAGAAGTCTTGTATTTAATGTCTCAATGTGGTTCTTCTATAAGATTTCTTCTATCAAATAGAGTAGTAGCAGCATTTAGATGCACTCTTCGTAGCAGGAACTATATTATAAGTAGAATAATCTGCCGTTGCATTTGTGGCTACAGCAGATTTAATAGCAGTAAAAAGTCTATGGATTATTAATAAATAGACTTACAAGAACGATAGTATTGGTAACTACAGTATCATTAGTATGACAATCCTTGTTTAGGGATGATTGTATTGCAATGTATTGCTTTTTTTTGAATTGCCCAAACTTTTTAAAGAGAAAGGAACTTGACAAAGTCCAATTTACACAAAATTATGGATAGTCCCGATAGTCCCTACCAAACATTGACATCTACATTATTATGCAGGTTAATATTGATATCAGGTGTTGTTTGTTCTCTTCTTACCATTTTTACATAAAATGTAGCAGAATTCCTTGTTAATATTTCGTATAGACTTTTATTGTTATTATTATTTGCAGATTTTGTCATATTCCCCAATATGTCTTCTGCATTTATTTTTATATAATTATCACCTAAGTTTAGTGGTAAGTTGCAACTATAAGTATAAGGGCTTTCTTTGTCTGTTAGATCTAGCTTTTGTTTAACATCTTTATATTCAAATGTTATAGATTTGACATTTTTACTAAAACTAATTGTAAATTCTGCGTAACCTCCACGGAAATCATTTCCTCGTACTGTGATTCTTTCCTCAATGTCGGTATGAGGAATACCTGTTATGTTAAAACCTAACGACTTAAAAGTTTTAATTGTATCACACTTGATCTCGTTTTCAATTTGGGGGGTTGTGTTATTTTGCATCTTTAATAACACATTTATATGATGATTGTCTGTCATACTCTGATTCCGAGTCATTATATATGGAGGCTCATTATCAATAGACACCATACCTATTGGAATAATTTGCTTATTCCATTTTTTATCAATGCCGATTAGAAAGATTGTTAATAAACCTCCTTTATCCTTTGATCTGTAACAAGAAAATGCATTGTTTGTATTTGATTGGGATCCTATAAAATTATCGGAAACGACATCACTGATAAAAGTTTCTAAATCCCATTTATTATCTGTTGCAAATAAATAGTAATAATCAGCAACCATATTCGTGTTTATTCGATATTTTATTCCTGAAAAATCTTTTATAGTCGGAATAGAAGTGGCATCTTCTAAGTAAAAGTTATTAGAATTACAATAGGATAGGTCTTTGAATATCTCATACATTAAATCAATGCTGTCGTTGTCTATATAATTATTGTTATTATATAACCATCTCCTAATATCTTTAATGTCAGGAGTGACGCTCCCTTCTTTTATTAAGTATGCGGCATTTCCAGAAATTAACCTTGCATAAATACCTTCTTCTATGTGCTTTTGAAAATATTTGTACTCAAAATCAATGTTTTGTTTTTCATCAATTGTTATAACCAATGGCAATTTTGGATTGCTAAAAAACTTATATGATAACTCAATACGGTTATTGCTACAACGGATTATGCTATCAATGTCAAGACGGATTTTTTGTGGCCCTATAAATTTATAAGGCTTTGATAGTAGTTTTGTGCAAATGTTATCCTTATTGGGATATGCGATATTAATCGTATGTGTTGTGGAATCAGTTGTGATGATTTCTATGATGTTGTTAATGATGTGATATCTTATAGGATTAGAGACTCCTCTAAGGGCTGCATTATTGCTCGAATGATTACAAGCAGAGCATAAGATAACGAGTAATGCTGCTAAAATTAATTTATTGCACATATTTACCACCATATAATTCTTTAGATTTGTTATTTTTAGGTTTTGGATTTGAACGGTGAAAGCCATACTCCCCTTGGTAGTTCTCTTCCAATACTTTTATCTTAAAGACTCTTAACTTTGTTAGAAGTTCTTTACACACTGTTTTTGACGCGTAGAAATTATATTCCTCTATAATGTCATTTTTCCCGCTGTGAGAAACTTTAAGACCCGACGGGGAATAGATACACATAATATTTTCATCATTTCCACCGAAATATCCTTTCCCAAATTCAAAACGTGAATCTTTAATAGGAATCGCTATCGTTATAGTTCCTTGCTTGAAATCATTGTTATAGTTAAAACTGCTTGTTTTTACATCTGTGTGTGAGATGAGGATGTTAGGGTATTGGTATTTAATTGTCAAACTAGTCGTTTTTGTCCAATCGTCATTTTTGTAAACCTGTTCACTTTTAATATCATATTGCTTAAAGTCCTTTATTATTGATTCAAAGATTTCTTTTGATGTTTGATTTTGATATATATCTAATTCTTTCGAAGTCCTAAGCCATGGTGTGCTATCATAAGCGCTTCCTTGAAGCTTATGAGCTATTGAAACAAATTTTTGGGCTTTCTCTTGTTCTTTGAAAAGAATGTAGAACCCATATAACATTTTATGTTCCCCAAGCACGCCATCTGGTCTATACGATTTAAAATCAAAATTCTTATAACCGCCGTATTGAGTATTATTATATATGTGAATTTTTCTTATATCTCCTTTCTGCTGGTATTCCCCATTGAAATTTTGCCAGTCTCCATCTTTAATATGATACGGAGTACAATTATATATTGTATATTCTTTATCTTTAGGGTTGGGCCCTAAGTCAATTAATTTAACATTGGCTTCAAAGCATCGTCCATCTATTTTTGTAATTCTGAAATATTTGACATCATACCACTTCTCGTTAATACAAATTTTTAAATCCGTTTCTAAGGATGAATTTAGTTCGTTTAACAAACTTTGTGCAAAGCCATATTGTGCATATAGAATTGTTGTAATAATTATAAATAGCTTCTTCATCTCTTTAACTATTAGTAGGGTTAAACTTTTGAATCAACGGTTAATATGTTAGTCTGTACTTATAGGAAAGAATGAGAATCAAAAATACAAAAAACTTTCTTACATGAAACAATTATGTTTTGTGTTTTTTGTTTGTAACGGTTTATTATTATGGCAACCAGACCTTAATATGTAATTATAAATACAATTTGTATAAATTTGAGTAGGGGTGTATTTTAAATAATGATTTATCTCTGTTAACTTTGTGGAGTTGTAAATTACATCAGAAGGACTGATTGATGAGCATAATAATTATAAACATATGAAAAAGATTAAGTCGCTTATCC
>JAZQZM010000010.1:0-5254 GCA_045634085.1 Bacteroidaceae bacterium
TGCTCTACTATCTAACTAATAAACATTTGTTAACCACCGATTTGCCCACTCTGCTATGTACAAAAAGGGGAAAACTTTTAACTTTCCCCTTAATTCTTCGTGATTGGCCGGGGGCTCGGACCCGGGACCCCATCCTTAAAAGGGATGTGCTCTACCTGCTGAGCTAGCGAATCTACCCAATTGCCGTTAAGCGAGTGCAAAGATAGATATATTTTTTGTATTTACAAACTTTTCACGCTGTTTTTTACTCACAAGAATCAACTTCGGCTTCATCATCCCTTCCTTTGTTATCTCCTTCAGTGGTTTCACCATGCCCACGCCTGACAAAGACAGTTGAGTCAATGGCCTCCTTAAAAATTCTCTCCTCGGAGTAGTTGAACGTGGCAGCAATCTCATGATAGCGTTTCAGGTAACCGAGAAACAGGGTTGTAAGTGGCAGTGCCACAATCATACCCAGAAGGCCCAACAGATGTCCCCAGATAGAGAGTGACAGAAGTATGGCCGCGGGGTGCAGATTCATACGTTTTCCCATGATGCGCGGCACAAGAAAAACATCCTGAATGACCTGCACAATGGCCAGAACCACAAGTGCCGACGCAAGTATAAGCCAGAAATCCTCACCTGTGTTGGCCGCCTTCAGCATTGAGAGCAGTACCATAGGTACAATGGATACAGCCTGCAGGTAAGGGACAAGGTTAAGCATTCCGATGAACATGCCGAACGCTATTGCAACCGGAAAGTCTATTATTACAAATCCGATGGAAAAGAGCACACCCACACAGAATGCGACAAGTGCCTGACCGCGGAAATACTGGTTCATGCCCTCGACAAGGTCATCCCACAGTTTTATTGCCACGCCACGCCACTGCTTTGGTATATACAGAGTCCAGGACTCCGAAAGACGTTCAAAATCCAGGAGAATAAAGAACAGGTAAAGCAGGATTATGAAGAACGCAAAAAGCCCCTGTATCACATCCACTGTACCGAATATTATCATCTGCAGCCTTTCAAGGAGCATGCTGTTTATTTCGCTTCCGAACTCGGTATTCAGTATCGACTTGAAGTCATTGTCCTCTACGAGTTCCATGAAGAACTCCATAACAGGCTGGGGAATCGTAGAATTTGTCAGACCTTTGTTAAGAAGTGAGAGTATGAAGTCCTTCAATTCAAACATTTCCTCAATCAGCGAGGGAACGACCAGCATGAGGCAACCGTAGATGAACAGACATATCAGCAACAATGCCACAATGATTGAGAGCATTCTGAATTTGAGCCTCAGCGTATGCTGTATGAATGCGACAAGCGGCTGCAGAAGATAAGCGAGCAACCATGCTATGGCAAACGGCAACAGCACTCCACTAAGGCTGTCAAGCACAAAATAGGCGACAGCAATTGCGGCTACCAACATTACTATGCGCAAGAAACGCCCTAAGGTTATTTCATTATGTTTCATAGTCCAACATATTTTATAGGCTGTTACTCGCCGTCTTCGGTTGCAGTACTGCTGCCGGCGCCGGCAACAATTATAACAAACTCGCCACGCGGTTCGTTCTTAGTAAAGTGCTCAATGAGTTCGGCGAGTGTTCCGCGCAGGCACTCCTCATGCAGTTTGGAAATCTCACGCACTGTTGCAGCCTGACGGTCGGCACCGAACACCTCGGCAAACTGAGTGAGACTCTTGAGCACACGGTATGGCGACTCGTAGAATATCATTGTACGCTGCTCCTGTTTAAGGAAGTTCAGACGGGTCTGACGTCCCTTCTTCTGAGGCAGAAATCCCTCGAAGACAAACTTCTCGCACGGCAGAGCCGAACTTACAAGCGCAGGCACGAATGCCGTTGCACCAGGAAGGCACTGCACCTCTACCCCACATTTTACTGCCTCACGCACAAGGAGAAAGCCCGGATCGGAAATCGCAGGCGTACCGGCATCGGATATGAGTGCCACATGATGTTCGCAATCCCTTATACGTTCGGCCAACGAACCCACAGTCTTGTGTTCGTTGAACTTGTGATGCGAATACATTGGCACCTGAATGTCAAGATGCTTGAGCAGTTTGGCCGATGTGCGGGTGTCCTCGGCCAACACAAAGTCGGCTTCACGGAGTATGCGCACTGCGCGCATGGTAATATCCTCCAAATTACCCACAGGAGTGGGCACTACATACAAAATTCCCATTAATGTCTACATTATTTGTGCAAATTAAACACTTTTATGCCAACTATACGAATTTATAATGATTTTTTAAAAGCAAGGAGTTGGCAAGATGTTGATAACTTGATGCAAATAAGCATTTGTTTTCGCCTCTAAATGCTTATCTTTGCGTACCGTAACATGCCGGCACAAAGAATTGGCACAAAACAAAAAAGCATATACCGATGAACAGATTTTCAGACTACAACAATATGGAGACATCGCGTCGCGGACGAATTGAAGTCATCTGCGGCTCCATGTTCTCGGGCAAGACCGAGGAACTGATACGCCGTTTAAAAAGGGCGAAATTCGCACGCCAGAAGGTGGAAATTTTCAAGCCTGCACTCGACACCAGATACTCGGAGCAGGAGGTTGTATCACATGACAGTAACCACATCCTCTCGACCCCCATTGAATCGTCGACAAGCATTCTGCTGCTCGCCAGCGACTGCGATGTAGTCGGCATAGACGAAGCACAGTTCTTTGACAACGACATTGTTGAGGTGTGCAATGAACTTGCACGTCGCGGTACACGCGTCATTATTGCCGGACTTGACATGGACTTCCGTTGCCAGCCGTTCGGTCCCATGCCTTCACTCATGGCACTAGCCGACGAAGTGACAAAGGTACACGCGATATGCGTGAGATGCGGCAACCTTGCATACGTATCGCACCGTCTGGTAAGCAACGACAAACAGGTGCTTCTGGGCGAAAAGATGGAGTACGAGCCTTTGTGCCGCGAATGCTATCATGCAGCAATGGAGGAGAGAGAGCACAATGCTGTAAACGGGAACAGCATATAACACACAAGCACACACAGGAATGCCAGAATACAAGAACATCTTCATTGACCTTGATGACACGCTGTACGATTTCTCGGCAGCCTCGCGTGAGGCGTTCAGGGAAACTTATGAACAGTTGCGATATGGAAGGTATTTCGACTCCTTCGACCACTACATGGAGATATACACCCCGTATAATCTGGAAATGTGGAGGCTATATGGCGAAGGCAAGATCACAAAAGAGGAGCTGAACCGCAGGCGCTACAGCTACCCGCTGGAGACTGTCGGTGTGAACGACCAGAAGCTTGCTGCAGAGTTCTGCCGCGAGGCACTAGGACGAATCCCGACAAAAGGGAACCTTGTATCTGGAGCAACGGAACTGCTTGAATACCTGAGACCCAAATACAAGATGTTCATTCTCTCTAACGGCTTTACCGAACTGCAGTCGCGCAAGATGTCAACGGCAGGCATCAAAAGGTACTTTGACGACATAATACTGTCCGAGGAGATTGGAGTGAACAAGCCAAGGCCGGAACTCTTTGAATATGCCTTGAAGAAGGCTGGTGCGAAACTTGAGGAGAGCATAATGATTGGTGACATGTTTGACACCGATATCGTCGGTGCAGCGAATATCGGCATGGACCAGATTTTTTTTAATCCCAAACAGATGACCGGCACAAGCTTCAAGCCGACCTACGAGGTAAGGCAGTTGTTAGAAATTAAGGAAATACTTTAAATACTTGATACCATGAGCAGGAAAGAGCAATCATCGATTCTTATCATATACACCGGAGGTACCATAGGTATGATACGCAATACCGAGACTGGAGCATTGGAGAGTTTCGACTTCGACCATCTGCTCAACCATGTGCCCGAGCTCAAGCAACTGAATATCAACATCGATGCAATAACCTTTGATCCTCCTATCGATTCATCGGACATGGAGCCAGAGCTCTGGAGCCGTATTGTGACAATTATTGAGGGAAATTACGATAGATACGACGGCTTTGTGATACTGCACGGTACCGACACAATGTCATTCACAGCATCGGCACTCAGTTTCATGCTCGAGGATCTGATGAAACCGGTGGTACTGACAGGTAGCCAGCTGCCTATAGGCGCACTGCGAACCGACGGCAAGGAGAACATCATAACAGCCATTGAGATTGCAGCTGCACAAAAACCCGATGGAACGCCGGTAGTTCCCGAGGTATGCGTATTTTTCCACGAAAAGCTGATGCGCGGAAACCGCACCACAAAGGTAAACTCTGAAAGCTTCGGAGCATTCGGTTCAAACAACTACCCACTGCTTGCCATGGCCGGGACCGACATACAGTTCTATAACCGTAACATAAAGAAATACGTTCCAGGGCTGAAACTGAAGGCACACCACGAATACAACAGCAACATAATAATATTCTCGCTATTCCCAGGAATACAGCGTCAGGTTGTGGAAAAGGTACTCGCCGACGAGGGACTCAAAGGCATAATCTTCAGGACCTACGGTGCCGGCAACGCACCTCAGAAGAAATGGCTGATAGATGCCCTGTCAAAAGCAACTGCAGAGGGAAAGATTATTATCAACATAACCCAGTGTGCAGGCGGAAGTGTACACATGGAACGTTATGAGACAGGCCTGCAACTACAGGAAGCAGGAGTTACAAGCGGACACGATTCAACCGTGGAGGCAGCACTCACTAAACTTATGTACCTGCTAGGCAAGGACCTCTCGCCCGAGGAAGTGCGACGCAGAATGGAGGAAAACTTCGCTGGTGAAATATCAGTATAAAACACAACAACCAAATAGAATATTACAAATTCGCAATTTGTAAAAAGCATACAAAGCAAAAGGACCCATTGAGTCCTTTTCTTTGTATATAATACCCAGTCATGCCCTTGCCCCCATAAATTAAAGAGCAAGAGATTATAATGCCTAAAGGTCGCACAAAGAAACACCGCGCAGGCAGACGCCTGTTATTGCCTTTAGGCCACTACTCTCCCACAAACGGAACGAAGTGGAGTTCGTTGGTGCCGACAGCAATAGGTCGCACGCAGCATGGACGGAGTTCATGCCCGTGCGGGTTGCGGATAGACGGCACCACCAGGAGAGAGGGCATTGACAGTTTTATATAATAAAAAAAGGACATCCTTTTGAGATGTCCTTTTCTATAAAAGTGGCAATGCCAACACTTATATAAATGTTTGCAGTAGCAGCAACCCTAATTGATGAGAGAAGTCGGAGGCCAAGCGGTCTTAGGAAGACAACTGTTTGGTGCAAC
>JAZQZM010000011.1:0-60933 GCA_045634085.1 Bacteroidaceae bacterium
AGAATCCCTCTCTCTCCGCAGAAAAGGAAGCTGAAAGGCTTCCTTTTTTTTTACATTAGAGGGGATGAGAACACACGAGCGGGGGTTCGTAATCGAAGAAGTCGCTTGCCAAAGCAAGAATCCCTCTCTCTCCGCTGAAAAGCAGATTTCACTTTGAAGTCTGCTTTTTTTATTTGCATTTTCAAACTACACAATTCGTTGAAAATAAATTTAAAAAGATTGATTTTGAAATCCCTCAGAATTTTACGTTAATCCCTTTTAAAATACTCCTAGCGAGTAGTTGAATACAAAAACCCAGTGCTCCTCATGCGAAGAGGGCAGCGCGAAGCCACAGCACTGCTTGCGACGACGGGAGCTTTAGCTCCCCAAAGGAGTCCCGAAGGGCCCTCCCCGAAGGGGGTGAGGAGTAAACGAAAACAAGCAAAGAGGAAAGAACTCCTCCACCGCAAGCGGTCCCCCTCCTCTATAAACAGAGGAGAACTGAGAATTTGAATTTGAAAGGAGAAGAAAAGACACAAGCAAAGAGGAAAGAACTCCTCCACCGCAAGCGGTCCCCTCCTCTATGAACAGAGGAGGACTAAGAGTTTGAGATTGAAAACTCAGTACTGTCGACAAAATCCAAATATAAAACTTTCACCTTTCACCTCAGCTTAAACTCCCTCACCTGCATATACAAAAAAAATGGGGCCGAAGCCCCATTTTTCATTTTATGTATTCCGGTCAATTACTTAACCAAAACTTTCGCTTCGCGCAACTGCTTTGCGCTCGGCAATGCTTGATTAAGCGAGCTTATCAATCATTGCTCTTACTTAACCAGCACTTTCTTAGTCTCAACTACACCGTTAGCGTAAACAGTAACAACAATATTGATACCCTTTACAGGAGCAGGAACTGCAGCACCTGCTGGTGTGAAGTAAGAAACTGCAACTACCTCTGTACCCTCAGCAACGAAGTCATCGATAGATGTCTCGTAGTCAACCTTTCTCAAGTACCACTGTGAAGCACCTGCCGAACCGTCCCAGTAAACGATGTTACCGTTCTGGCCTGTACCACCACCGTGACCGTTAGCATGGATTGAGAAACCTGCTGCATGCTTACCAGCAAGTGAGAGGTTGAATGCAGAACCTGTAGCGTTAAGCACGAGGTAATCACACGCTGAATCTGCGAAGAGGTCAATTGGAGTTGACTTAGCATCTGCCTCACCAACGTAGTATGGATCAGAACCATCATATGTTGCGATTGCACGGATTGAGTAAACCTTGTCAGCATCAGCCTCTTCAATTGTACCACCTGCTACGAGCTCATCAGCGTCAGACTTTTCGAATGCGAAGTAGAACTGAATATCGTTCTGAGCAAGAGACTTCCAACCGAATGTTGGTGTACCATCCTCAGTTACAGTAGCATAGAGTGCCTTTGTCTCTGCGAACTCAGCAACTGCAGAAACCACCTGATAGATACCCTCAACCATTGGGTTCTTCTCCAGTGTCGCAACAGTTGCAATCTCCTTTGCAAGAGCAGCAGCTGCAGCAGGAGCATCGACATATGCAGAATCAGCAATTACCTTCTGAGCTACAGGAAGAACCGCCTCAAGTGCGCCGAGGTCAGATACACAACCAGGATCGTCACCTACAACGATTCCGAGGTTGTCAACGATACCTACAAGACCTGTCAACCAGCAGAAGTCGGGGTTCTCCATGTCAACCTTGTAGATTTCCCACTCAGCCTCACCGTTCTCCTTTGTAAAGCACTGAGCATCACCCCAGTTGTCGGCGAGTTCTGCGCTTGTTACAACCGGCTGAGGATCAACTACAGGACGTGTAGCAAGACCTTCGGACCAGTCCATGTAAAGAACATAAGGAGTATCGTATACCTTTTCTACATCGTCGTACACCTCGTCACCGTTTGTATCGATACTGTCGCCGTCTGTTGTAAGACCGTCAACCTTCTCATAGATAACGAATGTATTCTCAATGTTTGTAGAAGCCACAATGTTAAGTTTTGCAGCCTTAGTCTGATCATATGTACCTGCAACAAAACCGTTTCTTTCACCGGCCTCACCCTCTGTTGTAGGCCAGTAGTTAGCCTTTGCAAGGTTAAGCATTGTGTATGTACCGTCAGCGTTCTTTGTAATGCGGAATACGCTTGCCTCGCGTACAGCGGCAGCAGCATTGTGGAAACGCTTTGTTGTGTTGCTGTAGAACTTGGCTGTACCAGTAGGCTCTACCTGCTCAATTACAGTAGTAGCCTCGTCGCCCTCGCCCTCAGTAACTTCCTTCCAAACAGCCTGAGTATTGAGCAAGCCCTTAACTACATAAAGACCGTCTGTGAGCTGGTCAACTGCAGTTACCTGCTCGCCAACAGCTACGTTATAGGGGTTCTCAGCAAAGAGGAGAGGATCGTAAGCTGTACCTTTCTCCGTCATGGCAACCTTCTTGGGGAAGAGAGATACCATGTTCTGTGATGTTGTTCTGTCACGGCTGTAAATCTCGAATGTGAAGTTATCCATTTCTGCAGGGAATGTTACATCAAGATAGATGTACTCCTGTGGCTCGGCACCGCTCCAAGGAGAGTGATAGTAACCCTGAGTACCGAAGTTACCGTCGCAAAGACGTGCAACTGTTGACTCGAAGCCCTCCTGTGTCTCGGTGTGGTTAGCATAGAAGTTTGCTTCTGTGAGAGCAACTTCGTTGTTGTCTGCATCATAGAGCTTGAACTCACCGATTGCAATCATCGGGAAGTTACCGCCGTCGCCTGCAGAACCGATGTAACGGTCGAGGAATGTCAGACGGATACCCTTAATGGCACCGGCAAGAACAACGTTCTGCTTCCAAACTGCGTTGTTGGGAAGTTCGGCATATGGGAAGTTTGCATCAGAGATCTCCTCTACAATCTCTGGGAATTCAGAGAAGTAGAGTGTTGAACCCTCAAACAGCTCAATAAGAGTTTCAATCTGAGCATAGTTGGTCTCAAGCTGTGAGTAAGAAATAACCGACTCTGCTTCTAGGCCACTGTAACAGATACCAATGAGACCTTCAATCTGACCGAGATACTCTAAAGACTGAGGAGTATAACATCCTGAATTCTCCTGAGAATATGGAGGTGTTGCATTGTTGTCGTCATATTTAGCTTTAAGTTCTTCCAACAATGGAGAATAATAATAATCCAGCTTACTTGCTACATACCATGCAAAGCCCTCATTGAACATGTCAGAAGCTGCAAAAGCAGCAGCCAAATCAGCAGCATCAATAGCAGCCTGAGCCGCAGCAATAGCATCTTCAAGAGGCTCAGAATAATCCTCAGTTACATACTCAGCATATTTCTCCTTCAGTTCCTCTGCTGTCTCGAACTTGCTTGCAAGCAACTCGTTACACATCTCTGCAGCTGTCTTGTTAGCAACCATACCGTCTGCTACACCAGCCTTATAAATAGTAAAGCCGAAGTCAACAGGAAGACCGAAGCCAAGTGTATAATCACCATTCTCAAGGCCTACCTTAACAGCCTCAGGGAATACCTTAAGGTTACCACGCATGTCATAACCTACCCAAAGTTTAACAGGAGTTTCACGCTTAACGAGGTTACCGTCTGCGTTTTTCTCATAATAAGAGTATGTAGTCAACTCAAAGTCACCATCAGGACGCTTTGTAAACTCATACTCAGCAAGAACTCTTGCCTCACTATAAGCGCGCTGCCAACCGTTCTTGCCCTCGTTGTAGTCGGCCCAACGGTCGGGCTGTGCATAGTATGTTGCAGCGATAGGCTGATAAAGAATAAAGTTACCTTCCTTAGAACCGGGGATAAACTGAACGATATGCTCAGGACCTGCAGTATGGGCATTACCTGTGTTGTAATCGCTCAATGAAACGAACACATTACCGGGACCGGTATTATCAGAGCCGTTAGGATCCTCTGTTGGGCCCTCTACATAGAATGCAAAAGTACCTGCACCGAGTTCACTGGCAGAAGTAACCTTCTCACCAAGCTCAAAGCCGTACTCAGCGAACTTCATATCCTCAGTAAAGTCTTTACCACCAGGTGTAAGACCTACGATGATAGGACAGTTGTTGTTGTTGTTAGGACGGTTCCACCATGCGAGTTTGAATGCATCAACAGTCTCGGTGAGCTCGAACTGAAGGTAGTGGAATTCCATAGGAGCACTACCACCCCAACATGAGTGCCAATAATTATTGAGGTTACCGTCGTTCAACGCAGGAAGACCTGCACCGTCAGTACCGTCACCACTTGTGTTGTGGTCAGCATTTGATGTTGCTGTGTAAGCAATCTCTTTACCATTGCCATCGAAGATTTTCAACTCGGCAAGGTTCCATGTAGGACCACCACCCTTGATCTGGTTTGTAGAACCAGTCTGCAGAACAGTCATACGAATGCTCGTTGTTCCGGCATGAGAGAACACCTCTGTCTCAGCATAACGGTTTGTAACTTCGGTACCATTCTCCAATGTAGTCTTTACATCTGTACCGGGAAGGCCGTTCACAATAGTGTGGCACCAATCCTGTGCAGAAACACCTACGAAAGAGAAGAGTGCCAAAGCACCAGCTAGAAATAGATTTTTCTTCATAAACGTAGAAATTTGGTTAATAAATAAAAAATTAAAACTAAAATCAAACTATAACGGGAACACGTCACAAATGGGCACAAAGCACCCAACATATTCCTTTCGGCAAAGATGAACACTTTTTTTCTAATTACAAACAAAAACCTGTGAAAAATGAGTAAAACAGCAAAAAAGATTGAATAACAAACAAAATTAACAATTTAATAATACTTATTAAAATAAATATGTTTACATTTGCATGGATTGTATAAACTTGGTGCAGAGTGGGAAGCCCGAACCAGGGGAGAACTAAAAATTCAAAGCAAGTGCTCCTCATGCCAAATACCCCTCCGTAGGCAAGCCGACACCTCCCCTAAAATAACAGGGGAGGAGCTAGCTGGCACGAAGTGACTGAGGAGTAGACGACAAACTGCAGGGGAAGAAATAAAAAACTCCTCCACCACAAGCGGTCCCCCTCCTCTGAGGAGGACTAAGAATTTGAAATTAAAGACTAAGTGCTCCTCATGATAAGAGGGCAGTGCGAAGCCACAGCACTGCTTGCGACGACGGGAGCTTTAGCTCCCCAAAGGAGTCCCGAAGGGCCCTCCCCAAAGGGGTGAAGAGTAGATAAACTGAGGAGTCGAAGTACAAATTGGACATAGCATTTGATGCAAGAAAATTTAGACAGCAACAAAAAAGAACTCAAGACCCTTAGGCGCAGGTTGCGCAACGACCCAACGCCGGCAGAATCGGCTTTATGGAAGCACTTGAAGGGCAACAGGCTTGATGACACACATTGGAGGAGACAGTTCTCTGTTGCAAACTACATATTGGACTTTTATTGTCCGGCAATCAAACTTTGCATAGAGCTGGACGGGCACGAGCATTACACAATGCAGGGTGACACTGCCGACTATGACAGAACAGACTTTCTGAATTCAAAAGGAATCAAAGTAATACGTTTTGAAAACAGGGAGATTTGGGAAAACATTGAAAGAGTATTGGAATACATAAAAGATGAAATAAAGGAGAGAAGAAAGGAGTCTGCAATCACAGCGGAAGAACTCCGTTAAACGGCACTCCTCCGTCTTCAAAACAAGTTTTGAATCCACCTCCTCTATAAACAGAGGAGGACTGAGAGTTTGAAATTAAAGACTTAGTGCTCCTCGTGAGTAGTTGAATACAAGACTAAGTGCTCCTCATGATAAGAGGGCAGTGCGAAGCCACAGCACTGCTTGCGACGACGGGAGCTTTAGCTCCCCAAAGGAGTCCCGAAGGGCCCTCCCCGAAAGGGGTGAGGAGTAGACGAGAACAAGCAAAGAGGAAAGAACTCCTCCACCGCAAGCGGTCCCCCTCCTCTATAAACAGAGGAGGACTAAGAATTTGAAATTGAGAGAAGAAATTATTGATAATTAACCTAAATAATTAATTTATGAAATTAAAGAATTTAATGTTGACTTTGCTCATTGCTTTCACAGCTCTGCCAATGGCAGCGCAGCTTGAGAGCGGCAAAATCTACCGCTTCATCAACAAAGCGGACACCAACATCGCGCTGGAGGCATCATCCCCCACCGACATCTACGGTGCAAAAATCGGTGAAAGATACTCCCAGTACTGGCTTGCGGAAAAGCACCCCAACAATGCCGACGCTTGGTCGCTCCGCAGTTTGGGTAACGGTCTTTATGTAAAGCCCATGGGAACAAGCACAGGCTGGACATTCGTAGCACAGCCCTCGAATTCAACAGTCCTGTACTGTTTGAATACAAGCGGCAACTACTACACATTCAACTCGGCAAACCGTGCCGACAACAGCAACTGCATGCACTATGCAACATCTCAGGGTGGACGTGTTGTAGGTTGGAACACCGGTGCTGACGCCACACACTGGACTATTCAGGAGGTTACAGTAAGCGAGGCTGAGCTGCAGGCCAATTGGGACGAGCTTAACGCATTCAACAACGTACTCACCGACGAGTATCTTGCACAGTGCGAGGCGGTTCTTGCCAACCTCTTCAGCGACAAGGCATGCACACAGCTCAAGAAGAGCTTCGCAAACGTTGACGATCTGAAGGCAGACGCAGACTACAAGGCACTTCCTGCAGCACTCCAGGAGATGGTTGTCAAGGTATATACAGACAACTGGCAGGAAGATAACTTTGACAGCAGCAAGCCATATTGGGACAGCGAGCACGCAAAGCGTTTCCGCATACAGAGCATAGAGCCTTACAGTATCGCCGGTGAAATTACAAGCTGGTTGGGTATCAACGCCCATATTAACATGGACAACCCATTGGGTATTACAGGTAACTACCGCCAGCATGTCTATATCTTCGTAGAGGGCGAGATAAAGAATGGAGCAGAACTTACATTAGGTTCACTCGTTGGCCATGGCCTGCTTGCTACATACGAGAATGGAATAACCCTGAAAGAGGGTTTGAACATTATTCCGTTCCACGCCAACGGCAACACCTTATATATTAATTATGTGGTACACACATACCAGAACGGCAAGTGTGTCAACCCCCTCAGCGGATACAAAGACATAAAGGTACACGTAGCCGGTGGTAATGTAAACGGTTATTACAATGGTGTTGGCGACTGCCTATGGGGCGAGCCCGACAATGATGACGACTGGCAGTACTACGAGGACCGCACAAACACAGAGAGCGCGACAATCCTCGGAAAGCGTCAGATTCTTCACTATACAATGTGGCCTACACAGGTAACAGATGACAAGACCGGCAGCACATACATGGAGTATAACTGTATGTCGAAATTCTTCCCCGACAATGTACAGGTTCCTGCAAGCACACCAGCCAAGCAGAAAGTAAACGCTGTACTTGAGGCTTGGGACAGAATTCACCTGTCTGAGCTTGCGACAATGGGTCTCTTGAGCAAGGCCGAAATGGACTCACTCAACGCACTATATCCACGCTGGAACAAAGACTGGAGCGCAAAGGCCGGTAACATTTACGACTACACCGAGAAGATGTATTTCAACCAAGGTCCAAACGGCCAGAGCAACATTGATTACAGCGAATATTTCAACCACCACGGTATAGCACTTGGCAACTTTAGCGGTTACATGAGCGGTGGATGGAGAAACTGTAACTACAACCAGAACACTATGGGCGACATTATAGGTGGAATTGCAGTAGGTGCCGGCCAGACATGGGGCCCTGCACACGAGATTGGACACCAGCACCAGAGTGTGTTCACCGTGAACGGTCTTACCGAGGTTACAAACAACATGCACTCCAACATTGCTGTGTGGTACATGGGTATTGGTACATCACGTATCAATGGCACAGAGGGTGCTCTTGACAAGGTTTACTACAACTACAAGAACAACAATCACTACCTGTTCCATCAGCAGATGGGAGGTGAAAGCCAGAACTTGTGGACACAGACACAGATGTACTACAAGCTGTGGATGTACTACCACCTTGCAGGTCACAACACAAGCTTCTTCCCAATGTTGTTCGAGCTTAACCGCCGCGACAGAATGAGCAGCAACAACCTCGGCTGGATTGACGGCAAGGGCCATGCCAGCGGTACAGAGAGCATGCTCAAATACTACAAGCAGGCTTGTCTTGCGGCAGGTGAGGACTTGACAGAGTTCTTCCGCGCACACGGTTTCTTCAAACTCATGGAGCAGCAGGAGCGTGGTGACTACTCAACAAGTTTCTACACTCAGACACAAAAAGAGGTTGACGAGGCTATCGCATGGGTAAAATCACGCGGCTACAAGGAGAACCTTGCTCCGCTCTTCATCAACGACGGTGTAGCTGTACCTACTTACAGCCATGATGGAAAGACACAGCGCAGCTACTGGGACGGTGAAACACGAGATGGCAAGAACGCGTCAATAGGTATGTATATGGACTTCATTGGCCAGACAGCAAAGGCCGAAGGATATATCTATTCTGTCTATAAGAATAAGATTACAATTGACAAGACTAACGGAAAGGGTGCTGTAGGTTTTATCGTTTACAATGACGATGAACTTATCGCATTCACCAACAACTACACTGTAGAGTTGCCTGCTACAGCCATGAAGTACAAGGTATATGCAGTACAGGGAGACGGAACAAAAGTTGAGGTAAAATCGGCTGCCGAAGGCGGTACAGAAGAGCAGCAGATTGAGGCTCTTGAAAGTGCCATTACAGCAGCGAACAGCCTCATCAAGGTTGCAAACAACCCCAAATATGCAAGTTACCTGCGTCCATCAGCTGTTACAGAACTCGCCGAGATGGTTGCAGACGCACAAGCTGCGCTTGAGAACAAGGACCAGAGTGTAATGTCGTACGGTGCATGGGCTGTTGCACTCATCAACGCAACAAATGAGGTGAAAGCAAATCCAAAGGCATTCATCGGTGTAAAGGCACTCAACCACTACGAGATACGCTGTGCTGAAGGTAATTTCGGACACTACCTTGCATACTACAACGCAGGTGTAAAGGCCGCAACACAGAGCCAGGTAGCAAAGGCTAACGATGACCGCCGTTGGGAGTTCGTTCCAGCACCGGAAGAGGGCGCATACTACCTGAAAAATGTGGGACAGAACCTCTACGTTACAGACTTGAATAACGAGAACATGATTCTGACATCAAGCAGCCCCAACGCAAAGTTCTCTATCCTGTACAACGGTGACGGAACTGCAAGCATTTACAAGTACGGAGAGAGCAACAATTCTATCTACCGTGCCAGCGACAATGGCATTGTAGGTAAGGAGCCGGGCGAAAAGCGTTCACAGTGGAGAATTGAGTGCTACACAGACAATGCTACAGCAGCAGAAAAGGCTCAGCTCGAGGAACTCATTGCAACAGCCGACAGAGTGATTGCTGAGGCCGGTAACGGTATTGACAACCTTGCTGTGTATGTAAGCGATATTGAACTTGCAAACTTCGTAAGAATCCTTACAGAAACAAGAAACAATGCAGCAGAAAACCTTGAGACAGCCGTAGACTATGTTCCTTACATAGAGGCTCTTGAGGCTGCAATTGCCAACACTGAGGCTGTATATGTACTCAAGCCACAGTCAAGCCACAACCAGGTTACATACCTCTACCGTATTAAGAATATTGATAAGGGCACATACGCCCTTGCAAACCCCAACGCAATAGGTGCAAACAAGAATACCATGACTTTTGGTGAACTTGACACTGAGAACGACAACTATGTATGGGCATTAGTTAACGACAGCAACGGTGGAGTACAGATCTACAACCTTGGTTATGATGCATACCTCTACACAAAGACTAATAAAAGATTGAGTGCTGACAAAAAGAAAGATGCAGGTTCTTATACCGTAGAGGTTGACAACGAGAAGAAGGCTCTTGTCATTAAAGAGGGCAGCAACTACTTAAGCAACGCAGGTACATTTGGCAGCACAATCGGCTACTGGGAGTTTGAACTCGTTGGCACCGAAGAGGGTGGATTGACAAGCATCGTCGAGGTTGAGACTGAGGTTACAGCACCGGCAATGGAGGGCATCTACGAACTCACCGGCCGCAAGATTGAGGAGATTACCAAGCCTGGTATCTACATCATCAACGGCAAAAAGAGACTGGTAAAGTAATATCAGCGACTCCAATATAATCAACATTGGGCGGTTCGTAAACCGCCCAATGTTTTTTTGCAGGGGGGATATCATATACCGCAAAGAGCTTTAAGGGCTAAAAGGCAGTCTGGAGTGTCAAAAGTTTCACACTCCATTTAAAGCAGGTTTCTCTCTCACTCGCTTGCACAAGTTTTTACCTTATTTATAAGTAAATATTACATTTTTTTGTAAATATTGACTAACTTCGCCCTGTGGATGTAAAATGCACAACACTACCCTATTGAGATAAAACTTTTTACCGAATAACCATGAAACTGAAAACAATTCTATCGGCACTGCTTGTACTTGTCGTGTCAGCAGTATCTGCACAGCTTGAGAATGGCAAGGTGTACCGCATAAAGAATGCTGTATATTCAAGCTATTTACAAGAGAACACCACATCGCACCTTGTGACTTGCGTTGACATGAGTGAGAAGGAGAAATACGCACAGATGTGGATTGCCGAGGGCAGCAACGGCAAATTTGCTCTGCAAAACGTATGCACCGGCCGATATATTGTACCCATGGCTTCGTTGAGTAAGGTGTACAACACATCGGAGACTGATGCATACAAGTTCACAATCACAAAGAACGCTGCACTACCCGAGTACTACAACGTGCTGTATAACCCCTATTCGGAGTGGTACATGAGCTGCGCTTACGGCGGCAACGTATTGTCATGGTACGAAGTGGCAACAGGCAGCACGGCCACATTCACTGAGTGGAGTTTCACCGAGGTATCCGTAACTCAGGAGGAGATTGACCAGGCCCGCGAAGAGTATGCCAATACCAATCAGTTTGTTGAGAACGCAACGCGCTATTATGCCGAGTTTAAAAAGCTTTTCAACGATGAGGCATGTTCGGAGCTAAAGACCGCATATAAAGCAATGACCGATGAGCAGCTCACAACGGCTTTAGAGGGTTTTCCACAGGTATACAAGGAACTTGCATTCAAGGTAAAGAACGACACATGGGCCGAGTACGAGAAGGAGTTCCGCGTTGCCGACTACAAACCATACAGCGATGAGTACAACTGGGGTATTAGCCTCAAGACCAACCCATATAGCCCACTCAGTGCCCCCACTGGTATAACATGCGAAAAGAACGATATTCTGCTGATATTCGTTGACAAGCAGGTAAACTACCCGTCAATGCTTTACCTTGAGGAGATTAAGGGCAACGATGTATTTGCCAGCGGCAGTGCCGAGCTGAAGCAGGGACTCAACGTGATAACAGCTGCTGCAGGCGGTACTCTTTTCATCAAGTACAAGGTTGAGACTGACCGTGGCAGCGAAAGTGCAGTGCTTGCGGACTACCCTAACGTAAAGATACATATTGAGGGCGGTACATTGAACGGCTACTTTGACAAGAGCCGCCACACAAACGAGGATTGGGTGAAGATGCAGAAGAACCTGCTGAAGCATGAGATTGTCAATGTGAAGGGTGAGCATGCCATGTTCCACATGCACCGTGACAAGGTTGTATCCATCTGCCCGAACAACATCTATGAATCTATTGACTGGTGGGATACCATCGTCAAGTGGGAGAAGGAGCTCATGGGCGCCACACAGTATGCCGACCGTTGGAACAACCCGATGCTCTGCGTCGACGGCGAGGGACAGTATATGTTCGCCACATACTACTACACCTATTATGAGTTCAGCACTCTGCAGGATATCCTTCCTTGGGAAAAAGTATATAACAACCCTGGATATGCATGGGGACCAGCACATGAGATTGGCCACATGAACCAGGGCGCCATCAACATAGTTTCTTGTACCGAGGTGAGCAACAACCTCTTCTCGAACATGGTGGTTCACCGCCTTGGAAAGACCACGACACGAGGACTGGGCATGGATGTATGCTACAAGGACTGGGAGAACAACGTACCGTTCCCGCTGCGTGGCGAAGTGTTCAGCAAAACACGTATGTACTGGCAGCTGTACCTCTATTTCCATGCAGCAGGCTATGACACCACATTCTACCCACGCCTGTTCGAGTACCTGCGTGAGACTCCAATGAGCAGCACAAGCGGCGTGAACGGCAAATTCAACCAGTTGCGCTTTGCCGAGGCATGCTGTGAGATTGCACAGATGGACCTGAGTGAGTTCTTCGAGGTATGGGGTTTCTTTGAGCCAATGAACAATGCTCATGTGGGTGACTATCAGGACTACTACGTGACACTGTCGGCCGAGGATGCCGAGGCTAGCCGTGCAAAGATGCAGCAGTATGAGAAAAAGGGAGGGCACCTTATCTTCCTGGACGACCGCATCAAGCCATCGAAAAGAACCGACGGCGTGGAAGGATACAGAGCAGCCTATGAGGAATCAGTACCCATTGGTTCAGTAGGAAGCACCGGACAGTGGGAGGACTACATGGACACCACTGTAAAGGCACAGGGATATTTTTACAAGAAAAGCAGCAACTATATATCGATTCTTGCCGAGGAAGGTGCCTGCGGCGCCGTAGGTTTCAAGCTCTACGATGCCGAGACCGGCGAGTTGCTGGCTGTCAACAACAAGTTCTCGTTGAAGATTCCAGTAAAAGCACAGAACGCAAAGTTCAAAGTAGTTGCAGCGCAGGCCGACGGCACAGACGTTGAACTGCAGGACGTTGCCTACGGTGATGGCGAGGAGATGCAGTTGGAGGCTCTCAACAGTGCTCTTTCAACAGCCAAGACCATACTCGGAGCAAGCACTACCGGCCGCGAGATCGGTTACTACTTTGCCGATGCACTTACCGTGCTTAACGGCATCTACGACAGTGCCAAGGCTGCAGCCGAGAACCAGGACACAAGCGAACACACATACAAGGAGTGGGCAACAATGCTCAACAACGAGATTGAGAAGTTGCTGAACGACCTCACTGCACGTGCATACCCTAAGGAACTTGATGTATACAAGATTACGAATACCGGCATTAAGGCATATCAGCTATGCAACAGCAGCAATGGACTCATCGCCAATAGGCAGGGAAGCGGAGTGGCTTCTATAAAGTCAAAGAGCAAGAGATGGCTTTTTGAGAGTACCGGAGAACTTCACCACTACTATATAAAGGACCAGAACGGACTTTATATCAACTCCTGCGGCATCGGCTCTACCACAATGTGCAACGGTACCGACCAGAGCAGTGCTGTAGTGTTCAAGGCAAACTACATGAACGATGGCAGAATATATTTCAGCACAAATGATGGTAGTGCATACCTCACACTCAACAGTGACTACAATGTCGTATGCACAACGGAACTTCTTGACAATTCAATGTGGACTGTCATACGCCTTGAATCAAACAATACCGGCATTGAAGAGACCTTTGATGAGGTGAAAGCGGAAAACGGAAAGGTGAAAACTATTTACGATATGCAGGGAAGAAAAGTCAACACTCCAACCAAAGGTTTGTACATCATCAACGGTAAAAAGGTATTGGTTAAATAACAGACGCGCTTTATAAGAACGAATAATGGCAGCCTACTTTCGGCTGCCATTATTCGTTTAAAGAGGTAAGAGGGATTATCTCCTCCGTCACTATGTGACACCTCCTCTTGGCCAAGAGGAGGACAGTATTCCGAAGCCCATGAATGCGCAAGCAGCAACACTACATATACGACTTAGGGCAGACCGCGTGTCTGCCCTAAGTCGTATATTGTCAAGTATATTACACCCGTGTTACTGCTTAGACGCAATAAAGCGGTAAAGGTTACAACCCACGAAGTTGCCGATTACAAGACAGGGATAGAGCATTGCAATCTCACCGATGTGAGCAAATGTGTACTCTGTGGGCACTGTGATGTAATAGAACGCATCGGCAAGACAGTGCGGGAAACCGCAGTAGATGAACAAGGGTACACCGAAAAGCAGTGCCAAAGGCTTGCCCTCGCGCGCGAAAGTCACCACAGTTGTCATGATGAAGCCGCAACCGATTGCCAGTAGACCTGCATACAGAGGTCCAAGTTCAAGGCGCGCTGCAAGAATCTTCTGAGCATAATCGCCAAGTGGGAGGGGCGAAAGGCGTGTGAGCAAGGAGATGAACAGGCAACCTACGATGTTGCCAAACAGAATGAAGAGGAGTTCACCGATTGCCTTGAGCCAACGCGAACTGCCATCGTCGTGGCGCAGTGCCACGAAACCGGCTGTACCTGTATACAGTTTCAATTTATAGTTCACAACCGTGAGCAGACCGAACGAGAAGAGTACTGCTCCAAGAACTTCGAGTCCTTTGCTGGTGCAGGCAAGATATCCCCAACCTGCAATTGCCACTGCCATACCCGAAAGGAGTGACGAACGAAAGACATCCATTTTGTTTTCCATTGTATAATTTGTTTTTATTTACTTACAAGACGGCCACTCTCGGCAACCATTGCACGCAAGGTGTCGTTGAAAGCGCGCTCCTCCATGAGCTGTTCAAGCGACATGTGCATGCGGTAGTTCCACACGTGGTCACGGTTCGACGGAACATTAACACGTTCGTCATCGGGATTCTCACGGCGCAGACGTTCATCCATCGCCATCCAATCCTGCCATGCGAAGAGTGCGAATGCCGATGGCGAGTGCAGATGCTGGCGCAATATGTCGTACGCTACCCTGCCGTCCATCTCCTTGGGTGCCTTGCCTTCGTAACCAAGTACGTGGTTATAGAACTGCTGCGCAAGGGCCTCATCCTCGCGCCACCAGCCACGCAGGGTACTCATATCGTGTGTAGAAGGTGTCGCTACCGACAGATAGGGATATGACTCGGGACGTGCGAACATCTCGCCAAAGAGTTTTGGCATGCGCTGTATTTCAAGCGAGAGTATCTGCAGGTTCTTCATGACCCAGGGCACGCATGCAGGAATCATTCCAAGGTCCTCGCCACATGCTGTCATTGTTGTAGACTGGAGCAGAGGAGCCAGTTTGCGCATTCCCTCGTGATACCAGCACATGGTGTGGCGATTGTAGAAATACTCCTCGTACAGGCGGTCGTAGGCTATGCGGTCGCCAAACTCAAGCTGTTCGTATGCCTCGGTCTCGTTGCCAAGAATGCGGGGTACGAACTTATCGGTCGCGTAAAGGTCGCGTATGAAGAGCACATTGCCGTAAAGACGCAACAGAGTGTTCTTGAGTGCCTCGGGCAACTTGGGAGTGCGTTCATATATGTAGTATGCCAGCGTGTTGGCATTTACCATCTCGGGTTTAAAGATGTATGTTCCGTCGGGGAGTTTGTCGAGGAAAGCCTCTACAATTATCCTTGACTTGCGGGGGAAGAGTGTCTTGAGTAAATCGTCGTCGATATATGGACGTGTGTGACGTTCCTCGTCAAAGTCGAAGCCGACTGATACGATATCGGTCTTTGCCAACGGCATGTTGGGCGAGAAACTGCCGGCAAGACCACTCTTTGCCGTGCGTGGTATCTCCCATATACGGAAGAAACCGAGTATGTGGTCAATGCGGTATGCGTCGAAGAAATTGGACATGTACTGGAGACGGCGACGCCACCATGAGTAACCGTCGGATGCCATGACCTGCCAGTTGTATGTGGGGAAACCCCAGTTCTGGCCGTCGGCCGCAAACAT
The DNA here is from genome assembly GCA_045634085.1 of Bacteroidaceae bacterium. Lineage (GTDB taxonomy): Bacteria > Bacteroidota > Bacteroidia > Bacteroidales > Bacteroidaceae > HGM04593. The sequence continues at coordinate 15,703 of JAZQZM010000011.1, forward strand.
GTCGGGCGGAGCACCTGCCGATACCTGCAAGTTGAACTGTTCACTGTCGCACCACACATCGACACCATTGGGAGCTACGCCGATGGGGATATCACCCTTGAGGGCCACTCCCTTGCTGTTGGCATAGAGATGTGCCTCACTGAGCTGTGCATAAAGGAGATACTGCACATAGGCATAGAACTGCAGTTCACGTGCAGCATCGGAATATTCGGCTGTGACGCGTTCCCATGTAGTTGAGTCGTAACGCGGGTAATCCTTCCAGTCCCAAATGTTGCTGTGCAGACGGGTTGAGAGGAAGCGGAAGAGGCAGTATGGCCTGAGCCACTTCTCCTGCTCGCTGCAGAAAGTGCTGTAGCCTTCACTTGCAAGAACATCGGAACCTACCTCGTCGAAAAGTTCGCGCAGGTAGGCTATCTTAAGGCGGTATACCTGGGCATACTTGACAACATCCATGGAGTTAAGTTTTCCACTCTCCTTGCTATAGTAGGCATTACGCTTGCTGCTTGAGAGTGCGGGGAGCTGTGACATGTCGGCATATATGGGATTAAGTGCATACACCGACACGCAGTTGTAGGGATAGGAATCTTCATTGCCGCCGCACACCGTGGTGTCGTTGACCGGGAGGAGTTGTAGAATGTTCTGGCCTGTTGCCGAGAGCCAGTCGGCCATTAATTTTATGTCACCGAAATCGCCGATACCCCACCCGTGCGCCGAACGCAATGAGAAAAGCGGGATTACTGTACCTGCAATGCGCAGTTCGGGTGCATCGAACTTGAGTTCGTCGAGCTGATAGAAATAGTTGGTTGCTGATTCAAAATCGGGCAGCATGATATGGCGGTTGGCACCCTCTTCCCAACGCACGGCACCGTCCTCACCAATGGCTATGAACTTATAATCGAGCCCGCCGCTGATTATTGTCTCCACATCAAAGGTGACACTCCAACGGTTGGGAACACGCTGCTGCATGCGCAGAGCCTGCTTGGGGTTCCATGCACCAAGGACATCGGCATCGCCTACAAGGTAGAGATGTTCGCCCTTGCACAGGCCGCTTACGTAGAGTGAAAAGGTTACACTACGGTTGTACCAGTTGATGCTGGGTTCGTCAAGTGTGATGCCACGAGTGTCGAAGAAACGGAACAGATTGGTCTGCTCATAGTAGCCGACTGGAGAATCGAGCCACATGTCGTACACGATGTAATTGCGGTTTACGCAGTTGAAGCGTAGCCTGTGAGGTGTAAAAGCCCACTCATTGCAGAGTGTCTTGCCGCCAAGGAGCAGTTCGTAGCCATACTGCAGGTGATTGTATTCGTCACCGGCCTCCATAGTACCCTGCCACCAGCCCTTGCGTATCTCGCGAAGCGAAAGCACGCCTTCGGTGGCGTAACCGTTGTCGTCAAGCGAATAGCGTATGTACATTGAAGCACCTTCGGGAGCCTCGTAGCGTATGTTGAATTCCAGGAATTTCATCGTTGCCTTTGATTTAGTTAAACCACGCGAAAATACAAAAAAAATACGGGCCTGACAATATTTGAGAACGGCATTTTAGACTCGGGACTGACAAACATGTACAAAGTAAGGCAACAAAGCCCATTTCGTCATGCATACGTTCCATTTTAAAGGAAAAGAGCCGAAATAGCGGCCTCATTTTTGATTAATAGAATAAATTCCATTAATTTTGCATCCAATGCACTATTGTGGACATTTACCGGGAAGATGATAAAGAGAGCACACATAGCAAGAATAATACTGATAATACTCGTACTGTTGTCAGGCGCGGGCAACATCCACGCGCAAAAGAGCAAGGAAAAGCCGTTCACCGTGGTAATTGACCCCGGTCATGGCGGAGTTGACCCCGGAGCCATGGGCAAATTTGCCAAGGAGAAGGACATAAACCTGAAGATATCGAAACTGCTTGCCAAAAAGATTGAGAAGAAGTACCCCGAGATAAAAATAATCTTCACCCGCAAGACCGACGTACAGGTTCAGCTTGCGAGACGCGCTGCAATAGCCAACGAAGCGGGTGCCGACCTGTTCATATCGATTCACTCGAATGCTTCGAAAAACAGGAGTGCGCGCGGATGCGAGACTTTCACTCTTGGTGCCGGCAGCAGTGCCGAGGCCAAGGCGGCTGCGATGTACGAGAACGAGGTTATCCTCTCCGAGGAGAACTTCGAAGAGATATACAGGGGATTCGACCCGCGTTCAAGCGAAAGCTACATAATCTTCGAGCTCATGCGCGACCAGGACATGGAGCAGAGTGCGGGGCTTGCTCAGATGGTGCAGAACGGCATGGTGAAGAACAGCAAACTAAAGAACAGGGGCGTGGCTTCGGCAGGTTTCCTTGTGCTGCACAAGACTGTGATGCCCAAGATTCTCATTGAAGTAGGTTTCATAAGTAACCGCGAGGAGGAGAAGTTCATTGCTTCGGATGCAGGACAGAAGAAACTGACCGAGGGTATATTCAGCGGTTTCTGTGAATATTACGAACTCTACGGCAAACCGAAATCGGGCAACGGCAATAAAAAGAGTGCCAAGAAAGAGATTACCCAAAAGAGCAACAACAAAGAAGTGGCTCCTGCAAACAAAAAGAAGGAGAGAGGTGTTGCCGAAAACGGAGTTCCGGTCTTCAAGGTACAGATTCTGGCATCGGACAAGCAGCTTTCCGCCAATGACAAGCGCCTGAAAGGTGTAAAGGCAAGTTTCTACAAAGAGGGCGGCATGTACAAATACACCTACGGCGAGAGCAAGGACTACAACGAGATACAACGTATAAAGAAAGAGATGGCAAAGAAGTTTGGACAGGCATTTGTCATTGCATTCATTGACGGGAAAAAGGTCGACACGCAAAAGGCTATTGAGATTTACAAGAAGAAGAACAGCAGCAAGAAATAATATTTGTTATGGAAAAGAAAAAGATTACACGTGAGTTCTGGATTGGTTTTCTGGGAATTCTTTCACTTGTCACAATATATCTCCTGATAAACTTCTTCAAGGGTATCAGCATCTTTGACGAGGGTTACACATACCATGTACGCTTCAACAACATCGGCGAGATTGTAAAGACTAGCCCTGTGTACATCAACGGCTACAAGGTGGGCAATGTACAGGAGATTGACTATGATTTCAAAAGCGGCAAAGGCGCATGTGTGACCATTGCAATAGACAAGAGACTGCAGATTCCTGTGGGAAGCATTGCCGAGATAAACAAGGAGCTGCTGAGCAGCAGCAGTATAAGCATACTCCCGGGCAACAGCAAGGAGTATATAGCACCCGGTGACACACTGAACGGCAAACTTAAAAGCGATGCAATGGAGGCCGCAAGCGAGATGCTGCCGGCAATTGGTGAGATGTTGCCCAAAATTGACTCGATACTGGTTTCATTGAACAGCACACTTGCCAACCCTGCAATCAACAACACGCTGAACAATGTGGAGCAGCTAACAGCACAGTTGAACAGTACTTCAAAGGACCTTGACAAGTTGCTTAACGGCGACATTGCAACTGCAAGCGGCAAACTTGTGGCACTTGAGGACCAGATGCTTGAACTCTCGACCAAGCTCAACGAGATTGAGTACCAGAAGATTGTTGCATCGCTTGAGGGTTCATTGAAGAATCTTGAGGAGATTACTGCCTCACTGAATAACGGCGAAGGAACTGCCGGAATGCTGTTGAAAGACAGCACTCTCTACCTGAGACTGAACGAGACTTGCGAATCGGCAAACGCCCTACTCGAGGATTTAAAGGAGAATCCCAAAAGATATGTCCACTTCTCGGTATTCGGCAGCAAGCAGAAATAAAAGCATATTAAAGAACAATCAAAGGCGTTCCCTCATCGCGAAGGAACGCCTTGTTTTTCATATTACAGATGCGTGGCCGAATACAAGCACACACCGTCACTTTACCTTGAAACGTCTGGTATATGTCAATGCACCATGACGATCGAAAATCCTAAGGATATATTGCCCTCCATGCAGACCGCGCACGCCAATGCGTTTCGAGTATCTTCCCTTATAAATCCTGCGGCCATATATATCGGTAACCTCAATGCGGGAGCCCCAGAGAGCCTGCTCGGGTAGCACAAGTTCCTCAACTGCCAAACCTTCATCACTGCCGGAAGTGACTGTAGCCGGGACACTCTCCCTGCCATAAGCATCGACAGCCGTAACGGCCAAAGTAAGCGCACGCGATGTACGGCAACGCCATGTAAAGAGAGTATCAGCAAGTGAAGCGACAAGCAGGTTATCAATATCGTCTGTATCCACACTGTCACCCAATGAGCCATAGAGATTATAACGGATTGCCGGCTCGCCATCAACACCTTTGACAGGCTTCCATGTTACAGTCATCACACTGTCATTACGCAAGTCAAGCACAACTTGAGGCGATGCGGGCGCGGCACCCTTACCCCACCACATTGGAGGGACAAGAGCTCGCTTTGTATAGACTCTTGAGAATGCATCGCGGCCGCAACCCAATGTGTGGTCGGCACGGAACATTGCTGTGCCTGCAGTACCAGCCGAACGGGAAGTATGCATCTGACGTTCAAGTTCCAACGCCGGCCATCCACCATATTCGGGCATAAGACGATACGTGCCTATTCCGGGAACAATGTGACGTCCACCGGAATTCTCCTGCCAGTCAAGAACGAATGGATAGAAGTTATTGTCCTTGAAATAGAGCATGGGAAAAAGGATATCCATTATACCGTCGCGCATCCAGCCCTGTGCATCCTGGAAGACGGCGTCATAGGCGTTCCAGCCGAGTGAACTGTAACGTGCAAGATCATCGAACTTGCCCAAAGGGGCACAACTGACACGTACCCAAGGTTTTATCTCCTTGACGCAACGGTACACAGCATCGGCAATTGTTGTAATGTTCTTCCTGCGCCAATCGGCAAGTGTAAGGCCTTTGCCATGCTTGCGATAGAGAGCAGCATCGGGGTACCCCACCGTGCGGTCGGGGTAACGCACATAATCGAGATGAAGACCGTCAACATCGTAATTGGCAACTACCTCCTTTACAAGACGTACAATATATTCGGCCGTTGCAGGATTGCCGGGCTCCATATACCACTGTCTCTTGTAATGGGTACACAATGCTCGCTGGCGATGCGGGAGTGAATGCTTGCCCTGACGATGTACATGATTGTCCTTACCCAACGGCAATGTGACTATCCATGCATGCAGCTGCATGCCACGCTTGTGGCACTCCTCAATGGCAAACGCCAACGGGTCGTAATCGGGGGCTTTGCCAGTTGTTCCTGTAAAAAGATATGAGAATGGCTCTATTGCCGAAGGATAGATGACATCACCGCGCACACGGGTCTGCAGCAGCACGGTATTCACATGCATAGCCTTGAGGGAATCAAGCATGGCGACGAGTTCGGCCCTCTGTCGTTCAAAGCCTTTACTGTCGCGGGCCGGCGTACGAGGCCAGTCGAGATTCTCTATGACAGTAACCCAAACTGCGCGATATTCGTATTTGGGCGAAGAGCCCGGATAGAGGTTGAAAATTCCTGTTTCATGAGCACAGGCTGTGTCCTGCATATGACTCTGCGCTACCGCCAAGAACGGCAACAACAGCAACAAGGTCATAAAATGCAGTGATATTCTCATAATCAGAATTAAAATTTCACAAAAGTACTCATTTTTATGCCATATTATCAATGCATTTCCAATTATTTTGTACATTTGCGACTATGACCGCTTACCAGGCTTTACATTATTAAACAAAAGCTATGGCCTAAAGCGTTACATTCAGGATAAAAACAGATAAACAAAATAATTATTGATTATGACTAAAGCAAAGAAATTCATCACTTGTGACGGAAACCAGGCTGCTGCACATGTTGCCTACATGTTTTCCGAGGTAGCTGCAATCTACCCTATCACGCCATCCTCAACAATGGCAGAATATGTTGACGAGTGGGCGGCACAAGGCCGCAAGAACCTCTTCGGTGAAACCGTAATGGTTCAGGAGATGCAGTCCGAGGGCGGTGCCGTAGGTGCACTCCACGGTTCTCTGCAGGCAGGTGCGTTGACAAACACATTCACAGCTTCGCAGGGTCTGCTGCTCATGATACCAAACATGTACAAGATTGCCGGTGAGAAACTGCCTACAGTGTTCCACGTTTCGGCACGTTCATTGGCCGGTAACTCATTGAGTATCTTCGGTGACCACATGGACGTAATGGCATGCCGCCAGACCGGTTTCGCAATGCTTTGCGAGGGCTCGGTACAGGAGGTTATGGACCTTGCACCTGTTGCACACCTCGCAACACTGAAGAGCCGCATCCCGTTCCTGAACTTCTTCGATGGATTCCGCACATCGCATGAGATTCAGAAGATTGAACTTCTTGAGCAGGAAGATATTGCTCCACTTGTTGACTGGAACTGCATTCAGGAGTTCCGCGACAGAGCATTGAGCCCTACACACCCTGTGGTACGCGGTACAGCGGAGAACCCAGAGACATTCTTCACACACAAGGAGAGTGAGAACCCGTTCTACAACGCTGTTCCTGATATCGTTGCCGAGTATATGGAGAAGATTTCAGCCATCACCGGCCGCAAATATGCGCCTTTCACATACTATGGTGCTGAGGATGCCGACCGCGTAATCGTTGTCATGGGCTCGGCTACCGAGGCTATCAAGGAGGCTATCGACTACATGATGGCACGTGGCGAGAAGGTTGGTCTGGTAAGCGTTCACCTGTACCGTCCGTTCTCAGTGAAGTACCTTGCAGCCGTAATGCCAAAGACAGTGAAGCGCATTGCAGTCCTCGACCGTACAAAGGAGCCGGGAAGCAATGGCGAGCCTCTCTACCTCGACGTTGTTGAGGCATTCTCCAGCACACCTGAGCTCAGAGAGCTTAACCCCACAATCGTTGGCGGACGATTCGCATTGGCTGCAAACGACACTACACCGGCTCTCATCATGGGTGTTTATGAGAACCTTGCATTGCCTACTCCAAAGAACCACTTTACAGTAGGTATCGTCGATGGCGTCACATTCCTTTCACTCCCCAAGAAGGAGGAGATTGCTGTTGTTGACGGCATGTTCGAAGCTAAGTTCTACGGCCTTGGTGCCGACGGTACAGTGGGTGCAAACAAGAACTCGGTAAAGATTATCGGCGAGAACACACAGAAATATTGCCAGGCATACTTCTCATATGACTCAAAGAAATCGGGCGGTTTCACCTGCTCGCACCTGCGTTTCGGTGACAAGCCTATCCGCAGCACATACCTTGTGAACACTCCTAACTTTGTGGCTTGCCACGTTCAGGCATACCTTAAGATGTACGATGTTACACGCGGCTTGCAGAACGGCGGTACATTCCTTCTCAACACCGTATGGGAGGGTGAGGAGCTTGCAAAGCACTTGCCTAACAAGGTCAAGAGATGTTTTGCCGAGAAGAACATCAACGTATATTATATCAACGCTACTAAGATTGCCCAGGAGATTGGTCTCGGTAACCGTACCAACACAATCCTGCAGAGTGCATTCTTCCGCATCACAGGCGTTATTCCTGTAGAGCTTGCTGTTGAGCAGATGAAGAAGTTCATCGTGAAGTCTTACGGCAAGAAGGGTCAGGATGTCGTTGACAAGAACAACGCAGCTGTTGACCGTGGAGGAGAATACCATAAGCTTACAATCGACCCTGCATGGGCGAACTTGCCCGATGATGTCGAGGTGAAGCGCGACGAGCCGGAATTCATCACAAAGATTGTACGCACAATCAACGCGCAGGAGGGTGACAAGCTCCCTGTATCGGCTTTCAAGGGCCTGGAGGACGGTACATGGCCTGTAGGTACTTCGGCTTATGAGAAACGCGGTGTAAGTGCATTCGTTCCAAAGTGGAACAAGGAGAACTGTATACAGTGTAACCGCTGTGCATTCGTCTGCCCTCACGCTGCCATCCGTCCTATTGTAATGGATGAGCAGGAGGCTGCCGGCCTGAACGCTGACAAGATTGAGATGAAGGCTCCTGCAGCAATGAAGGGTATGCAGTTCCGCATTCAGGTAAGCGTACTCGACTGTCTTGGCTGCGGCAACTGTGCCGACATCTGTCCGGGACATCCGAAGACCGGCAAGGCCCTCACAATGGTTCCGCTTGAGGAGGAGAGACACGAGGCTGCAAACTGGGATTACTGCGTGAAGAACGTGAAGAGCAAGCAGCACCTTGTTGACGTGAAGAGCAATCCAAAGAACTCACAGTTCGCTACTCCACTCTTTGAGTTCTCGGGTGCATGTTCAGGTTGCGGTGAGACACCATACGTAAAGTTGCTGACACAGCTGTTCGGTGACCGTGAAATCATTGCCAACGCAACAGGATGTTCATCAATCTATACAGGTTCAGTTCCTTCAACACCATACACAACAAACGAGAAGGGCGAGGGTCCAACATGGGCAAACTCACTGTTCGAGGACTTCTGCGAGTTCGGTCTTGGTATGAAGTTGGCCGAGAACAAGATGCGTGAACGTCTTGAGAGACTGTTCACCGAGGTACAGGCTTGCGCAGGCTGCACCGACGAGCTCAAGGCTCTTGCACAGAAGTGGATTGAGAACAAGAACAATGCCGAGGTGACAAAAGAGGTTGCTCCTGCAATCATCGAAGCTTGCGAGGCATGCGGTTGCGACACATGCAAACAGATTCTCGACATCAAGCAGTACATTGTAAAGGGTTCACAGTGGATTATCGGTGGTGAGGGTGCATCATACGACATCGGTTACGGTGGTCTTGACCACGTTATTGCATCGGGCGAGGATGTGAATATCCTTGTTGTGGACACTGAGGTTTACTCAAATACCGGCGGTCAGTCTTCTAAGGCAACTCCTCTTGGCGCCATTGCCAAGTTCGCGGCAGCCGGCAAGCGCATCCGCAAGAAGGACCTTGGTATGATTGCCACAACATACGGCTACGTATACGTTGCACAGATTGCCATGGGCGCAAGCTATGACCAGTGTCTGAAGGCAATACGCGAGGCCGAGGCTTATCCAGGTCCATCACTCGTTATTGCGTACGCACCATGTATCAACCACGGTATCAAGCGTGGCATGGGCAAGGCACAGGCCGAGCAGGCTGCAGCCGTTGAGTGCGGTTACTGGCATCTGTGGCGTTATAACCCTGCACTCGAGGAGGAGGGCAAGATCCCATTCACACTCCACAGCAAGGAGCCTCAGTGGGAGAAGTTCCAGGAGTTCCTGCAGGGCGAGGTGCGTTACGCTTCACTTGCAAAGCAGTTCCCTGCAGAGGCCGGCGAATTGTTCGGTGCTGCACAGGATATGGCGAAAAAACGCTATGCAAGCTACCAGCGCATGGCAAAGTTAGATTGGACCCAGAATAACGCAGAATAAAGTTCGACAACATCAACAGCAAATAGTCACGCATAGCATGGGCAACGCTCATGCCGCGTGGGTTGCGAAAAGTTTTTGTTGTCAAAACTTGACTGGGGCGAGAAGACAGCTGAATAAAAAACAGCCTACATATGTTCAAAGGGAGAGTAGCAATTACCACTCTCCCTTTGAACATATATGCTACCGACATTGTTATCCAATCAAGTTTCAATAATCAATTAAAAACGGATAACTATGTCTACATTATCAAAAAGTGTAAAGTTGGGCGTGGCGACACTGGCAATCATGAACGTGACTGCGGTTGTATCGTTGCGCGGACTGCCTGCCGAGGCCGAGTATGGATTGAGTTCGGCATTCTACTACCTGTTTGCAGCACTTGTGTTCCTAATCCCTACCTCATTTGTGGCTGCAGAACTTGCCGCTATGTTCCAGGACAAACAAGGCGGTGTGTTCCGCTGGGTGGGCGAAGCGTTCGGCAAACGCATCGGTTTCGTTGCAATATGGCTGCAGTGGGTAGAGAGCACAATATGGTACCCTACTGTGCTCACATTCGGTGCCGTGTCATTGGCATTCATTGGCATGGACAGCACTGCCGACATGTCGCTTGCATCGAACAAGTTATACACCCTTGTAATTGTGCTCGCAATCTACTGGGCTGCCACATTCATCTCACTCAAGGGACTGGGTTGGGTCAGTAAGGTCGCAAAGATTGGCGGTCTCGTGGGCACCATCATTCCTGCCGGCCTGCTCGTGGTGCTTGCCATTATATACCTCCTTGCTGGCGGAAAGTCGCAGATGGATTTCGGTGGCGACTTCTTCCCCGACATCACAAAACTCGACAACCTTGTACTTGCATCGGGAATATTCCTCTTCTACGCAGGAATGGAGATGACCGGTATACACGTAAAGGACATGGAGAACCCTAGCAAGAACTATCCCAAAGCGGTGTTCCTGGGTGCCATAATCACAGTACTCATCTTTGTACTCGGTACATTTGCACTTGGTATCATCATACCACAGCAGGACATCAACCTCACACAGAGCCTGCTTGTAGGCTTCGACAACTATTTCAAGTTTGTAGGCATGTCATGGCTATCACCAATAATTGCCATTGCGCTTGCATTTGGCGTGCTTGCCGGAGTACTTACCTGGGTTTCGGGCCCGTCAAAGGGTATCTTCGCCGTAGGCAAGGCCGGTTACTTGCCCCCGTTCATGCAGAAGAGCAACAAACTTGGAGTACAGAAGAATATTCTTCTTATCCAGGGAGCCATTGTAACATTGCTCAGCCTGTTGTTCGTAATCATGCCATCGGTACAGAGTTTCTATCAGATTCTCTCACAGTTGACAGTGCTCCTCTACCTTATAATGTACCTGCTTATGTTTGCAGCAGCCATCTATCTGCGTTACAACATGAAGGACGCCCCACGCCCGTTCCGTCTGGGCAAAAACGGCAATGGCCTCATGTGGATTGTTTCGGGAGTAGGCTTCCTTGGCAGTCTCCTGGCCTTTGTACTGAGTTTCATTCCGCCGGCACAGATTTCAGTTGGCAGCAATGCAGTATGGTATGCAGTACTTGTAATCGGTTGCATTGTGGTTACAGGAGCACCGTTCGTAATATACGCGATGCGCAAGCCACATTGGGTTGACAAGGACTCACAGTTCGAACCGTTCCATTTTGAATAATTTTAAAGAAAATCATCGACCTGCCGTCTGAGCAATAGTCACGCGTAGCGCGGACGGAGTTCGTGCAACGTGGGTTGCGGTTGCAAAGCAATAGACAGCTTGTCAAAGAGTAAGCATAAATCAACAAAAGTATCAGTAAAAAACGAGGCAATTGCCTCGTTTTTCTTTTTACCTTTTTTTTGCTATCTTCGCGATTCAACGACTACACTATTATGAAAAATATCATTTCAACAATATGTATTGTTTTGCTTTGCATTACAGCAACTGCGCAGACAACCGACTATGCATCATTGGTAAACCCACTTATCGGTACGGACTACAAGGGCAATGTCTACCCCGGAGCACAGGCTCCGTTCGGCATGGTGCAACTGAGCCCCGACAACGGGCAGCCCGGGTGGGACTGGATTGCTGGATATTTCTACCCCGACAGCACTATCGCCGGGTTCAGCCACACTCACCTTAGCGGCACTGGCGCCGGTGACCTATACGACATCAGTTTCCTCCCAGTGACATATCCTCTGCGCAAGGCGGTTGCACCGCTTGGAGTACATTCAATGTTCCGTCACGAATGCGAGGAGTGCAGTGCCGGATACTACCGCGTGCACCTGGACAGCTACGGCATTGATGTGGAGTTGACTGCTACTGAACGTTGTGGAGTGCAGCGGTACACCTACCCCACTGATAGTGCCACCGTGCTCCTGAACCTGGGCAAAGCCACAAACTGGGACGCGACTACCGGCACATACATAAAGCAGACCGACAGTTGCACCATAGAGGGTTACCGCTACTCCAACGGTTGGGCAAGAGGTCAGCAGGTCTACTTCCGCACACGTTTTTCAAGGGCCATTTCAACAATGAAATGTGATTCAATAGAGATTGTACGCGACGGAAATATATGGATTGTACCGGGTGTGGTAGAACTGGTATTTACCCCGGACAGCAGCAGGCAACTTACCGTAGTTACCGCACTCTCGGGCACTGGGCTTGAAGGCGCGGCAAAGAACCTTACCGCCGAAGCACCGCACAATGACTTTGACCGGTACCGCGCCGCGACACAAGATTATTGGAACAATCGGCTGTCATGCATTGAGGTAAAAGGTGGCACAAAGGATGAGCAAGTATGTTTCTACACAGCCCTCTACCGCACCATGCTTGCCCCAACACTCTATTGCGACGTGGACGGACTGTATCGCGGAGCCGACGGCAAGAACCACATGGCCGACGGGTGGTTGAACTACTCCACATTCTCACTTTGGGACACATTCCGCGCAGCGCATCCTCTCTTCACATACACTGCACCCGAACGTGTGCCGGACATGGTAAACTCATTCATTGCATTCTATGAGCAACACGGGCGCCTGCCGGTATGGAACATGTGGGGCAGCGAGACCGACATGATGATAGGCTACCACTCGGTACCGGTCATTGCCGACGCCTACCTGAAGGGCTTTACAGGATTCAATGCCGAAAAGGCGCTTGAAGCATGCATCGCAACAGCGAATTTCGACGACTACCGGGGCATCGGATTCTATAAGGATAACGGCTATGTACCATATGATGTCACCGACCCTTACAATGCCGACAACTGGGCAATGTCGCGCACGTTGGAATATGCTTACGACGACCATTGCATCGCCCGCATGGCCCAGGCCATGGGGCGCGACAGCATTGCCGCTGTATTCTACAAGCGCGCAGAGAACTGGCGTAACCAGTACAACCCTGTCACCACATTCATGCAGCCACGCGACAGCAAAGGAGAGTTCCAGCCACAGTTCAGCCCCGATGAGTACACGCAGCACATATGCGAGAGCAACGCATGGCACTACATGTGGAGTGTGCAGCACGACATTAACGGACTCATTGAAGTTCTAGGTAAGGAGAGATTTGCAGAGAAACTTGACAGCATGTTCACATACTCGCCGGCCGAGAATGCCGACCTGCCCATCTTCAGCACAGGAATGATTGGACAATATGCCCACGGCAACGAGCCTAGCCATCACGTGGCATACCTGTTCAATCGTATCGGCAAACCATGGAAGACACGTCAATATGTACAGCAGATAATGAAAGAGATGTACCGCAACTCCCCAGACGGCCTTTGTGGCAACGAGGATTGCGGACAGATGTCGGCATGGTATGTGATGAGTGCAATGGGATTCTATCCAGTCGACCCCTGCGGCGGAGAGTATGAACTTGGCATGCCTTTATTCCCGGAAATAAAGCTACACTTTGAGAATGGAAATAACTTCACCGTAAAGTGTCATTCTGAACGCAATGAAGAACCTCTAAAAAAGAACACTCTAAAAGCATACCTCAATGGCAAACGCGTAAAAGGCACTACAATAACGCACAAGGATATTATCGAAGGCGGAGAACTTGAGTTCTAGCAAGCGGCATTCATTGCTATTTATACGCCGGGCACACAAGTTCAATATTATTTCATATCAGCAGTGATACTATCCACAGGCAAAGAATCCCCACCCCACACCGGACGTACACTCAATCCTTTATAACGGAAAGCATGGCTTATTTTGTATCCTGTATCAAAGATATTGACATAATTAGCATACTGTGAATCATTCACATCAGGTGTGGCTGTCCAATAATAGCCACTTCTATTTTCATTACCGCATCTTTCCGAATTATATATTCCTGCAGCCGGCAAGAAGAGTGTGTTATTGTTCCTTTTGCTTATAATCAGGAGACCATTCTTTCCATTAACACTTTTCCAAGAATACGAGCAGTTTTCAGAATCAAACAATTCCGTAAAATCCTCCTTCGTGGGGATTCGCCACCCGGCACCCCATTTCTGCGTTGCAACATCATGCTCTGCGTCATTTGAGATAGAAGGCATGGAAATACCTAATGTTTTGCTATTCCTGTCACTATAACTCTTCTTTGCATATGCCTCGCCCCAAGCATAATACTTTCCATTGCTTTCAGAGCCACCATCAAGTCCAATATTGTAAGCAGACCACTTTACACCGCTAGGAAGTCCAAGATCAACATAAGCATGTCCTGCATGGTATGGCATTTCATAGTCAAGTACTGCTTGTTGGGGTACTGGACGTGCAACGTTTTTACTATGGTCTGAAAGCAATATCAGACATACAAATATCATTGCCAGTACCGTGGTGATTGACAGCCACACTTTATACCTTTTTACAAAAGAGAATAAATCTTTAAGTTTTCCATTATCTGTTTTTGACTCATTATACCCGGTATCAAGCAGTGCGTCATCTTTCACCTCCTCTGGTTGCACCACTTCCGCATCAACCGCAGGAATGTTTTTTCCCAAGAACCATTCCTGTACATTTTCTATCAGCTTGTCATATTGCTGTTCAGAAGTCAGATCAATATAATCAGTCTCGCCGAATTGGAATAGGAACCAGCCACGCAGTTTTCCGCCATCGACAACAACAGGAATAACCTTTTTTCCTGTATTGCGTGCATATACAATTTCCTTTTTCACATATAATGAAGACATCGAACTGTCCGACAATACAAACAGCACGACATCAACCTGATCTATGGCAGATATTATCACTTCGACAAACTGGTCGCCACTTTCAATACCATTCCAGTCGACCCAGCAACGTGCATTGGTCTTGCTGTGGATGCCAGCAACCAGTTTCCTGACAATATCAATGTCTGTTCGGCTATAACTTACAAATATGTCGTATTTCTTATGTTCCATAATTCTTGGTTTGATGACGTTGTAGATGTTGTCTCTATTGTTTTCACCTTTAACCTTTTAGTGTGTCTCACCACCCTCTACCTTGTAGCCACTTGGATAGATGAGCATAATTGGAGTATCCTGATAGTCGCGCTGCAGTTGCACGAAAATGTGGTCAAGTGAAGGGCGGAATGAGATTGACCCCCTGCGTGCACTCACGATGATGAGCAGGTGATCCTTCTTTATGACCTGCGCAAGACGCTTGAGGTCGTTACCGCCATCGGTCTCAAAGAACGAGGCTTCAATCGGAGCATGCTTCTTGAGTTCAAGCTTTATCTTTTCCATTGTATCGGGGTGACCATGATACATTATCCTGCATCCCAGGCCACTTGCCATTCGCGCAGTCTCCTCGACCCAATATGAGAAACCGGCCTCGAACTCGGCCTTCGCCGGGAAGGTTATGTGTATTGCGCGCACAGTATTCAACGGAATGTTCATGCGCGCCATTACAATCTGGCAATCGAGTGCGTTGAGCACCTCGGGCAATACATTTCCAAGGAAACTATCGTTGGCAGTCTCCTTCTTATGGAAACCGAGAATGAGTTCGCGATAATCATTCTCCTTTACCTCATGCACAATACCGTGCGCAAGGTTGGTCGTGAGACGCATCTTGGTAAGCAACGGCACGTTTACCGATGCTGCGATGTCGGCAGCCTGGTCAAGTACCTTTGTGCCCTGTTGCTGGCGTTGTTTGTCCTCATCGAGCACTACCGTGATTGCCGAAAGCGGTATCTGGCTATTCTCCTTGCGCACAAGCAAAGCCAAGTCCATAAGACGGTCGACCATACCCGGGTTGGCAAGCGCAAGAAGTGTCTTTTTGGAAGAGACTGCTGCAGGATTATGGATAGATTTGCCCGAGAGGATGAGTTTGCGCGATGCCCTGTCCGATGTTATCGAACTGACGATGCATGTAACAAGGATGAGGAAGATTGTTCCATTGAGGACATCCTCGTTGAGCAATCCTATTTCATGACCCACGATTGCAGCGGCAAGTGTTGCGGCTGCTTGCGAGGTGCTGAGACCGAACATAAGATACTGTTCACCCGTAGACATCCTGTGAATCCTGGCAACAAGAAACGATGCCAGCCACTTGCCCACAAGAGCCGTTGTCACCATTACCGCCGCAACGAGCAGCGAACTACCTCCTTTGAACAGCACACTCACATCAATCATCATGCCTACTCCAATGAGGAAGTAAGGGATGAATATGGCATTTCCCACAAAATCAATGCGTCGCATCAAAGGAGACGAGTGCGGGATAAGACGGTTGAGCACAAGACCGGTAATAAAAGCACCAAGAATTCCCTCCATACCGGCAAGTTCCATCATGCCTGCACCAAGGAAAAGCATCGCCATCACAAAGATATATTGGATGACACTATCGTTGTACTTGCGGAAAAAGTATCGTGCCACACGTGGGAACACGAATATTATCACCGCAACAATTGCCAAAAGTTTCACGAGCATCCACAGGACAAGCCATGCATTGGACTCACCGGTGCATATTCCCGCCACAACAGCAAGCACAAAAAGTGTCAGGGTATCGGTTATGATTGTACCGCCCACCACAAAGTTCACACACCTCAACCGCGAAAGGCCATAACGTGCAACTATGGGATAGGATATAAGCGTGTACGACGCATACATGCTGGCAAGCAGCAGTGATGCGATAAAATTGTACTTGAGAATGAACATATTGCTCAGCATACCCAAACCAATGGGTATGAGGAACACGGCAAGTCCCATAAGCAGTGCACCACCCTTGGCCTGCTTCATCTCCTGCATGTTTATCTCAAGGCTGGCAAGGAACATTATGTAGTACAGACCAACCTTGCCAAAGAGTTCAAAGCTATCGTCACGTTCAAGAAGATTCAGTCCCTTGGGGCCTATGAGCAGACCGGCAAGAATCAGGCCTATGATATGAGGCATCCTGAGCTTGTTGAATATCAGAGGAGCAAAGAGCACAATGCACAACACTCCCAGAAATATCCAGGTAGGGTCCGAAACAGGGAACAGGGAACTGAAATTCATAGAACAGGCCTATTATATCACCATGAATATGTAACACCAAGAGTCATGAACTCCTTTATCTGCCAGTAGCCGTACTCGTCGTCATAAAGACCAGGAGCACTGTCATCAAAACGAGCATGGAGACTCAACGAAGCTGTCAGATAGCGGTTCAGCGACACATCGAACTTATTCTCCCACTGGAAGAAAGCACGTGCATAGTTTGTATAGTACTCGGCACGTGAGTACCAGTCTACAATTCCGAAAATCCTCTGTGTAGGCACAGTAACCACAAGCTGGGTACCGAAATCCTCCTTGTGATGACGGCCATCGCGTATGCCATAGCGTGATGTAAGGTTGCCATAACGCACAAAACGGTAGTTATATGCCGATAGCGGAGCAAAATATATTTCGAACCTGAATTTTTCCCATGTAGGCTTGTAGTTAAGACCGACCGAGAAGTTCGCATCGAACGGCGCCATGAAGTTTGACACGAAATCATGAGAGTTTGTCGGATAGTTTGGTAACGACTGCGACTCAAGTTTCATCTTGGCTGCAAGATCCAGATTCTTGACAAGTTTGTAACCGAATGTCGACTCAATGCGCAGACGGTCGGTATTGGTCTTGAAACTATGGAGTGTATCGGCCTTTGTCGTTGCAAAGCCGAGGTCTACATCAAAGTGGGTATTGAAAGTGATACGGTCCTTATCATCGTAATTAAGGTCGAAATCGAACTCCCCCAACATGGTATTGTTGCTCTCACCACCCTGGAACCAGTTGCCCGAAATGTAGTTCTGAGTAAACTTCAAGCCAATGCGTCCCTTTGTAGACCAATAATTGGGTTTCACAACTGTAGTCTTCATGCCACCATCTACATTCTCAGGGATATCCATCGAGGGCTTCACCAGTGAGATTGCAAGCCCTTTGTCGTTCACATCCACACTGGCATAGGTATTTTCACTACGAAGCTGCTCCTCGGTCATCGCAACCTTCTCGGGGTATCCGGTATACACATCAAGAAGAAGCTTGTCAATTACAGCCGAACGTTTCTCGTCCATGGCAAGTATCTCAATCCCGGCATCCGAGTCCTGCTTGCCACATGAGAAAGCATTTTCTATAACATCATTGTAAAGCACTGTAGAGGAGAACATTCTCGAGTATACATGATTGGTCTTATCCTCTTCATAATCAGCATCAATCACATTCACCTCGGCAGCAATCGCATCAATTCCGCTATTGAAGAAATTGTAGACAGAACTCTTCTGTGCCTGCAGTTGCAGAGCCGAAACGAAAAACAACAAAAGAAACAGTTTTGTTTTCATAAATAATAGTTATCCTTGTTATCAATGTGGCATCATCATGCGACACCAAGTATTCAACGTGCGAATATAATACTTTTTAACGGTTTTCCTGTCCTCCTTTACATTTATTTTGGAATACATGCGCGCGTACAATCTAACGAAACCACTTTTTACATCATTTTTAAAGGAAGGAATCATTATTTTTACTACCTTTGCGCGAAATTGTCAAATTTAAACGGATAAACACTATTTTTACATACATTATGGACAAAAGAAGTATAATCGGATATATTCTCATCGGTTTGGTCCTGCTCGGTTATTTCTATTTCAGCCGTATGTTTGAAGATAAGCAGATTCATGCAGAGAAAGCAAAGACTGAGGCCAAAAGCGAGGAAGAGATAAGAAAGGACAGCATTTCCATGGCAGAGGAGCTGCACAAGCAGACTCTTGTAAATGACACCGCCAATTTTTTCTACAATGTCCTCAGAGGCGAGTACAGGGATGTAACCATCGAGAATGAGAAGATAAAAGTAGACATTTCGACCTATGGCGGACGCATCTCCTCGGTAACGGTCAAGGAGCACAAGGGACAGGATGGTAACCCGCTGGTGCTTTTCGACAGCAAGGACAAGATTCAGGTAACCGACAACAACAGAGAGCTCAACGACAGCAACACCATCAACTTCTTCTTCAAGAGTGCACTGCCCGACAGGAACATAAACACCAGCGAACTGTTCTTCACCCCCGTAAACGCATCGGCGGATGCCGTGACAATGCGTCTCGACTTCAAACAGGGCGAGCGTTACATCGACTTCACCTACTCGCTCAAGGAGAACAGCCACATGGTCGACCTTGAGATTACCGCCCACAACATGAACGACATTATCAGCGGCGAAGAGACAGGCATCACATGGAAACAGTTCATCCGCCAGCTTGAGCCGGGCTACGACTTTGAAAATCAACACTCAAGCGTCACATACAAGCCCGTGGGCGAGAGCACCGACCACCTCAGCGAGATGAGTGATGACAACGAGAAGTTCAGCGAGCCCATGGAGTGGATTGCCTACAAGAACCAGTTCTTCTCGGCAATAATGATTGCAGGCGACAAGTTCACAGACGTTGACATCAACTCAGAGATTATCCAGAAGGAGAAGAATCTGCTGAAAAGATGCACATCGAACATGCAGACAGCGTTCGACCCCACAGGCGAAAAACCCACCGGAATACAGTTCTATTTCGGCCCCAACAAGTTCGACCTTCTTCAGGAGAGCAATGCGCTTGTAGCCGGCAGCGATGACCCCGAGCTTGAGGACCTCATCGATTTCGGTTGGCCTATAGTACGTTGGATTAACCGTTTCGCCATAATGCCGTTGTTCGACCTTCTTTCAGGGTTCGGAATGAACATGGGTATTGTCCTCATACTGTTGACACTCATTGTAAAGGTTGCTGTATACCCTTTCACAAGGAAATCATACATTTCGGGAGCAAAGATGCGCGCACTGAAGCCATACGTCGACGAGATTAACGCAAAATATACAAAGCCCGAGGATGCCCTCAGAAAGCAGCAGGAGACAATGTCACTGTACCAGAAGTACGGTGCCAGCCCAATGGGCGGATGTCTTCCTATGCTCATTCAGATGCCGCTTTTCATTGCTCTGTTCAACTTTGTGCCTAACGCCATAGAGTTGCGCCAGCAGAGTTTCCTTTGGGCCAACGACCTCTCTTCTTACGATGCAATCCTGAGCTGGGATGCCAACATTTGGCCCATAGGCAACCACTTGAGCCTTTTCTGCCTCCTGTTCTGTGTAACACAGATACTGAACACCTATTACACAAGCAAGTTGCAGCCTTCAATGAGTGGTAGCCCCGAGATGGAGCAGCAGCAGAAGATGATGCGCTGGATGATGTATGTAATGCCGGTAATGTTCTTCTTCATGTTCAACGAATACTCATCGGGTCTGAACTTCTACTACTTCATATCAACCCTGTTCAGCGTATTCATCTACATATACCTGAGAAAGGCTGTAAACGAGGATGAGCTGCTCAAGAAGATGGAAGAGTATGCCGAGAAGAACAAGAACAACCCCGCAAAGCAGACAAACATAATGTCACGCCTTGAGGCATTGCAGGAGAAGCAGAAAGAACTTCTCGAGGAGAGAGACAGATTAAAGAACGAAAGAAAGAACAAATAATTATAGATGACAGATGGGACTGTTTGATTTTTTCAAGAAAAAGCAAAATACTCAAAGAGTTGGCGGTATGGAGGATTTCATGACCCTCATCCGCGTATATTACCAGGCATCGATTGCAGCAAATATCGGTATCTCCAACATAGGCATGCTGCCCGACCTGGCAACATTCAAGCGCACGCTTAAAGTACCTACACAGAACAACAAGCTTGGTGTAGGCGAACGTAGCCGTTGCAAGAAGATGATAGAGGACCTCTACGGCATGGACGAGAGTTTCTTCAAGGAGATTGATGCATCAATAAAGAAGAACTGCAAGAAGATTCAGGACGTGCAGCCATTCCTCTTTGCATTCCAGGGTTTCAACAATGACCTCATGATGCTTGTCGGCAACCTCATGACATGGAAATTCCGTGTACCGGGATTCATGAACAAGTTGCTCCACAGCATGACCGAGAAAGTCATTGACGACATCTTCACCAAGAACAACTGGAAGGACGAGGCCACATTCCGCACAGTGTATTCAGTACGCCAGTATAAGGAGAAACTCGGTTACTCACAGGCCTGGATTACAGAATATGTCTACAAGATAATCACACTCGCCAAGAAGGAGCCGACTCCTAAGATGGAGGATGCTGAAAAGAAATAAGAAAGACAGGAGGTGCAATTGGAATTGCACCTCCTGTTCTATTACAGAGACACGCAACAAAAGCGGACAAAGCGAAACAATCCTTGAAAAAACATCATTCATTTTGACTTACTGCATATTATTCAAGTGTTTTTCATACATTTGCGACATCGCTTGAACAAAATCAGAATCATTGATATGAAAAGAATTTCCATTGCACTGATACTCTTTCTTGTATCATTATGCAGCACAGCACAGGTAACCAACAATGCCATAAGCCTCGAGAGGAACGGCCGTGTATCATTAGGCGTAATGCACGACTGCGCACAGGAGGCAACCACCCTGCAGCTATGGATGAATCCACAGCATTGGATTCCTGGCGCAAACATTGTCACATGGGGCACAGCTCTCAACATACAGCTGGGCACAACGGGAAAACTCATAATAAAGTCTGATGAAAGCAGCATTTCATTCACCGATTCCAACCTCGCCACAGGCAACTGGGCACATCTGACATTGTTGCTCGAAGGCAGAGACATCAGCATGCTTGTAAACAACGCCAATAAGCAGGAGGGCACATTGGAACAGGATTTCGCCATACCGTCGGACGAGCCGTTGATGCTTGGCGGCGGATTCCTCGGCCGCATTGATGAAGTGCGCGTGTGGGATTTCATCCTGCCCGACGAGTACAACCGTTTCTGGAACAACACCATCGACCATTTCAACCCACAGTGGCAACACCTTGCAGGCTACTGGAAATTCGACCAGACGCGCCTCGAGAGCAACGTATACGATTATACCGGTAACGGACACAACGGAACATTCAGCGCCTGTGGCGTAACACGTGCTACAGTGACCGATAACCCGAGTTTTACCTATCGCCGTAACCTTGCATATGCCGACTGCAGCCGCTTCTTCGACCGCGGTGTGCAGCATGGACAGTACCTCAAGAGCAACGTCATAAGCATGATTGGAGCCACCGCACAGGCCGATGGTTCACTCAAATACAAGCAGCCCGACAACAAGGGTACCATCAGCGGCGGCAACTACCTTGCCGAATATGACGGCCGCACTGGTGTGCTCTACCTTATAGGCGAGGGCGCACAGATGAACGTGGGCAAGGAGTCACTCATTGCCTACAACAACAGCAATTACCTCGAGAGTGCAACAGCCTATACCTTCATGACATGGATATCACTTGACGAATGGACACCAGGCGCATACCTCATCAAGAAGGAGAGCAGTAACGACAACGGCATCTCGCTACGCATAGGTGAGCAGCAGGGCGAGTTCATCCTACGCTGCAACGGCGTCGAGTTCACATACACCACAGCCGCAGAACTTGGCAAATGGCATCACATAGGTTTCTCGACCAATGCAGCCACACTTGGCAGTGAGTTCCTGTTCGTGCTTGACGAAACCACAATCGCCCCGACATACGCACACACAACCGCAGCCACAACAGCACTCACCGGCTTGCGTTCTACCGACTGTATCATTGGAGCAGGCATTGACGGCAAGCTCGACGAGACAATCACCTGGTCGCAGAAGTTCGGTGCTGCCGACATAATTGCACAGGGCAATACCCCACTTGAGCCAGGCATAGGAAAGGCCATAACCGGTGCTTACTCACGCAGTGTCGACGGTCTGTGGAAATATGACCTTGCCGACGATCTTGGCCGCGACAGCTACTCAACACCCGAGTGGTTCAGAATGATAAAAGCAACCTTTGAAGGCTACGAAGGAGCACACGTAACCATAAGCATAGACAAATGGAGTGATGAGTTCTTCACTAAGATAAACAACAACGCACTGTACCGCGAGACACTCGCCGATGCAATTTCGGCTGTAGGTAACGAACCGTTCCTCGACGGAGTCGACTATGACTTTGAGTGGAACAACAACTGGAGTGGCATTGGAACACTATGTCAGCTTGTACGCGCCAGGTTACATGAGGGCAAGATACAGGCAGTCTCGCCACATGAACTCTACTACAACTTCCCCACCGACAAGATGCAGTATGTCGACTACTTCAACTTTCAGGACTACGGCCCTGCCAACAAGAACATATTCACATTCAGCAATTACAAGAACTTCTTTACAAAGGCAAAGAACCATGGATATCCGGTTGACAAGATAATGCTCTCATACGCAACCACAACCAGCGGAGCAATGTACAGCAACGGCAGCCGCCCGGCAAATAGCCATGCCGAGTACTACCCCACCGGCTGGCGTTCAATGCCATACGAGACATTCGAATACACCCAGAACACTTACGACGTTGGCGAGGGACTCACACGCTACTTCACTGGCATGGAGCAGGTGTGGTTGCGTAGCGAGTACATGAACAACAACGGCTGTGCCGGAATATTCTACTGGGACATGGGTAACGACACACGCGACTGCAACGACCCGCGTTCACTTGCCACATTCGCATCGCTTGCCATCAACAGCAACGTGCAGAAGATTGTAGAAAAAGTTGACGCAGCAGCCCAGACGCCCGAGGAGTACGAATACGAAGAGAGTGCAACCACATACTACCGCATACACGGAGCCGGCGACGGACACACCACACACTACCTGTACCAGAACGGCGACGAGCTCTTTGCCGGCGACAAGGGAGGTGAGGTTAGCAGCATTTTCTGCTTTGAGGAGGGCACTGAGGCAAACGCCTATTACCTTAAAGCCAACGATGGCCGGTACATTCAGGACCGCAGCGAACTGCTGACAAAGCAGTCGACCTACCGTTTCGGCAAGACCCCGATATCATACAGCATCAAAGCCGAGGAGTACAGTTACCCTGCGGGAGAGTACTGCCTTGAGCAGACATACTACACCCCAAACAAGCCCGATTTCACCGACGTGCAGCGTTGCCTCAAATGCAACGGTAACAATGAGGGCGTATCGACATGGGGACCCTGGACAGCAGCATCGCATTGGGCTATTGAACCTGTATACGGATACGACATCTATGATGTTACACTTACCGATGTAGAAACCATCACATGCCTTTTAGCAGGATATACGGGCAGCAGCAGAATACACGACGGAGGTTTCATTGCCATTGCATCGGGCGCAGAGATTACAGCCAGTGAGATTGCCGCAAGCAATGGTGAGGAGATAACCGTTACAGTAGATAAAGAGGGAAAGAGCATCACAGTACAAGCAGGAGCAACAGGCATTGAAGAGATTGGCTACAGCACGCCTAATGCCGTAATATGCGACATCACAGGCCGAAAGGTACTCGAAATAACAAAACCTGGAATATACATTGTGAACGGGAAGAAGTTTATCAAGAAGTAGTGCCACACTGCAATACGACAAAAGAGATGGACACTGAAAAACACCCATTGGAGCCGTTCCTGCCAGAGAGTGCAAGAATCCTGATGCTCGGCAGTTTTCCGCCGCCACAGGCACGCTGGTCAATGTTCTTCTATTATCCGAACTGGCAGAACGACATGTGGCGAATCCTGGGAGATATCTTCTACGACGACAAGCATCATTTTGAATTGAAAGGCGAAAAACGGTTCAACAAGGAACTTGCCGTGGAGTTCTGCACGGAGCAAGGCATAGCACTCTATGACACTGCGTGCGAGGTGCGCCGTCTCAAGGACAACGCATCGGACAAGTTCCTCGAGGTAGTGACCCCCACCGACGTGAACGCCCTGCTTGCAGCACTGCCCCATTGCACAGCCGTAGTGACCACCGGTCAGAAAGCGACTGATGTAATCACCGCACAATTCCTGTGCGAAGAACCTTCCATCGGCAGTTGGAGCAAAATAAATGCCGCCGGTAGGGAACTGCGTTTCTGGCGCATGCCATCATCGTCGCGCGCCTATCCTCTGGCACTTGAGAAGAAAGCGGAACACTACCGCACCATGTTCCAGAAAGAGATAATGACAGCTGACAGACTTTGAACATAAACTGTTTTACCGTAAAAGAAGAGATACAATGAAGAAAATACTGATATCACTTGCGCTGCTCTGCACCTCGCTATTACAGGTCAATGCGCAGACATTAGGGACAGAGCAGCAAAGCAACAAGGCTGCCGCCAATGAGGCAGAAATAGGCAACATCGTAGTCAACCTCAACACTGCACCATGGGGGCAGAATTCTCCCTACAACATTCTGTGCTACACGGCAAAAGGCACACAGGCAAAGACAGGATGCGTTCCGACTGCATATGCAATCATCATGTTCCACCACAAGTGGCCCAAGAGTGCAAACGAAAAGAAGGTATACCATTCTGGCACAGGCGAGAGCATCGTGTTGGGGCATGAGTATGATTGGGAGAACATGCTGCACAGCTACAGCGGGGGCTACAGCAATGAAGAGGCCCAGGCTGTCGCCACACTGATGCGTGACCTTGGATATGCCTATCAGGTTGAATATGGAACAGGCAGCACACAATCAGGAGGTGGTGGAGAAGGCGCAGCAAAGCTCGTGGATATTTTCAAATACAAAAGCGAGTCACCCAATTCGCAAAGCACACAATACAGCACTGTAAGAGACGTTCTTGCCAACGATGAAACTTGGATCAGCTACATCAAACAGAGCCTTGATGCCGGATGCCCCATACCCTACTCTTCAACCACCACAGGCGGCGGCCGCCACATCTTCGTCCTCGACGGATACACCGACAAGGACTACTTCCACTTCAACTGGGGCTGGGGCGGCCAGGGAAACGGTTGGTTCAAGCTGGACGACATGAGACCCGACGCATACAGCGACTACTCCAAGTCACACAGGGCATATTTCATGCTCAAGCCGGACAAACCTGAAGACACAACTGTAGACGACATTACATCCGAAGAGCCCGGCGACGGCATCATATATGACCTTGCAGGACGCAGAATAGAGAGCATTACCAGACCAGGCACATACATAGTGAACGGTCGTGCGGTAATTATTCGATGAAACATAAAAGGTGTTGGAGTTCCAACACCTTTTATGTTTCATCAAAAATCATACCTTGCTGAGAGATTAACTCTATTCGCATTATAAGTATGGTTGTCAAAATCCATACGCCAGCCATGCAGATACTCGACGCCTAACTGCAGATTATCGGTAACACTGTAGAAAAAGTTAGCAACGGCATACTGTCCTTTGCGGAAACCACCGGGATGAGCCTCGCCATAACCGTTACGTGAGTGAAGTACTGTCTGGCTGTATGCAGCCGAAGCAAAGCACTTTGAATTAAAGTTGTACTGGATGCCGGCATACCACGATTCGCTTGCAAGCATCATGGCCTTGCCCGGTGACTGAGGATTGGCAACCACATCGACACCGATGTCCGAGATGTCGTTAACAAGCGAGCCTATTCCTTCGCCCACAGTGAACTGTCCGTTCAACTGCAGCTTGCCCATTGTTGCAAGCATGCTTGCCTGTACACCCCAGCCAACCTTGTCGGTATCAATATTGTTGACCTTGTCAGTGTAAGAAATGTCGCGCATGATTGCGCCCAAACGTATATGGTTATTGGGATTATTCCACAAGTTATACTGCACGAAGACAGGAATGTTGGGGCAACGTTGCGCACCTACACTCACATACTCCCCACCGGTTGCGTTCACATCGGGCGCCTCAAGGGCAATACCCATAGAGAGACCAAAATCGAAGCCATATCTTATCTGCAGCTGAGTTGCGCGATAGAAAGTCATACCGCAAGGGCCACCATAGTCAATGGTAGTGGGCACAGCACCGATATCCATGAAGCTACCCACGGTGTAACCTATTGTAAAATACTTGGTACTCATGTATGCATTGAGCAGATGGAATCCGAGCCCGTTGCCACGCCAGTCGGCCGAAGTGTAGACAATGAAATCGCCAAGCAGACTGTTTGACCCCACAAGCTTGAGGAAGAGTGTGGAGTTAGTCATGTCCATTCTGTACTGACTCGAGGGAGCACCGTTGCGCTGAATTGCCGAGGGAAGGAAATCGACATTGTCAACAGCCTTGTCAAAATCATACTCGATTTTTGTCTGAAGATATCCGCCAATACCTAATCCCCAGCGTCCTTCCTGGTCAACAAGCACAAAACGTGGAGCACGTGGGTCGTGGTGGTATCCACTCTGCGAATTCTGGAAAATCTCCACCACATCGGGCGCCTCGTTCACCGTCTCACTGATACATATCACGGGAGTCACGTCATCAGTGAGCTCAACCCAGCGCTGCGCATCAGCAACAGCAAAAGCCGGCAACATCAGTGCCGACAATGCAATTCTTCTAAAAATTCTCTCCATAATAAACAGTTTTAGGATTGTTACAGATTTATAAACATGGAACAGGTCATTTTGTTTATGCACCGGCGGAATACCTGCAGAAACAGAGGGCGCATTTGTAAACTCAAAAAGAAAATTCCCCTTACAAAAGACCGCAATCTACTAATCCCCAATCACATATATAAAACTCAATTTAAAAACAGTCATGGTATCTTGACATTTTTTATTATCTTTGCAGCGAAAATAAGATGCCGCGGTAAACTGTTCCCAAAGCACAGCAAGAACAACATAGAACTACACAATGCAAGAAAACACTATTACTGAAAACAAAAAGGTCGAAAAATTCAAATATCTTCAAGTATCTCCTCGCGACAAGGCATGGGGACTGGCAGTCACCAGCGCCGGATTCCATCATGTACATCCGGGCGAGCACTACCCGCCTTCATCGCACCCCGACGGGCACAATTACCCGGCAAACGAACGCCGTGTAATAAACGAATACCTCATTGTATATATAACACGCGGTTCGGGTCATTTTGAGAGTGCCTCATGCTCAAGGACAAAGATTGAAGCCGGCATGATATTCATGGTTTTCCCTGGCGAGTGGCACACATTCGCCCCCGACCCCTCAACCGGTTGGGACGACCATTGGATAGGTTTCAACGGTTCATTCATGGACGACAAGATAAGGTCGGGATTCTTCACATTCAAGAACTGTGTGTTCCGCACCGGTATTGACGAGAACATCACCAACACTTTTCTTGAGATACTGGACATCGTAGCCGAGGAGAGCAAAGGATTCCAGCAGATTGCAGCCGGCCTCACAATGTCACTCATAGGGCGTATATATTATAAAGACCTCAACCACACCTCGGATGACAGCTACATAATGCGCATCATCAACCAGGCCAAAGTCATAATGAAAGAGGACTTGACCGGCGAGATGGACCTTGAAAGTCTGGCAAAGATGCTTAATATCAGCTACTCACTCTTCCGCAGGGAATTCAAGAACAAGTGCGGTATCTCCCCCGGCCAGTACCGCCAACAACTGAAACTTGCAAAAGCCAAGGAACTGCTCTACACCACCAACATGAGCATTGCCGAGATTTCGTCAAGACTCAATTTTGAATGCATCGGCCAGTTCTCGACATTCTTCAAGAAGAAAACAGGCATTCCACCTCTTGAATACCGCAAGAGAGGAGTAAAAAATACCTAATTCGCGTTAACTATTGCTAATATATTTGCCCGGTACAGGAGTATTTCCCACATTTGGAGCAGAATAACAAAAGAAAGATGTGATTCCGGCAACGGAGTTGCATCTCTCTTTGCATAAGACACTACAGGTTATGAAAAAGAAGATGTTTATCATTGCTGCAGCAATTGCAGTCATGCTCTGTGCCCTGCCACAGGCTGGAAAGAGCCAGGTTGATGCAAAACCATACATTGACATGAGCACAACAGTTAAGCGCGAAGTCACCCCCGACGAGCTGTATCTAAGAATTGTAATAAGCGAGAGTGACTACAAAGGCAAGAAGAGCCTTGAGGAGATGCAGGAAGCAATGATAGGTGCACTCAAGGAGAACCGCATTGACATCCCCGAATGCCTCAGCATCAACTACATGGGCAGCGAGGTGAGCTACAGCACATTCTCCAAGAAGATAAAGCCCAAGACCGAAGCCACATACACACTCAAGCTCTACGACGCGACGATAATGCAGCAGGTCATCGCCTCACTCGAGAAACGTCAGATATCGGACATACAGCTCTCACAGGTAAAGTTCACCAAGGAGCAGGAACTGAAGAACGAGATGGCTGTTGAGGCAATGCAACAGGCACAGTCCGAGGCCAGAGTGCTTGCAGGAGCCATTGGGCAGGAGATTGGCAAGGCCATAAGCATAAACTCATGGATGAACAGCGGACAGACACAGCCTCGCCTTTACAAGGCGCGTGCCAACATGGTGCTCGAGGATGCTGTAGCCAACGAGGAAACGGTTTCGTCGCCCGTAATAAGCATTGGCAAGATTACATACAGTTTCAACGTAAACGTTCGCTTCGAGCTCAAATAAAAGCAATAATATAGCAGTCGACCCAATGATCATGTCATCCCGACAGAGTAAAGCATTGGACAGTCGTCCCGTGAACAAAAGCATGATATGCGGTGTTTCTTATCACAAGAAATACCGCATATCATGTCTATAAGAAGAATCAGGAATTATTTGCTGCTGCCACCGAAGACCCCTATGACAGAGTCACTCATACTGCTTGCAGCACGCGTCATCTTCGGCTTTCTCTTCATGAGCCATGGAGTTGCCAAGTGGATAATGTTCAAGGATGCCAGCGAGACATTCTACGACCCCATAGGGATTGGTGCCACACTATCGTTCTGGCTGGTACTCTTTGCCGAAATACTATGCTCGTTCGGCGTCATCCTTGGCGCACTGTACCGTCTGAGTCTAATCCCAATAATATTCAGCATGTGCGTTGCCGTGTTCATTTTCCATGGGGGCGACCCACTGAACATTGTTGAGCCGGCAATGATGTACCTTACAATCTTCGTGCTCCTGTTCTTCTGCGGCCCGGGAGAGTTCTCGATAGACAGCATAATAAGGAAATTGAGCTGACGGCACATACATATAAACGAGAAACGGCCAGGCGCGCCCTGCCGTATATCGTTTTATATTTCATTAAGGGCCTTTTAGTCAACCCCTGCGGGTCTTATTTTACAAGCACCTTTGTACCTTCTGAAGTAACATATATACCACGTACAGGGTTCTCAACACGGTTACCCTTGAGGTCGTAGAACTTCACCTGAGAATCCTCGGTTGCAACACCGGCAATTGATGTTGCCTCACCCTTCTGCAGTTCAATGGATGTAGCCTCGCTGTCGGCTGTGTAGTATGCAGTATTTGCAGTAATTGTTCCGTTGCTTGCTGTACGCTTCACGAACTTGCCACTGTTAAGCTTGTACAAATTAGCAGAGCTTACGCTTGCACTCTTGAGAACGCCACCAAGCATGTTCTCGCCTTCGAATGCAGCAGCCTCGCCACCTACGCCAATAGCGTAAGTACCGTTCTCGGCCGCAAGGATTACAGGAACACCTGCCGCAACAACACCGCTGCCATATTCTGTCAAAGGAGCAACAGTAACGCCATCGACATCCTTGGCCTCACCAGCAACGTATGCTACAACGCCCTCGGGCAATGTCATTGCAAAAGGCATGCACACGGCAGCATATTCGTTGATTGTCACAGCAAACTCCTCTACAGGTTCAATGTACCAGAGTGATGCCTCGGCATTGTTTGTCCAGGGCACAAGGCGCACATTGTCACCTGCAAGGTGAAGGCCGGTGTTGCTGCCTGTCTTGTTCTGGCATACGATTGAGCTCAAACCAGTGGTTGTGCTCTCAATCTTCCACTTTCCGGCAGCGGCGTTGTCTGTTGTCACAATTGGCTGTGTCTCGTTGTTGCCAAGAGGGCCAAGCATATACTGGTAGTTACCGTTGTAGAGATAGTACTCCTTAGCGTTGCCTGTAGGAACGAAAGAGAACAACTGATTGGCATTGTTCACATTCGATGTAGCTGTTGATACGCGGCTTGCCTCGGGGGTGAGGTAAAGTGTAGCGTTGCTGCGTGCCGAATTGCGGATGCGGTACCACTTGCCTGCCTCAACTTCAAGACGTGGCATGTTTGCAATACCGGCATTGATAGCCTCATATGTCTCATACGAAGGAGCAGCCTTGTATGCCTCAATAAGCTCGGCAACAGCATTCAAAGAACTTGCATCAACAGAACCTACATAAACAGGAGCCTCTGTATCGAATGCAGCAATCTTTGCATCGATACCTGCTGCAACAATCGCATGCTTGTCGACTTCAGCGTCGTACACGTATGCACTGTCGGTAATGTACTCTATGCTGTAGTTCTTGTACACTATGGTATAACCGCCACCGTCTGTACCATAAGTATCCTCCTCATAAAGGAATCCTACATTATTGTCGTGCTGCAGACACATTGTAGAATATGCACCGGCAAGGTAGCTCGACTGGTGACGGCCGTCCCAATCGGCAGCAATAGCATCGGGAGAAATGAAGTCCTCGAGTGTCTCAAGTTCCTTGTAATATATACCCACGTTTGCACGGCCCGAGCCAAGAGGTACTGACTGCAATGCAAGGTAAACCTTCTTATCATCGGCAGCTCTCTTTGCAGGAACGAACATAATCTCGCCGTTTGTAGAGTTGTTAACTGCAACAGTACCGTTGTTGCTTGAGTTAGAGTACTTTGATGTACCCCATGAGCCCTCGGCCTTCTTGCTGTCGGTGTATGAGAAGATGTTATAGATACGTCCGCCTGTGGTACGTGAACTGATGATTACAGAACCATCGGGCAACTCGTCAGCCTTTGGCTCGTCACCACCACTTGGGATAGGTGAAACCTCTGCGCCGCCAAGTACAGTCCAGTTCTCGCCAAAGTTGTCACTGTAGAGAACGAAGTTCACGTGTGTACCGTTTACGTTCTTCACAAGAACAGCACAGTAGTTGCGATAGTAATCACCGACCTTGATGTACTGGCTCTGTGAAATCTTGCCCGAACCTACGAACATTGCGCGTACAGGACCATGCTGTGTATTGTCGAACTGTGAGTAGATTGACTCGGCACGGTCAACAGGTGTGCTCCATGTCTCGCCGCAATCCTCACTGTAGAAGTGTGCGATACCCTGGTGGTTGTTGCGCTGTCCGCTAGGGAACGATACATTACCCGAGCAGCTGATTACAAGCACGCGGTTGCTCTCGCGGTCGGCAACGATTGCAGGGTCGCCGAAACCAACGTACATGTCATTGTTCGAAGCATCGATGCCGGCAGCACCCTTACCCTGGATGATGTCGAAGATGTCACCCCATGTCTCACCGTTATCCTTGCTTATACGTGCACGCAAGTCAATACGGCCGTTTGTAGCCATACCGATGTCGGCGCGGCTGTGACGGTAGTCGGCAACAGCGATGATGTTACCGTTCTTTGCAGTCGCAATGGCTGGGATACGGTAAGGGATATCACCGCTTGTAAGTGTCGGGAACACGTCGAATGCAGGCTCCGGAGTGCGGATGTCGAGCTTCATGTAAACAACGAAGTTAGAGAATGTGATACCTTTGTTTGCACCGGTCTGTGTGAATGACACAGTGCGTGCAGGGTCGGCAACCTCAATATCAAGGTGCTGTACTGTAGCCGATGATGTAACGTTCTTACCCTCGGCTGCAATTGTCAATGTATAGCTGCCATCGTTGTTTGTATTCACATAGTCGAAGCTGTAGCCTGCAACTACAAGACCCTCGGGTGCTGTAAGAGTGTAGGTACAAGAACCTGACTGGCCCGAATAACCTGCGATGTAATCGCCCGATGTTGTCATGTTGTTGGCATTTGCCGACAAAGAGAAGCCTGCGAGTTGGCTGCTCTCCCACTTTGAGTGCCATGTACCGTTTGCGTTGCTTGCAGTGAATGTACCGTTAGATGCAAGAATCTCGACAGAAGTCTCGGCTGCAGTGAACACGATTGTAGAACCGGCATCAGCGCCCTCGGCCCAGAAAGCGAGCTTGCCAATACCGCCGAAGTTGTTCACGGCATAGTTTGTACCGTGAATTCTCATGAAATAGCCGTTGACACCCGAAATCTTGTTAGACGATGCAAAATCCCAACGGCCGACATAACCCTCGGGAAGGTTTGCGGCATCCTGCATTGTGGGATAAGTAGAGCCACCTGTGCCATCATAGCCGGCAAGTGTACCCATGGTTGTCTTTGATGCAAGCACCTTTGTCACACCAGCCTGCTTGTTGTAGAGAGCATAGCCATCTGTTGCGTTGCCCACGAAGCACCACAGTTCATCATCATTACCTTTAGGAGTTGAAGTTCCAAGTGCAATGTGGTCGGCACCGGCATTGTCCTTGATAAGTTTTGCACCGTCGCCAATGCCCATTGTGTACCATGTAGTACCCTCGGCAAACTCACCATTCTCAATGGTAGTCACCTTAAAAGGCACCTGTGCAAACACACTTGCCACAGCAAATAGCGAAAGCAAAGAAAGTAAAGATTTTCTCATAAAATATTGAATAAAGGTTAGTATTAGCCCATAGTTTGGGAATATGGGACGAATATATAATAAAATTATCAATTAATTAATATAATATAGATTAAATGTACAAAACAACATGCAATAAAGAAACCGAGGGAACTCCGTTGGGGGTTCCGGCGGGTTCTTTAATATCCTGAACGGTTATTTAGCCATAACCTGTTTCCACACCTCGCCATCCTTGACAAACTTGAATTTGCTTATCTCAGACTCAGCATCACCATAAGTAATCAACACCTCTACGGTAGCCTGGGTACCATCCTCACTTATGGTCTCACTCACTACTTTGTAACTAGTAATTCCACCCTTCTGCTCAAGTCCTTTTGAGACCTTCTTCTCGCACATCTCGCGATACTGCTGTTTCTCCTCAACACTCATGTCAAATGTATTGACATAAGACTCATAATCACCAGCCTTTATATACTCAATGCTGTCAGCAGCAATATCAGATGGAGTGGCTGGGCCACAACTTACCACAAAACCGACAAACAGCAACATGGCTGCCATAGACAAGAATTTCTTCATAACCGTATTGTTTTTAATTAATAAATCGCAATTACATACCGCAAAGGAAGTACATTTTTTCAAAAAACAAAAAATTCCTGTAGATTTTTATTGAGCAATATGTCATCGGGGAATATCACCTCATCGGGCAGGAACATCACACCCACAGGCGTGCGACGCCCCTCGGTAATGTCAATGCCCACATCACGGTACAGCATGTAAATCAGTTCCGAGCAGTAGAGTTCTGCGCAGTCATCATGGTTGAAGCCCGAATCGAAACGCACACTGTCGCGCACCAGTTCCATAGCCCGCGACACAATCACCTCCTGCACACTGTCCCCCAACCAGCTGTGGCACATTGCCCCGGCCTTGGCCCTGTCAGGGGCAAAGAAAGTCTCAATAGGTTCAATCTTCACCCTGTCAAAATCCCCCGGAAAATCATATTCCTCATTCACCGCATGAATCACAAAACAGCCGCTGTCATTCCTGTACACGATACCTATATGGGTGTACTTGTTATCCCTTTCGTGCGACATAATCATTTCACTGGAGAAACTGCACCCCCGGCGGAATACGATATCGCCGTTGCGCACACTGTCAAGCGGCAGCACAACTGCAGACAACTGTTGCCCGCCCCCACCACATGAAACAAGGGACGACAACACCGCCACACATCCCAACATCCTTAAAGCAATTTTCCTAAACCGTATCATAATTGTGCAAATATATGGGAAATATTCCAAAAAAGAGTAAAGCTGTACAAGCACCACACACGGGAAGTGGCAAGAAATAAAAAAGGCGACCTTGTGAGGCCACCTTGAATGTTTTCACAACGGAATAATCCTTATTGTGATTTGCTTTTAAATTTGTACGACAAATGTATGATACTATTCGGAATTTTCCAAATTATTATTTAGATTTGTGATATTCTTTATAACTCTTTTAAATTTGTCGTTCATGAAACGGGTATTAGGCTTGGATTTAGGCTCATCAAGCATCGGATGGGCTGTCATTGAAGAACATAGCAAAGAAATCATATCAGAAGAGTGCTGCGCTGGGAAAGACAGGATTGTAGCTATCGGTAGCCGCATCATCCCATTAAGCACCGATGAGAGCACGCAATTCTCAAAAGGACAGGCATTGACAAAGAATGCCGACAGGACAAAGAGCAGGACACAGCGCAAGGGATATGACCGCTATCAGTTGCGCAGGGCATTACTACTTGAGAAACTTGCGCAATTGGGCATGTACAATGGCACTGCACTCAAGCTCAGTAAACTTGAGCTATGGGGGCTACGTGCAAAAGCCGTACATGAGCAGATATCTCTTTTGGAACTTGGTCGCGTACTGTGCCACATCAACCAGAAGCGAGGTTACCGCACAGTAAAGGCCGACTATGGCGATAAGAAGCAGGGGGAATACGTGTCAAATGTTCTTCAAAGGCACAAAGAAATCAACGAACAAGGAGTGACTATTGGCGAGTTCCTGTACAACGGATTGAAATCGTCCTCTGCATTCAGGTGCAAGGAACGCATATTCCCACGCATTGCATACATGGAGGAATTTGACGCAATAATGTCACGTCAAAAAGGTTTCTACCCCGAAGTTTTGACCGATGAAATCATTGCACATATACGTGACTATATCATTTTCCACCAACGCCCGCTGAAATCGTGCAAGCACCTTGTAGGAAGATGTTCATTGGAAATACATTTCAAGGAGCACAACGGGCTAATGCGTGACTGCAGTCCAAAGGTTGCCCCACGCACGTCACCACTGTTCCAAGTATGCAAAATATGGGAGAGCATAAACAACATCAAAATTGAGAACAAGTTCAATGATATACTATACATATCATTAGAACAGAAACAGAAAATCTTCGACTTCATGAACACCAATGAAAAGTTGAAGGCAAATGACCTGAAATCAAAGCTCGGTATCAAGACAAAAGAGTGGCAATTCGGAAAAGCTGTAGGCAATGGTCTGCAGGGTAATACAACATACTGCGCCATAAGCAAGGCTTTGGGAAACCACAAGGAGTACCACCACCTGCTAAAATTCGATTTGAGCATTGCAGACAGGGATTTTGTAAATAAAGAGACTGGCGAGATTTCTGCTGTAAAGATCATTGATTCATCGTTTGAGAAACAGCCTCTTTATGAACTGTGGCATGCACTATACTCCATTTCAGACATTGATGTATTGAGAGAAACTCTCAAAAACAAATTCAATATAATAGACGAAACAGTCATCGGCAATCTTTGTCAGATTGACTTCGTCAAGGCTGGTTATAGCAACAAGTCATCGCGTGCAATACGCAAGGTTCTGCCTTATCTGCAGGACGGCATGCAGTATCACGATGCCAAACAGATGGCGGGTTACAATGACACCACACTCACAAAGGAGCAGAACGAGGCACGCGAACTTGCCGAGAGGCTGCTGCCGATAAAGAAAGGCGAACTGCGCCAGCCTGTTGTGGAGAAAATCCTGAACCAGCTTATAAATCTTGTAAATGCGCTGATGCAGGAACATGGACGTTTTGATGAAATACGTGTAGAACTTGCACGCGAACTCAAGCAGAACAAGGAAGAGAGAGACTCGGCCACAAAAGCTATGGCAAGAAACCAGAAACAGAATGAAGAGATTGCCCGACGCATACAAAGCGAATACGGATTGGCCCCCACCCGTTCCCGCATACAGAAATACAGGATGTGGGAGGAGAGTGAGCACATCTGTATCTACTGCGGCAAGACCGTAAGCGCTAAAGAGTTCCTGCTCGGTTTTGGTGTAGAGGTTGAACATATAATTCCACGTTCGGTTATTTTTGATGACAGTTTTGCCAACAAAGTATGTTCTTGCAGTGAATGTAACAAGGAGAAGAACAACCGCACTGCGTTTGATTATATGAAGACCAAAAGCGAGGGGGATTTCAACGCATATATTGAACGCATAAACGACTTGGCCGAGAAATACAACCCACAACTACCAATCCCAATAGGTATTTCACAAGGCAAGCGCAAGAAACTGCTTATGCCGGCAAGCGAACTGCCAACCGACTTTATTGAACGCCAATTGCGTGAAAGCCAATACATAGCAAAGAAGGCAAAGGAGATACTGCAGACCGTTTGCCACAATGTATATTCAACAAGCGGCAGCATAACCGATTTCCTGCGCCATCTATGGGGCTGGGATGAGGTATTGCACACCCTCAATTTCAACCGTTACAAAGATGCCGGACTTACAGAAATGGTTGAACGTGAAGTCAACGGCAAGAAGATTGAGGTTGAACGGATTACCGGTTGGTCAAAACGTATGGACCACCGCCACCACGCTATAGATGCACTTACAATCGCCTGCACAAAGCAAGGATATATACAGCGCATCAACAACCTGAGCTCATTGAAGGATGTTTCATTCAGTTCCTTTAACGATGAAAAGCAGAATTCAGAGACACGCCAGCGCCTGACACGCCTTGAACGATACATAAAAATGCAGCCACATTTCTCCACTGCCGAGGTAGAACAGGCTATTGAAGGCATTGCGGTATCATTCAAAAGCGGAAAACGTGCGGCAAGCACAGGCAAACGCTACATATACAAAGGCGGCAAGCGCATATGTGTTCAACAGGGTATCACAATACCACGAGGCGCATTGAGTGAAGAGAGTGTATACGGACGCATACAAGACAACAAGACCGGCAAGCAGGAGTATGTCATAAAATACAAGATTGGCAACATAACTCCCAAAGACCTAGACTCTGTTATAGACAAGCGCATACGTGAAATCCTGCGCGAAAGGTTGGAGCAATTCGGTGGCAAGCCCGAAAAGGCTTTTGCCGAACCAGTACTCGACCATCAGGGGCATGCAATACGCAGTGTAAGGTGCAAAACTGGTTTGAATGCAGTCGTTCCGGTGCGTTATAACGAGCACAACGAACCTATTGCGTTCGTTAAACCAGGCAATAACCACCATGTTGCCATATATGTGGATGAAAAAGGCAAGCTGCAGGAACACATTGTCACATTCTGGCACGCTGTTGAACGCAAAAAAAATGGCATTCCAACCATTATTACCAACCCAGCCGAAGCATGGGATATGGTTACAGACAGAATGCCTGAATCGTTCTTGAATCAACTGCCACCATCAGCAAACTGGGAATACAAGTTCTCAATGCAACAGAACGAGATGTTCATCCTTGGCATGGCTGATGAACTGTACCACGATGCCATGCAAAAAGAAGACTATGCCACAATGAGCAAATATTTGTATCGAGTACAAAAACTAGCGCACAACAATTATTGTTTTAGGCATCACTTAGAAACCACCGTTGATGACAAATACAACGGAGTAAAAAATGAAATGCTATCAAAACAAATGAAAAAACTCATTATCGTTCAAAGTTTAGGAGCATTTGAAGACAAAAACCCACATAAAGTCCATATAAGTATAACCGGCAAAATAACGGAAATATGATAAAACGCACATTATATTTCGGCAATCCCGCTTACTTGAGTGTGAAATATGCCCAACTGGAAATCCGTTTACCCGAGGTGGAAAAGAACAATACCCTGCCCGATAGTTTCAAAGCCTCGGCAGTAAAACAAATCCCAATTGAAGACATTGGAGTTGTAGTTCTCGACAACAGACAGATAACTATAACACAAGGAGCATTAAGCGCATTGCTGGAAAATAATGTAGCAGTCATATCATGCGATGAGCACCGAATGCCTGCAGGATTAATGCTGCCGCTTGATGGCAACACAACGCAAAGTGAAAGATTCAAGCACCAGATAGAGGCGTCCTTACCACTAAAGAAACAACTATGGCAACAGACCATTCAGGCAAAAATTGCGAATCAGGCAGCCGTATTGCTTCAACAACGTGGAGTTGAATGCGGCAACATGGAAGCCTGGGCCAAACAGGTCAAAAGCGGCGACAGCGACAACCTCGAAGGACGTGCTGCTGCATTCTATTGGCAGAACATGTTCGGACACATTGAGGGTTTCAATAGAGACAGGGAAGGCATTCCGCCTAACAATCTGCTAAATTACGGATATGCAATTCTTCGTGCAGTTGTGGCCCGTTCACTGGTTGCAAGCGGTATGCTGCCCACTTTGGGAATCCACCACCATAACCGATACAATGCCTATTGCCTTGCCGATGATATAATGGAGCCATATCGGCCTTTTGTAGACAAACTGGTTACCGAAATTGTGGATAGCGGAACCGACATAACGACACTGACAACAGAGATAAAGGGTAAGTTGCTATCCATACCGG
Source organism: Bacteroidaceae bacterium (assembly GCA_045634085.1). Lineage (GTDB taxonomy): Bacteria > Bacteroidota > Bacteroidia > Bacteroidales > Bacteroidaceae > HGM04593. The sequence continues at coordinate 54,720 of JAZQZM010000011.1, forward strand.
TTATCGATGTACTGATAAACGAACGACGTAGCCCATTGATGATTGCGGTTGGAATGACCACCGCCTCGCTTTACAAATGTTATAGTGGAGAGATACGCAAAATAGTATACCCTACAATGGAATGATTGAACGATTCAGCGAATATCAGATAATGTGGATTTTTGTCTTTTTTGATTTGCCCACCGAGACAAAGCGCGAACGCAAAATATATGCCGAATTCAGGAAACAACTTTTGCGCGACGGATTCACGATGTTCCAATTTTCGATATACCTGCGCCATTGCCCAAGCAGAGAAAATGCCGAAGTCCACATTAAAAGGGTAAAGAAATGGCTGCCCAAAGAGGGTTATGTCGGCATCCTGACAATAACCGACAAGCAATTCAGTCAAATGGAACTGTTCCGCGGATGCCAACACATCAAGAAAGAACTGGAGCCTCAACAATTGGAATTATTCTGATAATAGAAAAAAGGATTTGCACAATACAATGCAAATCCTTTTTTAATACACCTTATTTTTTATTTTCTAAAAAGCGCCACAAATACTTATCACACAACATCTTACACACATTGTGGTGTATTTGATATTTCAAAGATACAAATTTAAAAGCAAGTCACAACGGAAATCGTTTTACTTTATTTTGAATTTGGGTGTATTTGATATTTCAAAGATACAAATTTAAAAGCAAGTCACAACACGAAGTGCGTACGCCCCGCGAGGCTACTCGGTGTATTTGATATTTCAAAGATACAAATTTAAAAGCAAGTCACAACAAGAGGCATATTCTTGGTCAGAAAATTATGGTGTATTTGATATTTCAAAGATACAAATTTAAAAGCAAGTCACAACCCATATCGCGAGGGTCGCGTGTTACAAACGGTGTATTTGATATTTCAAAGATACAAATTTAAAAGCAAGTCACAACTAACTTGGGGCATCAATCATCATACGTTGAGGTGTATTTGATATTTCAAAGATACAAATTTAAAAGCAAGTCACAACCAAGAGGTACACACATATTACATAGTGAATGGTGTATTTGATATTTCAAAGATACAAATTTAAAAGCAAGTCACAACTGAAAAACGGTACATTCAAGACATCGAAAGGTGTATTTGATATTTCAAAGATACAAATTTAAAAGCAAGTCACAACATAAGACTAGCATATTCCATACCCATGAGTGGTGTATTTGATATTTCAAAGATACAAATTTAAAAGCAAGTCACAACCGCCATCGTCATATTCCTCTTCAGTATATCGGTGTATTTGATATTTCAAAGATACAAATTTAAAAGCAAGTCACAACCATCCTCAAATTCGTAGGTGTCATAAAGTGGTGTATTTGATATTTCAAAGATACAACAAACGAACGAGAAACATGAAAGTCGCTTCAAAATTTTTCAAAGTAAGCGCAGTTAATCCTGGAGCTTTGGTTCAAAAATATAAAAATCACAAACAGCATCCTCACTCTCAAAAAACAGCCATTTTTGTTTTGGCGGGCAAAGGGTTTTTCATTACCTTTGCGGCAGATTTCAAAAACGGGGTGCCTAAACTTGTGCAGCACTTGCAGCACAGAGGCTGAGATCATACCCATGAACCTGATCCGGGTAATGCCGGCGTAGGGAATAGCTTATACCACATTCCAATAGTATAAGCGCACAGGAAAATCCCCATTTTCTGTTTAACGACGGAGTATGGAGGATTTCTTTTTTTATCCCCTTGCTCCATAAATTATTGGAATTGCAATGAGAAGAAGAACATTGCTCGGCTGCCTTGTTTTGGCAGCCTTGCCCTCTGTGCTCTATGCGCAGGAGGCGGTAAGTGACACCCTGCACACGACGTTGCAGGAAGTTGAAATCATGTCAATCCGTGCTACGGAGACGACGCCTGTCGCCTACACCAACATCGGCAGGGAAGAGATAAGGAGGCACAACACGGGAGTGGATTTCCCCTACCTGGTGACAATGACTCCGAGTGCAGTTGCAACAAGTGATGCCGGTGCAGGAATTGGTTACACAAGCCTGCGCATACGCGGCACCGACGGCAGCAGAATAAACGTGACGGCCAACGGCATCCCTGTGAACGACGCCGAGAGCCACACCGTATTTTGGGTAAACATGCCCGACCTGGCGTCATCCGTCAAGGATATACAGATTCAGCGCGGTGTTGGAACATCGACCAACGGTGCTGGAGCATTCGGCGCAAGTATCAATATGCTGACGAGTGAATACAACACGCAACCCTATGCCGGGTTCAGCGGTTCATTCGGTTCGTTCGGCACACACAAGGAGAGCCTGCGCGCAGGAACGGGAATCGTAAACGGACACTGGGCTGTGGACCTGCGACTCTCCGACATCGGCAGCGACGGCTACATTGACCGCGCAAGCACCAGCCTCGGCTCATACTACATTCAGGGAGCATATTACGGCAACCGCACTACGGCAAGGCTCATTGCCTTTGCCGGCCGTGAACAGACATACCATGCCTGGAACTATGCAAGCAAAGAGGAGATGCAGATGTATGGCCGTCGTTACAACAGCTGCGGTTACATGTACACCGATGCAGACGGCAAAGCGCACTACTATGATGACCAGACCGACAACTACACACAGAAGAACCTGCAGTTGCTTATAGACCATGAGTTCAACAGCAGCTGGAAGATGAACATTGGCCTGCACTACACAAAGGGCGACGGCTACTACCAGGAGTACAAGCAGAGCCGCAAGCTTGTGGAGTATGCCCTGCAGCCATTCATGCACGACGGCAACGAGGTTAAGCGCAGCGACCTTGTACGCAAGAAGGCGATGGACAACCATTTTGGCGGTGCCATATTCTCGCTTAACTACAGGAGTGAGAGGCTGAACGCATCGCTGGGCGGTGGTGCAAACCGCTATTTCGGCAGGCACTACGGAGAGGTGCTGTGGGTAAAGGATTACTTGGGCGAACTGCATCCCAACCACGAATACTACCGCAACAACGGCGCAAAGAACGATGCCAACATATACCTGAAGACCGACTACAGCGTGACAAAGAGCCTCAACGTATATGCCGACCTGCAATACCGCCACATAGCGTACAGCATATACGGAGACAACGACAAGTGGAACGATGCCACCGGCGCACTGCAGAGACTTGACACAGACGAGACATTCGGTTTCTTCAACCCCAAAGCGGGTCTTTCGTGGATGATTGACAGCAGGAACCGCCTGTTTGCCTCGGTGAGCATTGCGCACAAGGAACCTACCCGCAACAACTACACCGACGGCAAGCTCCACGAGCACCCGAAGGCCGAACGCCTTACCGACTATGAGGTTGGCTACACATATGCCGGCAAGATACTGAAGGCGGGCGTCAACCTCTACTACATGGACTACAAGGAGCAACTGGTACTCACCGGCGAGCTGAATGAGATTGGCGAGCCGCTTGCAGCTAACATACCCGACAGCTATCGCGCAGGAATAGAGATTACTGCAAGCGCCTCACTCCCTTGCGGATTCCGTTGGGATGCCAATGCCACCCTCAGCCGCAACCGCATAAAAGAGTTTACCGAGGTGCTGTACGACGATGACACATACGCACGTTGGGATATAGCACACGACGAGACACGCCTCTCGTTCTCTCCAGAGATAATCGTGGGCAACAGCATTGCCTACAACTGGCGAGGGCTCGACGTGTCGTTGCAGACACAGTATGTGGGCAAGCAGTACATGAGCAACAGCGGACAGGAGGAGCACCGCCTCGATGCCTACACTGTAAGCAACCTGCGCCTGGCATATACATTCAGGTTGCCGGGAACAAAGAGCATGACAATAGGCGCCACCGTATATAACCTCTTTGACGAGGAGTATGAGAGCAACGGATATGCCGGCAGCGGATACTACACCGATGACAATGGCACCCGCCACCGTTACAACTATGCCGGCTACGCCGCCCAGGCCGGCATAAATGTACTTGGACACTTGAATATAGAACTTTAAATAAACGGGAAACTTGTGCAAGCGAGTGAAAAAACAAGTTTCAATCAGATGAAAGTTTGATATCTGATTTCACATTTAAAAAGATGGACAACATCCTTGAACTTTTGGGAGTACTTACAGGCATTGTGTACCTGTGGCTGGAGTACCGCGCGAGCATATATCTGTGGATTGCAGGCATAATAATGCCGGCGATATACATATTCGTATACTACGATGCAGGGCTCTATGCCGACTTTGCTGTAAACATCTACTACCTTGTCATTGCACTCTACGGCTGGCTGGCCTGGAAGACAGGGTTCCGTCTGTTCGGCAAGCAGGATAAGAGAGAAGCCGAACTGGCGATAAGCCACACGCCGGCAAAGACGTGGATTGGTATTGTGGCCGTATACATTGCCACCCAACTGTTCATCGCATGGTTGCTGATATGCTACACCGACAGCACCGTCGCCTGGGCCGACTCGTTTACCACAGCGTTGAGCATTGTAGGAATGTGGATGCTCGCACGCAAGTACATCGAGCAATGGTGGGTGTGGTGCATCGTCGATGTAGCAAGCAGCGCACTCTATGTGTATAAAGGACTCCATTTCACAGCAATACTCTATGCCGTATATGCGATTATTGCTATCTTTGGATACTTCAAATGGAAAAAACTGATGCAGAATGAAGGATAATGTTTTTGATGCCGTTATTGTGGCAGGCGGCGAGTACCCCACAGCCCAGCAGCCTTTGGAGATATTGCACAATGCGCCGTACGCAGTATGGTGCGACGGTGCTGCCGACCGCTACATAGCCACTGGGCATGTACCCGACGCCATTGTGGGCGACGGGGATTCCATAAGCGAAGAGAACCGCGAGAAATATGTACATCTGTTGCACATAATAGGCGAGCAGGAGAGCAACGACCAGACAAAGGCCGTACGCCACTGCATGGAACAGGGGAAAAGACGCATAGCGATTGTAGGGGCCACAGGCCGTCGCGAGGACCACACGATAGGCAACATAAGCCTGCTTATCGAGTATGCCCGTAGCGGTGCCAATGTGTATTCATTCACCGACCATGGCATGTTCATTTCATGCAATGGCGACACAACACTGCCATGCCGCAAAGGACAACAGGTATCGATATTTGCAATCACCGCCAAGGAACTGCAGGCCCAGGGGTTGCTCTACCCCATCTACGACTTCAACAACTGGTGGCAAGGCACGCTTAACGAATGCACGGGCGAAGAGTTTACCATACACGCAAAAGGAGAATATCTTCTATTCCTCAATTACTGAATATGAGGAGCAATCTCACTCCACAAGTTTGCCATACAGTTCAACCGCCACGGCCGAGTAGTTGAACTCCTTGGTTCCGCGCGGGAACTGCTTTACGTTCTGACGGTTTTTCACACGTCCCTTGTTCAGGTAAAGCCCGGCGTTGTACAGCGTTGCCCAATAACGAACCTTCTCCTTGTTGCTTTTGAGCCCCCATTTCGCAGTACGCAGTTTTACAATATCGATAAATATTGCAAGATAGCGTATCTGCCACTCGATTTTGCACATACGTTCGAGACGTTCCTTCCTCACTGTAACACCGTCCTTTCCTTTGGCATATGCAAGATGCTTCCCGTACTTTTTCCTTAGCGACGCATTGCTGAAGACCTCCTTTTCAAGACTCACCACAAAGACCGGCTTCATCTGAAAATAGCCGATGCTATAGTTACAGCTGCCATCCTTCACATATTTTGCCTCGAGAGCCTTTACCTCAAAGAAATCGGTCATAGGGTCATACTGGCTCACTTCGGGAGCAACAACGGAGTATACGACCTTGAGCATGCTCTCACTCATGCCGGGGAAGTGCTTCTTGAATGTGTCGTAATGTTTTTTGTAGAATTTCAGGACATCGCGCGTCTCGCCGGCATACGCGGCCGTGTATGTGGTAGCCTTGTCCTTGCTTTGCGCAAGACACAATGAGGGCTGCAGCAACAGCATAGCCAGGCAAAACAGCAGACAATTCATATATTCCAGAGGATATTTCATTAAGGCAACACTGCAAAGGTAAGATAAATATCGGTATTTTACTATTATTGCATGTCATGATGGCATAAAAAAGGAGGCCGACTAAAAAGGTTCTTTTGTTGTTGTGCTCGCCCTCAAAATGCTCATTTACGCTTAGTAAATTAACCCACTAAGTGGCTTTTCCTCCTCGTAGCTCGGCATAGAATGCGGGCACTCTCTGCTCTCGCATTACAGC